>CAZXDO010000029.1:0-16242 GCA_964639325.1 uncultured Candidatus Saccharibacteria bacterium
TTGCCGCCGAAACCAAAAGAGGAAACCCTGGAAGACAAAATAGAAAGGGTTAATCCTTATTATACACGAAATAAAAGTATAAATTATGTCGGAGAATAAAGAACCAATTAAAAAACCAGAAGTCGTACCATTACCAACAGAAGATACGGCTGTTGTTTCAAAAAAACCAAAAGAGCCGCCGTATTTTTTGATTCTTAACCAGCAAAAACAGCAATACTTTCAATCCTATGGCGAGCAAAGAAGAAATGACAGGGTTCAAAGAATTAAAGCTATTCAAAACAAAAGAAACTCGAAAGTAATTGTCTATTATTCCGTAAGCATATTGGATTTTAATGATGCAAAAATTTTAGCGGAATTACTGCAAAGTATTGGGAAACAAAAAAAATTGGATTTGTTTTTATTAAGTCCGGGCGGTTATGTTGACCCAGCTTTTAAAATGGCAAAACTTTGTCGTGATTTTTCGGAGGAAAGCTTTTCTGTAATTATCCCGCACTATGCAAAAAGTGCCGCGACACTTTTAAGTTTAGGGGCCGATGAGTTAGTAATGGGGCATCCTTCTGAAATTGGGCCAATTGATCCTAGAATTAGAGTAAAAGATAATTATGGTCGCGAAGTAGATGTATCAGCTACGGCGATCAAAGACGCATTAAAGGTTATTGAGGAGTTAAGCGGCGAATCTCCTGAAAAATCACTAAAATATATGCCTTTGATTGAAAAGATAAATCTAGATACGCTTGGAGAATATGAAAGAGCATTAAAGGCATCTCAACAGTACGCAAAAACATTACTTGAAACCGGCAAGTTGTTAAACGATAAAAGCAAAGCAGAGGAAGTTGCCAATAATTTAGCAACGGGTTATTACTCACATGGCTATGCAATTTATGCTGATGAAGCAAAAGATAAATTAGGTTTCAATATTAAATTTATAGATGACGATGACGAATGGAAACCAATTTGGCAACTTTATAATTTATACGAAGCTTTTATAGAAGATTCAAAAACAGAAAACCAAATGATAACTACGATTTTTGAGGCAGAAGAGTTTCATATATCCAAGCCACAATTATTGAAAAAGTAAAATTTATGGAAGAAGCAAACCAAGAAATTGAAAATAAAAAAGAGGGTACGGAAAAACCTATCTTGCAGTTTTCCGTTCCTTGTGATGGGGTTGCAAAAGGTCCAAATAATAAACCAGTTTTCGTTGGTATTTTTAGTAGTATTTTGCGTCCTATCGTGATACCACAATTTTTTATTGCGAATAGATGGATAAATGGCGTTGGAGAGTTTGAACAAATAATAAAAATTTTAGATCCAGAGCTTAAAGAAATTGCTAAATCAGAAGTTCAAAAGTTTAAACTAGATTCCAAAGCAAAAGCGGCTGATTTGTTTTCCGGGTTTATAAATTTGAATTTTAGCAAAAGCGGTGTATATTGGATTTCAACCGAGCTTAACGGTGAGTTAGCGATGTCTTTTCCTTTACCGGTTTTTGATAAATAAAGCGGCGCGCCAACTTCGTTGGCACGAAAAATTGCGGCGGCGAAAAAAGAAGCTGCGAAAGCGAGGGCGGGCAAAAATTCCTTCCCCCAAACCCCCTTCCTTTTTGCCCGCCCGAGCGGAAAAGTTTTTGTTTCTGCCGCGCGAAGCGCGGCAATCAAAGTTCGCAGTCCGGATTTTCGTCAAAAAAAGTTCGGATTTTAACCAAAAGGCACCGCCAGATGTCCAATTTCGAACCGATGTAAAGTAAAGATTTTTGATGATTGAAAAGCCGATATTAGCAACAGCATTTCGGCTTTTCTTTGTTCTTATCAATACCAGTAAAAAATGATATAATAAAACCATGAACAAGCATCAAAAACATCTAAATCATGTAGATACTGTTAATCTTGGCTCTTATTATACGCCTGAGGTTATTGTTGATTTAGCATACTCTATTCTGCAAAAAAACATTATAGATATTAAGAATTGGACAATTTTAGATTCATCTTGTGGATACGGATCATTTTTAACGAAAAAAAATATTGCCAAAAGACTTATTGGTGCTGATATCGATCAAAAAGCTATTTCTGAAGCGAAAAAAACAATCAAGGATGTAGATTTTTTTCATCAAAATTCTCTTCTAAATGTAAGTCGTGATAATTTAGTAATTCAATACAACGAAAAACTTATAGCCATAGGTAATCCGCCGTATAATGATACTACGTCTATAATTCGTAATTCAATAAAAGATGTTTCTGTTCAAGATAAAATTGATTTTGATATAAGAACCAGGGACTTAGGGATGTCTTTTTTACTTTCTTACAACAAACTTCAGGCAGATTATGTTTGTGTTTTGCATCCTTTGTCTTATCTAATTAAAAAAGCCAATTTCGCCCTGCTCTCAAAATTTGCCCAAAACTATAAATTAATTGACGGGGTAATTATAAGTAGCCATGAATTTTCTAATACTTCTCGCGGAATGGCCTTCCCGATTTTAATAGCTTTATATAAAAAAAATCCAAACGGAATGACCTATGATTATGTTCAAGATTACCAATTCAAAGTAAAAGATGATGGTGTTTTCCGTTTAAAGGATTTTGACACTATAGTTAATTATGTCCAAAAATATCCAAATAAAAAATACTTAAATAAAAACGATAAGCCAGTGGCAAGATTTTGGACTTTAAGAGATATAAATGCGCTAAAAAGAAACCGGACTTTTATTGACGTTGATACATATAATACAATCTATATATTAATGGATAAATTACCTTATTATTGCTATATCGATGTTTTTAAACAATATGCGGATAAAATGCCATATTTTATTGGAAATTGTGATGTGATAATTGACAATAAAAAATTTAATGAAATAAAGGAATGTTTTATTGCCCAAAGTGTTCATACAAATCCAATTTTAAAAAATAAATTTAAGTTTAGAGATGTTCCTAATGCTAAGCTGAAAATAAATAATTATTTTAAAGAATTATTAGGAAGTAAATTTGGTGAAAAATATGCCAAAAATTTTAATTAAAGAAGAAGAATATAAAATTCAAGTGCCGATTTTATTGACTGCTGTTAGTGGAAAAATTCGCGTTAAAAATCGTTCAATCGTTAATGAATATGGAACACCCGTAGCTGTTAAAAGAGACGGGTTTGCTTTAAGCAATTATGTTGAGTGGCAGATTGGTTATGATGTAGTAAAAAAAGAAGTTAATAAATTAGCAGAATCGTCATTGCCAGAAACTGAATTTATCGGCGCTAATGGAAAGAATAAGGCACTTTATGAACTGTCGGAATATATCTGGTATTTTTATAAATGGAATATTATATCCAAAAAAGACTTGAAAGATGTTATTGATTATCTTAATTCGATAAAAAAAGATGATCTGATTGATAATAATTCAGAATTGCAAATTGACCGCAGTCATCCCGTAGTAAAAAATATAAATGGATTTAGTTTTGAATATACTCAAGTTAAATATCCGCTATTGATTTATAAATTTAAAAGTTATGAAATTGTTACTGAAATAAAAATTACTGAAAAACAATATGCGGTAGGCACTCAGCCAATGCTGTATTTATGTTTTCCAATTGCAGAACTAAAAGCGGAAACTAATTTAATCGGGCGGACTGCTAATACAAAAGAGATTGCCTATTTTGAAATAACAGAAAAAAATATAAAAGTTTTTTTAGAGATGCTCAAAATATTTGGTATTTTATCTAATAACCACCAACACGATATTTTGCAAATTATAAATACAATTTGGAAATAAATTTAGAAAGTCTCTAATTAATAACCCTTAATAGCAAAATCAGGAATCTCAAACCATTCGGGGTTAACTTTGTAGATTTTCCTTAATTTCCGAACAAATGGGTCAATTTGAGACAATTTCAGTTCGAATTTACGGACATCCACACCGCAAATGAAAATTATACATCTTCTGATGTATAATTTTTATATATGTAAAGTGGGATTCGAACACGAAAGGGGTCGGGAAAACTGTAGTTTTCCCGTGAAGGAAGGCAGGGAACGAAGTGACCGTCGGAAAACCGTGGGTTTCCGAGTTGTTCGAATAGCGAAGCGCCCACCCCCTCCGCATATAAAAAATTACGCATCAAAAAATGCGTAATTTTTATGTAAGGTAGGACTTCCAATGTCCCGCACTTTTTTATGATAGGTAGAAGCAGATTTTTTTGTTAATATTGTAAATATGAAGAAGATAATTTCTTTTTTTAAAAGACATAAAATTGCTCCATGGGCAGGCATAGTTGGTTCAATATTGTTTATATCCGTATTTACAATTGAAGGTTTAATGCGTCAAAATTATGACGCTTTTAGAATGTACATTAGCGAATTAGCTCTTGGTCCCCGGGGTTGGATTCAAATTGCTAATTTTATTATTTTTGGAATATTGCTTTTAGTTTTTACCTTAAGTCTTGCTAATAAATTTAGAGGAAAAAGAGAATCAAAAATAGGACAAGTTCTTATTGCTATTATTGGAATTAACTTTATCTTAGCCGGGGTTTTCGTTATTGATCCTTCTGCTGAGAAAAATATTCACGGCATAATTCATAACGTTTCCAGTGCTCTTATCTTTTTTCTGGCTTCTATTAGTTGTTTTATTTTCTTTCATCTCTTTCGTGAAGACCCAAAATGGAAAAGTTTAAGCTGGTGGACACTAACAACAGGTATAGCCATATTGGTGCTTATCGTCCTTATGGAAATAGACGGAACATCGCTTAGTGAATGGCCGGGGACAATTCAACGAATAGCAGCTATTACCGGTTTATTTTGGATATTCACTTTTGCTTTGAAAGTTTTAAAAGAAGATAATAAGGAAAATAATGAAAATAATTAAAGAAATTCAGCGGCTAAAGAAAAAATTTAGTTCCAACCAAACCTTAATTAATGTTTTTATATCTAAAAAAAACATTATTTACAACTTAAACCAATTTAAAAATAATTATCCCGACCTTAAATTTACCCCGGTCTTAAAAAGCAATGCTTACGGCCACGGCTTAATAGAAATAGCAGAAATATTAAAAAAAGAAAAAAAGCCCTTTTTAGCAGTAGATTCTCTTTTTGAGGCTAAAAAATTAAGAAATTTTGGTATTTCTGAAAACATTCTTGTCATTGGCTATATTTTCCCCAAAGAAATTCTAAACAACAAACTAAAAAATATTTCTTATTTTATCGTTGATCTTTCCCAGCTTAAATTCTTAAGCGAAAAAGCAAGAAAAAAAATAAATATCCATTTAAAAATAGACACCGGTATGCATAGGCAGGGGATTGAGTATTCTCAAATGAGCGAAGCTGTAAAATTAATAAAAAATAATGAAAGGATAAATTTAGAAGGTCTTTGTTCCCATCTTAGTGACGCTGACGGGGAAGAAAATGAGTTTACCCTAAACCAAATTAAAAAATGGAATGATGCTGTGGATAAATTTAAAAAAGAATTTAAGTCAATAAAATATTTTCACTTATCTGCCACTCCGGGCTTAAAATACTCCAAAAAAATTAAGGAAAATATGTCCCGTTTGGGCTGCGGCCTTTACGGTTTTGATAGGGGATTGGGTTTAGATTTAAAACCTGCTCTAAGTATAAAGACTTACGTAACTTCTATTCGCCATCTTCGCTCCGGGGGAAGCGTGGGTTATAACGCCACTTTTAAGGCAGATAAAGAAATGAAAATAGCCACCATACCTTTTGGTTATTTTGAAGGTTTTGACCGGCGTCTTTCAGACAAAGGTTTTGTAAAAGTAAAAGAAGAATTTTGTCCAATTGTCGGTAGAGTGAGTATGAACATAACCTCTTTTGATGTTACCGGCATTGATGACATAAAAGTAGGTGATGAAGTTCTGGTTATAAGCAGCAACCCCAAAGATAAAAATTCAGTAATTGAGATATCTAAAGTGTGTAATACCATCCCTTATGTTATTTTAGCCGGTATCCAGTCTCATCTAAAAAGAATTATCTCTAAATGATTAAGCAGTGGATTAAAAATCACCAAATTCTTTCTATTGTTATAGGAATACTTGTTATAGGATTCCTGGTTTATGTGAATATTCTTCCCAATGAAATGTTTTGGGATGACAATGACTTTATTTTAAACAATGAATTCATTAAAGATTGGCAGCACTTTCCAAAATTATTTTCTGAAAATACGATTGCCGGAGCGGGTCTCTCCAGTGATTACTGGAGACCCGTTCTTTCTTCTTTCTTTTCAGTAGAATGGCACCTTTGGCAAGATTGGGCTCCCGGCTACCATTTTATGAGCATAGTTTTTCACCTTGCTAATAGCATTCTTTTATTTTTTATTCTTTTGTATTTATTTAAAAAGAAGAATATAGCCGGGTTAACTGCCTTAATTTTTGCTATTCATCCCTTACAAACAGAAGCTGTCTCCTATGCCGCGGGGTTAGGTGATCCGCTTCATGTTTTCTTTATGTTTTTGGGAATTGTTTTATTTATGCACGCCAAAGATAATAATAAATCTATTTTCTCGTCACCGGCATTTTGGGGATCTATACTAGCTTATGCTCTAGCTCTTATGAGTAAAGAGATCGCTATTATAATGCCGGGATTAATATTTTTAGTAGATATATTTTATAAAGAAAAGGGTAAAATTATTGGCCGTTTAAAAAAATCATTTGTTAAAATTCTTCCTTTCATTGCTTTTGCCGGTTTGTATATTTTTCTTAGAGCCACTGTTTTTAATTTTGGCAACACTTTTAATTTATATAAAGAAACTAATATTTTTACCGAAAGTATAGCAGTTAGATTTTTTACCTTCCTTAAAATATTAACCATCTATCTTAGTCTTATCTTTGTTCCTGTCGGGCTTCATATGGAACGAAGTGTTTCTATAGAAAACTCTCTTTTCAGTTTTCAAGTTTTATTAGGTCTTCTCATTTTTATCATTCTTGTTTATTTTGCTCTTCGGCAAATTAAAAAAAGGCCGATAGTCACTTTTGGAATATTGTGGTTCTTTGTTGCTATAATACCAATGTCTAACATTATCATCCCCATTAACGGGCTTCTCTACGAACACTGGCTTTATGTTCCTTTAATTGGAATTGTTATATCCTTTTTGTCTTTAGCTTTTGAGATTGTAAAGAAGTTGAATATAAAGAGAATAGGTACTGCTGTTCTTGTTATTTTTCTAATCTTTTTATCTGTTAAAACGATTTTAAGAAATGCTGATTGGCGTGACCCAATTACTTTTTATAAAAAAACATTAATTTATGCTCCGGACAGCTATAGGATTATTAATAACTTAGGCATGTCATATGCTGACAAGAGAATATACGAAGAAGCAGAAAAAACCTATAAAAAGGCCATTGAATTAGAACCTGAAATGGCGGTTGCTTATCATAATTTAGGTAATTTATACATAAACACAAATAATCATAAAAGAGCAGAAGAATATTTTAAAAAAGCCATTGAAAAAGATAATGATTTTATATTCTCGTATTACCAATTATATAATCTCTATATAAAAGAAGGTGAAGAAGAGAAAGCTTTAGAAATTCTAAACTACTATCCTAGGAAATGAATTTATTTTCAAAGAAATATATAAAAATAATCCTTTTTACATTACTTATTGTATGGATGGTTATTTCCCTTGCTCGTCCCTTAAACTTGGTTAACACTGATCTAGGGCGACATCTTAAAAACGGGGAAGCGGTTTTAAGCGGACAAACCGAAGTTTTAAGCCAAAACTTTTATTCTTATACTTACCCCAAGTATGAATTTATAAACCATCATTGGGGAAGCGGGATTATATTTTTTCTAGTCCACAACCTATTTGGTTTTAAAGGGCTTCATATTTTTTATATTTTTCTTTTTCTTTTAAGTTTCTTTTTTGTTTTTGATTTAACCAGACGTCTTATTAATTTTTATCCCGCCTTTTTTAGCGCCCTGTTTTTTATTCCTCTTATTTCCTCAAGGATTGAGATAAGACCTGAGATATTTAGTTATCTTTTTATTTCTATTTTCCTTTGGATTGTTTTCAATTATTACAAAAATAATATTTCTTCCCGTTGGTTAATAATCCTTCCATTTTTAGCCCTATTCTGGGTTAATTTACACATTTATTTTGTTTTTGGCCTTTTTATTATTCTTGTCTTTATTTTTAATGATTTAATCTTTAAAAAAATAACAAAAAAAACTGTAAAATTATCCAAAATAGCAGGATTTACTCTTTTAGCTTTTTTGGCAAATCCAAATTTTTTAAAAGGACTTATCTATCCTTTTAAAATAAAAACTAATTACGGTTATCAAATTTTTGAGAATCAATCAATTTGGTTTCTTGATTCTTTGGGTGTTGGAAATACAACCTTATTAACTTACTTCAAAATATTATCTCTTATTTTCATTATTGGTTTTGTTTTTTATCTTTTTCAAAAAAGAAAAGAAAATGTTGTATTGATTTTTATATCGTTCATTTTTTTTGCATTAGCTTGGTTTATGATGAGAAACATTGCTCTTTTTGCTCTAGCAGCTCTTCCGGCATTTGGTCTTTCTTATACTTCCGTATTTAAAAAAATTAAGTTAGATAAATTAGGTATGTACTTATCAAGATTTTTTTGTGTACTTGTTTTGGTAATAATGTTTATTATTTCCGGGTACCCTAATTATTCAACTTCTCTTGCTTTAGGAGTACCTGAAGAAAACTCTACTGCTGTGCGGTTTTTTAAAAACAATAATATCCAAGGGCCTATTTTTAACAATTATGACATCGGAAGCTTTTTAATATATTATTTATTTCCAGAAGAAAAAGTTTTTGTTGATAATAGGCCCGAGGCTTATCCGGAAGATTTTTTCCAGAACATCTATAGGCCCCTTCAAGAAAATGAACTATTTTGGAAAAATGAAAGCCAAGAAAGGGGATTTAATGTTATATTTTTCGCTTATCATGACTTTACTCCTTGGGCTCAAGAATTTTTAATTAACAGAGTTAAAGATTCAGAATGGATACCTGTTTTTGCTGATAAGTATTCCATTATTTTCTTAAAGGATAATATAAAAAATAAAGAAATAATTAAAAGATACTCAATTCCTGAAGAAGCTTTTAGGATTGTAAAAAACTAAATTATTATGGAAAAACTTAACATCATAATTCCGGCTCACAATGAAGAAAAAACTATTGAAGAGGTAATAAAAAAGGTAAAAGAATCATCTACTCCGGGTTTTGAAAAAGAAGTTATTGTGGTTAACGACGGTTCTACAGATAATACTTTAAAAATACTGAAAGAAATTCAACCTTATTATTTATTTAACCTTATCAGTTATCCCCAAAACAAAGGAAAGGGGTTTGCCATTAAAAAAGCTCTAAATGAAATAAATGAAGGAGTGGTTTTAATTCAAGACGCCGATTTTGAATATAATCCCAAAAACTATCCAAAACTTCTTGAAGAATATGACCCAGAAAAACAACCTGTAGTTTACGGAGCAAGAAAAACAAATCCGGAAAATCCGGGATACTTTTTTTATTTTCTAGGAAATAAAACATTAAATCATTTCTTTAATCTTCTTTTTAGAACCTCGCTAACTGATATATATACCTGTTATAAAGTTTTTCGATATGACGTTATTAAAAAAATAGAAATTAAAAGAAATGACTTTGCTTTTGAAGGGGAAATAACGGCAAAAATAATAAAGTCCGGATATTCCATAAAAGAAGTTCCCGTTGATTACACTCCTCGTTCTTTTAAAGAAGGAAAAAAAATAAGGTTAAAAGACGGACTTATAGGAGCTAAAGTTGTATTTCAAAACCGCCTAAATAATAATAGCTACACCTTTTTAAAATATTCATTGGGCGGGGGTTTAAGTTATGGTATTAGAATAGGAGTTACCGCTCTTCTTACAGAAATGTTTGGACTTTACTACCTTTATGGTTACATAACAGCCCTCATAATAGCCGCCGTAGTAGGTTTTTATTACAGTTCCTATATAACCTTTAAGAAAACTGATCAAAAGATGTGGCGAGGCACAAAATTTGCCCTAACCTGGGTTGCCTTCCACTTTTTTGATGTCTTTTTAGTTTGGTTTTTAACCAATATTATCGGAATTCATTATGCTTTTTCCATCACCGCCGTAGCTATTCTCCTTTTTATCCTAAAGTTCTTCTGGTTTAAAAAAATAGTTTTTAATTAAAACTTATAAAACTTATCCACACCAACTTGGGGGTGTCGGGAACCCCCACGTTGATTTTTTAACCTTTAATTTTTGATATAATAAACACATGGCTAATGACCCTAATATATGTGACCATACCAGTGTTGGAATACTTGTTTGGAAAGAAGACAAACTTCTTTTAATTGAGCGCGGTGTTTTGCCAATTGGTTTTGCTCCCCCGGCCGGTCATGTTGATAGTCATGGTTCATATGAAGACGCCGCCAAGGCAGAGTTAAAAGAAGAAACTGGTTTAACTGCCATTAAGTTAAAACTTGTTCTTAAAGGAAGGATGAATAATATTTGTTCAAGAGAGGATGGAACATATCATGATTGGAAAATATACGAAGCCGAAACTAAAGGGAAATTAAAGAGAAACAAAAGAGAAACTAAGCAAGCCGGTTGGTACTCTAAAGAAGAAATAAAAAAGTTAATGAAAAGAACTGAAAAATATTTTGACGGAGAGATTTCCGAAGAGAAGTGGGAAAAGAATCCGGGCATAGAGCCGGTCTGGTATGATTTTTTCAAAGACCTAGACATAGCTTAGAGTTTTTAAAACCTATATTAATAACAATGGAATACAATTACCTTATTATTCATTATGCTGAAATTGGCTTAAAGGGCAAAAATAGGCCCTTTTTTGAAAATAAGCTCAAAGAAAATATTCAGAGAGCTTTTGCGGAAAATGGTATTAAATTTAAATCTATTAAAAGAGATTACGGCAGAATTATTATTAAATTGCCTGATAAATCTGATTTTGAAAATATCAGCAAAATTTTAAAGAACATTTTTGGTATTGCTAACTTTTCATATGCTTATAAGAAACCTTTAGAGATTGAAGAGATAGAAAAATCTGCTATCGAAATGCTAAAACAAGAAAACTTTGAAACGTTTAGAATAAAAACTAAAAGAGGGAATAAAAACTTTCCCCTAGATTCAATAGAAACAGACAAAAGAATAGGCGCCTTGGTGGTAGATAAACTAAAAAAGAAAGTTAATCTTAATAAGCCCGATAAAACATTATTTATTGAAATAACTCAAAATGAAACATTTTTGTATCTTCAAAAAAATAAAGGACTAGGAGGATTACCGGTTGGAGTCAGCAGCAAAACTCTAACTTTAATTTCCGGAGGAATTGATTCTCCGGTAGCTGCTTACCTTATGAATAAAAGGGGAGTGAAAAATATATTTATTCATTTTCACTCATACCCTTACACCAACAGAAATTCAATAGATAAAGTTAGAAAAGTTATTGATATTTTAAATAAATATCAATTTGAATCA
Source organism: uncultured Candidatus Saccharibacteria bacterium (assembly GCA_964639325.1). Classification (GTDB taxonomy): domain Bacteria; phylum Patescibacteriota; class Minisyncoccia; order UBA6257; family GWB1-50-10; genus DATGCT01. The sequence goes on from CAZXDO010000029.1 coordinate 11,441, forward strand.
AAATTATACCTTGTTTCTTTTGCTGGTATTCAAAAAGAAATTTTAGACAAAACTCCTGAAAAGTTTAGGATAATATTGTACCGCCGTTTTATGCTCCGCATTGCAGAAAAGATTGCAGAAAAAGAAAAAATAAATACCCTGACAACAGGTGAATCGATAGGCCAGGTTAGCTCTCAAACCTTAGAGAATATTAAAGCCATTTCCGAAGCAGTGAATATTCCTATCCTTAGACCATTAATTAGTTTTGATAAAGAAGAAATTATAGATATTTCTAAAAAAATTGAAGTTTACGAAACCTCAATTTTACCATGCGAAGATGCTTGCACTTGGTTTATGCCGGAAAATCCTGAAATTAAAGCAAAATTAAACGAAGTTAAAAAAGCTGAAGAAAATCTCAGTGTTGAAGAATTAGTTAAAAAAGGTTTAGGCCTTACCGAACAAGAGATAATTCGGAAGAAGGCCAGTCAATGATTATAATTTCGGTTTCACGGATACCAAATTCCTTTGCAGCTTCCTTAGAAGGCATCCAAATATCTACGAAGTTCGTTTTTCGGCTGTGCATCCTGTCCTTTACAACAAAAATCTTATCCCCAAACACTTCCGGAATTTGAATAGTAGAATGAAGCGGTAGGAAATTAGCTGCCACTATCCCATCCTTAACCCTTTCTCCTGAGGCGGTAATAAAAGGAGTATCATCAGTCTCATCAGGTGAGCTGGAATAAGCAGTTAACCAAACCTTTGAAGAAAGAACTTGTGGAGCCGGTTTAATTACCTTTTCCTCTGATTCTTCCTTTTTTATGAAACCGTATCCGGTTTGATAAAATACTAATAGGGATATCAAAATTAATCCGAATACAGTTAAAAATATTTTTATTTTATGACCCATGTTTTTTTTGGCACTTTAATTTATTACTGATTTACTGATTTAATGAATAAATTAAATTACCCAATTAAAAAGCCCCACTTGGGGACTACAATTAATTATAACATTTTTATACCCCTATTTTAACAAAATAAAGAAATAAGTCAATAGGTATGTCAATCCTTAAAAAAATTCAAATAATTCACGAAACTAAAGATTTTATTGCCGTAAATAAACCGGCCCATCTTCTTGTACACCCTGTTTCCGGATTTTCTAAAGATAATGAGAAAACTTTAACAAATTTTATTCTTTCAAAGTATCCAGAAGTTAAAAATGTTGGCGACCGGCCGGATATTCGTCCGGGCATTGTTCATCGTTTAGATAGAAATACATCCGGTATTTTAATTATTGCCCACAATCAAATATTTTTTGATTATTTTAAAAACCTTTTAAAACAAAGGGAAATCAAAAAAACTTATCTTGCTTTAGTATGGGGAAAAGTTATTGAAAAAGGATTAATAACTTCTTCCATCGGTCTTAAACCTGATACCACAAGGTGGAGTACCAGAGGTAAGAATTTAAAAATGGTAAAAGAAGCCGTTACAGAATACGAACCTATAAATATTTATCACAAGAAAGATGATGATGAATTTTTCACCTTATTAAAACTAACTCCAAGAACTGGAAGAACGCACCAGTTAAGAGTTCATACTGCAAGTATTCATCACTCTATAGTAGGAGATAATATGTACGGAAAAAAAGATGATCCTTTTAACTTAGACCGCCAATTTCTTCATGCTTTATCTATAGAATTCAATAATAAAAAAGGGGAGAGGATAAAATTAGAAGCTCCCTTGCCTCAAGATCTTAATAAAGTTTTAGGCATTCTTGATATTTATATTGAAAAATAGCCTGTGGATAACTTTTACTTGATTTTATCTTCAAAAAGGACTTTAATAATTAAGTGAGGTAAAGCTTGTCTTTACTTCACACTGAAGAACCTGCGCCTAGCGCGGGTTCTTCATTAAAGACCCCGCTTCCCCCAGCGGGGTTTTTGCTGTAATTAATAAACTCTTGTGATTTCATTATTTTCTGTATAGAATACAGATTGAAAGCCACCCTAGCTCAATCGGCAGAGCAATCGCTTTGTAAGCGATAGGTTATCGGTTCGATTCCGATGGGTGGCTCATTCATTTACTTGATAAAATTAAAAATTAATATAATAATAAGCCCACACAAATAAAAGTTGTTATTAAAAAAATATGCCCATGTAGCTCAGTTGGTAGAGCATACGCATGGTAAGCGTAAGGTCGGCGGTTCAATCCCGCCCGTGGGCTCAGGATATATAAACAAAAAATTAATCAAATAAATTTATGGCAGAATCAAAATTAAAAGAAAAACAAGTAAAAATGCGCTGTGACGAATGCAAAAAGATTAACTATCATACGTCAAAAAACAAAAAACAAGTTGAGAGAAAACTTGAATTCAAAAAATTTTGTAAATGGTGTAGAAAACACACTCTACACAAAGAATCCAAGAAATAAATTTACTTGTCACGAGCTTAAATTCCTGTATTATTTAAAAAAGGGGACGTAAGCTCAATGGCAAACTGCGGCTCTCCAAAAGCCGACTTCCGGGTTCGAATCCTGGCGTCCCCGCCAAAAAAAATAATTATGTCATTAACTAAAGAGGAAATATCAAAAATAAAACCGGGAACCAAATTAAAAATTTGGGAAAGGGTTATTGAAGGCGATAAAGAAAGAGAAACACCTTTTGAGGGTATAGTTATTGCCCGTAAACACGGAAACGAGCCCGGTGCTACTTTCACCGTTCGTTCAAGTATCCAAAACATAGGAGTAGAGAAAATATATCCTATTAAATCACCTCTTATTAAAAGAATAGAATTTATAACCGTTCCCACAAGAAGAAAAAGATCCAAACTTTATTATTTCCGCGACCTTCCTGCCAGAAAGATTAAAAACAAGCTTAAAAAGCTTTATAAATAAGAGAACTTTTTAAGTTACGCCCAGGTGGTGGAATGGAATACACGGCAGCTTGAGGGGCTGTGCTCCTATGGAGCGTGCGGGTTCAAATCCCGCCCTGGGCACTAAGAAAATAAATCGGCTTTATGGTTGATTTATTTTTTTGTATCCAAGAAAGGGGTTTGAACCAGGGAAGGGGTCGGGAATGGTCATTTTTGCTATAATAAACCTATGAAAAAAAGTTATTTATTCACACTTTTCATTATCTTAATTGTTGTTCCAATAATTATTATTAACATTAATAAAGTTGATAATGAAGAAAAATCTTATGTTTCCGAAGAAACTTCTGATTCATTACCGGAATTTGGTAATCCTGGTTTAGAAGAAGCAATTACAGATTACTTAACAACCCAAAGAGATTTTAGTTGGCAAATAACCCCGGGTAGCAAAAATTTCTGCGTTATTAACAACCTAGACCCGGACAAAGAATTATTTCCTTTATATGTTTGGGCGCGTTGTAGTGAGTTTATTATAAGAGATGGAAAACTTAAAGAATTAAGCGGTTCATCCGTTCCGGTTAAAATAAATTATCCTAATGAATTATCTTTTTATGATTTAGATAGATTTTCTTACGAAAAAGCAAGAGACGGTTCGTATTATTCAGAAGATATAAAAGACATTTTTTCCAACGAAGCTCAAAAAAATATAAGTAATATTCAAAACAAAAAAATAACTACCCTTAACAATGAATTAAAGCTTAAAGCGCTTAAATGGTTTAGTTCAGATAATATAACAGGAACAGACAATTTATGGGAAAGAGCTAAACTTTATTTGAAAAATTGTGAAGTAGAAAAAGTTTCTCAATATCACAACCAAAGAGTTATTTTAGAGTTAAAAAACGGGGAAAAATTTGAAGTATTTGAACCAAGTATTGATAGTGTTATAGATACAGCCCATAATCCTAAAATCATAGAAGAGTGCGGTAGAATACCAATAAGTACAGAATAAAAATATGGAAAAAATACCACAATTTATAAGGGAGTTTTCTAAAGAAGAATCAAAGGAAGAGCGAAAAGAAGCTGCTGAGAAAATCAAAGCTAAGCGATCAGAGCATTTTTCAAAAAGAAAAGATGAAGAAAAAAAGTATGAAGAATTAGATAAATTAACAAATGAAAGAGAAAAAGAACTTTTTGAGAAACTGGAATCAATCAGGAATCTAGAAAACAGGATTGAAGAATTATCAACTTCAAAGTTTAAAAAATTATTACATTATTTTGAATTAAAGAAAATTCAATCTACCGCTTCTAGCGAAAAAGAAATTTACGGATATGTAAAAGAACTGCAGGATTCGCAAGTCTTTAAAAAAGAAAAAATTTCCGAAGGATTAAATACCAAAGAAACCCCTCCCGAATTACGAGAAGCAGAAGAAATGTTAAGTAATTTTTATGAAGAGGAAAAAGAAAAATGGGAAAACAGCGAATATGCTAAAGAGGATATAACTAAATATTTTTCAGAAGATAATCTAACATCATTATCGTTAGAAGAATACTCACTACTACTTAAAAGATTTCCAAGTGAAATGGTTACTCATGTTACAAGACAAGGAATAAGAGATCATACCGGGCATATGTTTCATACGGTGGGCCAAGGAGAATATACTGACGGTTTTATGAAAATGGTTGAAGATGGTCGTTTGCGCTCAGCTTTAGGTATTCACCTTATTGAAAAAGAGAAAGAAAAAGCTATTGCAGAATTTCTCGGTTTAGAAAATTGTGAAACAAAAGAAGAGGCGATAAAAGAATTAGAAGTTATTACCGGCCAAATGCAAAATGGGCCGGGTAGTTATGCAGATAGTTCGGCAATTCATTTTGCAACTGAGGAGGTGGCTGATTGTTATTACGGATCTGAAAAAGGAAATGAGATTTTTGTTGCTTTTCCTTCAGCTCATATTGCTTCAC
>CAZXDO010000030.1:0-5632 GCA_964639325.1 uncultured Candidatus Saccharibacteria bacterium
TGATTTTATAAAATAGTAATTAAGAATCCAGACGCTTTCGCCAACTCTTTTTCTAGCAAGAAATAATAAAACAAATATTTTAAAATTCTCAAAATGCAATATTTGTTTTATAGCTTGTGGGAAAAGGAATAGATATCGAAAGCGTCTGAATAACTGAATAACAAGAGAGGAAAATGAGAGTAGCTGTCTTGTTTTAATAATTAATAATGATTAGATTAGATAAACTTTCTAAAAATTACGGAGCAAGGACTTTATTTGAAGATATAAACCTTGTGATTAATCGCGGGCTTAAATGTGGTTTAGTTGGGCCTAATGGTTCCGGCAAGAGTACTCTTTTCTCAATCATTCTCGGTTCTGAAGAATCAACTTCCGGGCAGGTGCAGATAAGCAAGGACGTTGCTATTGGATATTTGCCGCAAGAGATGTCTTTTGAATCTAATAATACGGTTTTGTCTGAAGCCACAAAAGGTGATGAATCTATACGTCGGATGATTGACGACAAGAAAAAGATGGAAGAGTCAGGTCAGGCTGGGTCAAACCAGTATGGAGATATATTGCATGAGCTCGAGTTTAGAGGGTATTTTGAATTAGAACACAAAGCTGAAAAGATACTTACGGGCTTAGGGTTTAGTGAAAAGATGTTTTCACAACCAGTGAATGAACTTAGCGGTGGTTGGGGGATGCGAATTCTATTAGCTCGACTGTTAATCTGTCATTACGATATATTGCTTCTTGATGAACCGACGAACCACCTTGACTTAGCGGCAGCTCTATGGTTTAAAGATTATCTTTTAAGCTTTTCGGGGACTTTTATTATAATATCACATGATAGGGACTTTCTTGAGCAAGTAACTAATCATATTTTAGTATTGGAGAACGAAACTATAACTAAAGTAAAAGGTAGCTATGAGAATTATCAAACGATACAAAGAGAAAAGGCAAGTTATTTGTTAAAACAGTCAGCACAACAAGAAAAGAAACGTAAGCAGTTACAAGAATTCATACACCGCTTTCATGGCCAGCCTAATAAAGCTTCTCAGGTTAGGGCAAAAAGAAAGATTATTGAGAAAATGGAAAAGATAGACCTTCCTTACCGTCGGAGAGAAAGTGTTAGGAAATTTCAATTTCCTGGTACTAAAAGAAGCGGACACCAAGTTGTTAGATTGGAGGAAATATCTAAATCGTATGGCGATATAAAAGTATACCAGAATCTTAATTTTGAAATTATTCGGCAAGAAAAAGCAGTGTTGGCCGGTATCAATGGAGCCGGAAAGTCTACTTTATTGAAAATATTAGCCGGAGTAATCGATATTGATTCTGGGGTGCGCCGGTTAGGTAAGAATGTAACTATAGGTTACTTTTCACAGAGAAGAATGGAAATTTTAAATCCCTCGAGTACAGTTTTTGATGAGGTTTATTCTGCTTGCGAAGGGAGTTCTTCCGCCGAAAGGATAAGGACCATCTTAAGCTTATTTTTATTTACAGAAGATGATGTTAATAAACGGGTAGATATTCTATCCGGAGGAGAAAAGAGCCGTCTTATTTTGGCCAAGTTGTTGATCAACCCGCCGAATTTTCTCTTACTTGACGAACCGACAATTCATTTAGATATTGATGCTGTAGAGGCTTTAATCAGGGCTCTTAATGTTTATAAGGGAACTTTGGTGTTTATCAGTCATGATATACATTTTGTCCGATCTATAGCTAACACTGTTTATGAAGTTCGCAGCGGCAGGATTAGAAAATTTCCCGGCAATTTTGATTCTTATTGGGAAAAAGCTAAGGAGAAAGGTTTTATCCAAGATTCTAATTATAAAAAACCTACTTCTGGTAAAAAAAGAAAGTCAAATTGGAAGATGAATAAAGAACAAAAAGCTTTAGAAAGAAAGAAGATCAAACAACAGCAAAAACATAATTCGGCTATCGGTAAGAAGATAAAATCTTTACGAAAAGAAAAAGAGAGTGTAGAAAGCGACCGTAATGTAAAAGCACGGATCTTGTCTAATCCTCGTAGCTATCATAATAAAGAAATCATTATTGATTATGGGAGAAAGCTTAAAGCAATAGAACAAAGGCTTAAAGAGATAGATAAAGAGATCTCTCAACTTAAAAGTTCATTTATTCATATTTAATCTTACATCAATGTAGGACGTCTGTAGACCACTACCGTGGTTTGGTGTTTTCTTCACAAACAAGTATAATCTGCTATAATGATCCCGCTATGGAAAAAAGAATAAATCCTCCTAGAGTCTACATCCGCACCTTCGGATGTCAGATGAATGATCGCGATTCAGAGGCTCTTCTTGGGCTTTTTTTACGGGAAGGGTATGTCCAAGCAGAATCAGAAAAAGACGCTGATGTTATTTTAGTTAATAGTTGTTCGGTGCGCGACCATGCGGAAAATCGGGCGTTGTCGTTGCTGGGAACCTACAAAAAACTAAAAAATTCGAAATTCGAAATTCGAAATTCGAAATTAATTGTGGGTTTAATTGGATGTATGGCGCAGAATAAAGGTGCTGAGATATTTAGCAAGATGCCGCATCTTGATTTAGTTTGCGGGCCGTCAGCTTTTTTTAAAATCCCGGAATACGTAGCAAGGATAAAGGATAAAGGTTCAAGGATAAAGGATTTGGAAGATAAAGAGCGGAATGAAAATTTCTATGGAGCGGCTTTTCGGCAGGAACCAGATCAGGCTCAAGTGGTTATCTCAACTGGCTGTTCAAATTTTTGTTCTTATTGCATTGTGCCTTATGTCCGGGGCAAACTCAGGCCGAGAAGGCCAGAAAATATAATCGCAGAGATAGAAAATAATATCAAGAGGGGGATTAAGAAGGTTACTTTATTGGGACAGAATGTGAATGATTACTATAGTCCAAAGTCCAAAGCCCAAAGCCCAAAGTCGTTTGTAGAATTATTAAAAGAGATTGATAAAGTAAAAGGGTTAGAAGAATTAGATTTTGTGACCAGTCATCCTAAAAATACCTCAGAAGAATTATTTAAGGTGATGGCAGAATCTGATAAGATTAAAAAGCATCTTCACCTGCCTTTTCAATCTGGCTCAAATCGAATTTTAAAATTGATGGGAAGAGGGTATACGCGGGAGAAGTATATAGAACTTACAAGTCAATACAAGCAAATAACAAAGGGGACCCTGGGGACAGATATTATAATCGGATTTCCCAGCGAAACTGACCAAGATTTTGCTCAAACAAGAGATTTAATAGAGCAAGTAAAATTTAAATATGCTTTTATCTTTAAATATTCTCCGCGTCTTAAGACGAAAGCGGCGAAAATGGAAGATGATGTGTCAGATGATGTTAAAAGCAGGCGTCATAAAGAACTACTCGATTTACAAAAAGAGATTTCAGCTTCCTTGTAAAATTTAAAAAATAAAATAAATGAAAAAAATTATCTTTATTGTTGGCCCGACTGCGACTGGAAAAAGTGATGTTGCTTATCTTTTAGCAAAAAAAATAAAGGCTGAAATTGTCTCCTGTGATTCGATGTTGGTTTATAAAGAACCAGAAATAATTACCGCTAAACCTGCTCAAAATATTCTTTCAGAAGTCCCGCATCATTTTATAAATTCAATTTCAGTTAGCGAAAAATACAGCGTCTATGATTATTGCAAAAACGCAACTGAGAAAATAAAAGTTCTTTATAATAAAAATATCTCTGTAATTGTTTGTGGAGGGACAGGACTGTATTATAAAGCCTTGTTAGATGGAATTTTTAAGCAAGGCGAGAAAGATGATAATTTACGTGAGGAACTTAACAAACAGATAGAAAAAAAAGGCTTACAAAAGCTTTATGAGCAATTAAAAGCAGTTGATTCGAAGGCGGCAGAAAAAATCTCTCAAAATGATCGAAAAAGAATTATCCGGGCGCTTGAAGTTTATCGGTTAACCGGTGAGCCGATATCAGTTAAGCAGAAAGAGGCTAAAGGCCTCTGGGGTAAAGTTCCGGTTAAGGTGTTTGGATTAAGGTTAAGCCGGGATAAGTTGTATGAAAAAATAAACAAGAGAGTCGATAAAATGTTTGAGATGGGAGCAGTTAACGAAGTTAGAGGTTTGTTGGATAAAAAAATAAGTATGACAGCTGAAAAAATTATTGGGATTAAGGAAATAAAAGATTATATAAAGAACGAGGATGGTTCTCACTCGGGAACAGTTCCCATAATTGAAAAAACTAAAGAAATCATAAAACAAAATACCCGTAGGTTTGCTAAGCGGCAAATCACTTGGTTTAAAAAAGACCCCCGTATAGAATGGGTCGATGCTGAAGATAAAACTACTGAAGAAGTAGCTGATAAAATCTATAAAGAAATTATCTAACGACATACGAAATACGACATACGACATACGACATACGAAATACGACATACGAGACAATGATTGAAACCAGTAAAAAAGAAAAAGCACTTTTGGTAGTTGCAAAAACTAAAGAAGAAAGTTGGAGCAGAAGGATGTTATCTTCAGAATTCAATGCTCTGGTTTTATCAACAGGGATTGAAGTAAAAAAAATAATAGATTTTAATTTACAACAACCTAATCCTTCGCTTTACATTGGAAAAGGAAAAGCTTCCCAGATAAAAGAGATTTTAGAACTAGAGGATATCAATGTAGTAATTTTTAATACCAACTTAAATTATAGTCAGCAAAGAAATCTTGAAGATATATTTCAAATAAAGACTCTAGATCGTACTCAACTTATTTTAGATATTTTTGCCAAGCATGCTAAAACTAAAGAAGGAAGCTTACAGGTTGAGCTGGCTCAGCTTCAGTACTTATTACCACGTTTACGGGGCAAAGGTCTGATACTTTCACGCTTGGGAGGTGGGATAGGCACGCTTGGGCCGGGAGAAACAAAACTGGAAGTTGACAAAAGAAAGATTTCTGAAAAAATTACTCATATAAAACAGGAAATTAAACAAATAAGTCAGCACAGAGATGTTGCTAGGAAAAAGCGCCAGAAGCAGAAGATACCAGTTTGTTCGCTGGTGGGTTATACTAATGCCGGAAAAACTACCCTGTTTAACCTTTTAACCAAGAATCAACAAAAAACTTCGTCTAATCTTTTTACTACCTTAGATACAGTAACCAGAAAAGTTAAAATTAAGGAAGGAATAGATATTATTATTTCTGATACTGTTGGTTTTATTCACAAGTTACCGCCGAATTTAATCGATGCTTTTAAAGCCACTTTAGAGGAGTTAAATTATTCAGACCTTTTGCTTCATTTGATTGATGCAAGTGCGTTTAATATAAGCCAAATAAGAAGATCTGTGGATCAAGTCTTAACTGACCTTGATCTTAACAAAAAAGAAAAAATTATTGTTTTTAACAAGATAGATAGCCTAGATCAAGTAACTCTAGAAAAAATGAAAGGGAGTTATCCGGAAATTATTTTTATTTCAGCATCAACCGGCGAGGGTGTAGATAGGTTAAAAGAAGAGATCCACCAGCATCTCTCTAAAAATTTTCTTGAATTAATTGTTAAAGTACCTATTTCGCGAATGGATTTAGTTAGTTTTTTACATAAAAATAGCCAATTATTAAAAGCAAGCTATGGCAGGAAAATTGTTTCTTGTTGGGTAAGAATTTCAAAAGCAAAATTATCTTTTTTAAAAAAA
>CAZXDO010000031.1:0-6820 GCA_964639325.1 uncultured Candidatus Saccharibacteria bacterium
GCAAAATACTTTTTATCATTCAAATAAACACCCTTTCGTAACGCTTCTATAAATTCAATAATACCTTGGCTTGGGGGTCTTTTCAAAAATTCTCCCCTCGACTCCCAAGTCCCTTCATATCTTGGAAAAAAAACATCAAGGCCATGTCCGGACAACTTTTTTATTAACTGATCTTTGCTGGCTGGCCTACTTGGCAATCCATCAAGAATTATTACTGCTCCATAAGAAAAACTTGACTCCGATAAGGTATAGGTAAAATACAAATCCTTATCTCGAGATGATTTCATTGTCATCATAATCGTATTTTTTTGCTTATTTCTAAATATTGTTCGTATAATGGCCCGACAAGCTTACCCAAAAGATCAATGTCGACTTCTGGCCGAGATCGAAATTCAGCTATTAATTCGGCCGCATCGTGGTTCACGATATTAGAACTATCTAACATGTCATACATCACTCTTGTGTAGTGATACTTATGCATATCTGAAAATTGAATATTATCAGTTACCAAAAGTAAATCCGTTACAATTCTGCCTAAATATTTTTCTATATCTTTTTTATTAAAATTTTGTTCATTTAACACAGATTTTTGTATTCTATAAAAATATTCTTCAATTCTATATAGTAAATCTGATTTAATTTTGTTTTTATCCGATTTTCCTTCGCTTTCTTTATAAAAATTTCTACCTAGTAAAGTGTCTGCCGAAGCGAGAATTTTGAAAAAATATGATCCGTGACGACCTCTCTGATAATTTTTAATTCCCCTCAAAAGAATTTGATCCTTATAATCGACAAAAACCTCTATGGGTAAATTTAATTTTTTCAAAAAAGACAACAATAAATAATCTTTGCTTTGGTATTTATCAAGCAACAATAAAAAATCAAAATCCGTGGGGGGGGTACCATCAAATCTTATTTTGGGACCATAGCGCAATAAACAAATAATTCTGTTTTTGCCAAAAAGAGATATAGTCTTCTCGACCACAATTTTGTTTATGTCATTACAACTAATAGAGGTTAACCCTAAGTTTTTGCCCTCTAACACTAGCCATTTTCCTAAATTGTTAAATACTTTTTCTATTACCTTGGAATTATTTGTTGGTTCTAGGGCCAGAGTTAGCACCTTATGCATATCATCTTTTTTGTCCGGGTAATATTTTGAAAATTTCTCATAACACAAACCTAAATCTCGGGTGAAACACTTTTCCCTTTCCGACACAAGTTCTAAACCAGATCTAACAATGCGTTTCATTATCCATACGCACATTGCCTTTGTATTTGTTTTGTCATATAGTCCAGCTCTAATTTCATTTCTGGTTTTAAATATCTCTTCTTCCAAATGCGATAGGGAAATAGCGACATCTTTACCGGGCTTAGGATCTTTTATCTTACTTTTGATGTCTTTACCATATAAGCACAGCGAGGTTAATTTGATTAAAACATTTTCTTTCATTGTCAATATTTGATCTAATGTAAAATATCCAATGTCAAATTTAGTTATAAATGGATATTTCTTATTCAGCTTATCCATGTGTCTTTTTATTGTTAACCTGTCAAAGTCGACCAGGGGCCTTAAGGTTACTATAAAAAAGTCTATGTCAGAAATGTTTTTTATTCCCAACCCAAAGACAATAGAGCCCCTTAAATAAATACTATATATATTTTTATTGTTTAATTTTTTAAAAAAGTTTAAAACGTCATCGATTGGGGCTTGGTACCTTTTTTGGATATTGACTTCAGAATCGGGCATATAAAACTTGCCGTCTTCATTCTGGTTTATGCAAATTTTTTTGTCTTTTTTCATAAAAATCCTTTAATCAATATTAAATTGATATTAGATCGTATTGTACGATATATGACTAGTTTTGTAAAAACAATATAAATTTAAACAATTATAGGGCTTTATGTTATACTTTTATTCTGATAAAATGATAGAATCTGAACGAAAAATTATTACTGCGTCAGCGGCCGAGAACCTTGATACCATAAATGAAAGAGTTATCCATCGTTTTATCCCCATGCTCGTGGCTGAAAATATAAACAGAATAATTGAATACGAATCTGGAAAGCTAATGCCCAGAGTAGATTTATGGAATTGTGTAGGAATGAGAATGGACAAGGCCTTTATGTCCCAGCAAAACAGATATAAGTCTAGAAAAGCCTTTTCCTATTCGCTGTTGGTTGACAAATATAAGATATTAGAAGAACTGGGAATCCCGAGCAAAGGAAGAGATGTAATTAGAGATGACGACGATAGTACAAAAACCTGGCTTGAACAAAAAATAGAGCAACTTTTATCTACTGGTGCCATTTATATAGATTCGGTGGGTGTAAACATTTGTGATACTTGCGGCTACATGCAATCAGTTGACAATATTAGAGTAAATTCTTGCACTATATGCGAAAGTGATTCTTTTCATTCAGAAAAAAGGAATGTTTTAATAGTAGACATCCCAAAAGACAGAGAATCTTTAATAAGGGATAGGATTATCCATCCTAGAAACACTGAACATGTTCGTGGTCTTTTTTATCAATTGCCGCCAAGAATGATGATTTCAAGGATAAGGGAATATGGGCTACCTCTAGATTCGATTGGTCTAGAAGGATATGTTTTAGATCCGAAAATAGGTGTCGCGCTCATGCCGCAACTAGTTGCAGAAAAGTATGAACTATCTGAATTGACGTTAGCCCAAGGCGCAATTGTAGCAACAAACGCCATTCCTTATACTTCTATACTAACAAGTGGTTTCCACCACAATTATTTATTACTTCCCAAAATACCAAATACTTCTCTTGAAGAAGCTAAAAATATTGGTTTAGGCTTTATTGCCAGGTACTTACCACTTGCCCTAATGACATACAGTGGTGATATTACGCCGGATCAGCTCGAAATAATCCGAAAAGAATACGCTCGTATTAACTGGAAAATTGATATAATAATTTCTTCGCTTCAATCCGAAAAAGAACAATCTTTAAGGTTGGGTCAAGAAGATCACCAAAGGCTTGCAGAAATTTTTAAAGATTTTACCAATTACAGAATACGAGCTGGTCAAATAAAACTAGGAAAATTTTTTAAGACCCAGGGCAAAAGATACGCTGAAGAAATGAGACATAGGGGCTACTATTTGAACCCAATAGATATTGATACTCTTGAAAACATAATAAAACTATTTTATAAGTAATATTTATAAAATAGTTTCGACCCCTGGGGTCTGTTAATTTCAGACCTCTGGTAAGATTTCCGTGTACCGCATCGGGTATACGGCAGTAAATTTAAAAGGATGAATCCCATATAGCTTATCCCCACGTGGTTTACTGCTCCCGCGCCCGGACGATACTCGAATAAAAGAGTGATTAAAGGAGTATCTCCCTAGAGGAGAAAGTATATATTTGCAAGTGAGGGCATTATAATTAGTTTGGGGGGGGTGGTATGAAGAACAAGAAAACACAAAATGTCTGTTTTATTTTTTAGCAAGCTCTTTTTGGGCTTCTGCTAAAATATCTCGGCCGCTGGCCATAAATACCCCCAAAAAGGGGTCTCTAACTTCAATTTCTTCAAAAATCGCCCTAATGTTTCTATTTTTCCCCAGTAACCGGGCAAGCAGATGATTACTCCTGCTGTGTTCCTCTAAATAGCCGGTAACAAAATTAACATCATCAGCAAAGGGTCCTTTTCTCTCTGGGAAAAGCCGAACAAGAGCTCTGCCAATAGTATCACAAATGTAACTCAAGGTTGTCCCTATATCATCCCCAATAGCCTCTCGTGTTAAGGGGGGGTCTTCTTTAAAAATGGCTGAACCGCCAACACTATCTAAATCAACTAAACAGCCAGCCATAGTCCAGTTGTGGCCAGTGGGATAATGGTGATACAAACCAAGAGAGTGAAATTTAGCCAAATATCCCCCCATTCTTCTGGGAAGAATTTCTTCTAGATATTTTTCTTGATCGTCAGCGCTTTCTGCCGACAATTCTATCCCTGGAGATCGTCGAGCTTCTCTGCTTATAGCTTGATTATAATAAAGAAACACTTTCCTAAAAAAATCTGGGGCGGTTTCCGGTGTTAAACTCCTTAGATCTTGAAGTCTTTCTCCTAGGGGAAGATCTCTTTCAACCACAACAAAGGTTTCCTCCCTGAGTCGTGCTTCTACGCTTCTTAAAAACCCAGGGCTCTCTTTTTCTCGCTGTCGGAACTCTTCTGGCCAATTTACCACAGCGCTCTCCTTCCACTCTTCAACAGAAATATATTTTCCCATGGAAGGAACTATTTTTATCTCTCTAGCGTGAATAATCCTCTCTGTCGGTAAACCATGGGAACGCATATAACTAGAGGCTTTTCGAACCCTGGGTAAATATGAGCTACTCATCAAACCATTAACACGGAATCCCTCAGAATAATTGTGATCTAATTGCAAATAGGGGGCCTTGTGAGGAAAGCCCTTAACGTTTCTTTCCAGCATTACATTGCCAAACTCATCGGCCCAAATTGCCGACCCGCTCTCAGGAAAAGAAACCGACCGACCATGAATAGAATCTTCTACGCGTTGGGTTCTTTGGGGCTGGCTACTATCCTCCGAGAAGGGGAATCCGCGATTCTCACGAGGAAAAAGAGATTTGCCCAACATTTCCCGTGGTTGGCTCTCGCCCAAACTAGACTCGGACATAAGTAAATATTATCACAAAACGTGTTAGCCCCCAACCCCAGGGGTCTGTTAGCTTCAGACCTTCGGTATACTTGGCTATATTAAGCAATAACTTGCTCCCCCTAAAGGACTTGTTCTGCAACAAAAAGTTAGAGCTTAATTTTACGGTAAGTGATATTCAATTTCTATATTCTTCCTTCAGCCTCAATACAAATATCGCCTAGGGACGTGAGAATACGATGCTCACTTTTCCGAGGATTATCCTTGGTTGACAGAAATAGACGCATCATAAACTTAAGGACTAACACCATAACAACTTTGTCAGTATTTCTAAGGTATTTTTGTTTCGGCTGATATTTCTCTAAATCCATATATCGCCCTACGAGGTGGTAACCTCCCCCATTTTCTAACTTTACAAGATGCGTTTGGATTATATACTTACCATGTCTTTCAGGGTCTTTATAACCTAACGCCCGTGCTACTTGAACTCTTTTTCTGTCCCAGATTGATTTAGGCTTATTTATGCTATGATGAGTTCTTAGCAAAGAGCCGTCGGGTTTCTGGTGTATTGTCATGTGTTCATCGCCATAAGGCAAAAGCCTTATTACCACATCTTTTTTATCAGTTATCTTCAAGGCTGGCTTTCTAATGGAACCAAGTCCAAAAGTAACTATCATAGGTTTTTTACTAAACACTTCTTAGCCCCACAGCTAAACTAATTAATTTTAATTAACTCCTTCTTAAGAACCCTGCGAAGAATATTCTCTAAAATAAAAATATCTTTTGACGCTACTCGCTTAAGACCGTTATGAACAATATCATTTCTAATATCGTATAAATGCTTAAGCACCCTAAAGGGTTTAACTTTTTCTCTACCTCCTTTTTGACGGCTAATTAGCTTATATTGTTTCCAGGCGTGTTTTCCGTTGAATGTAACGTCACTATCGTCTTCCCAAAAACCATCAAGCTCCTCTTTGGTAAACAGGCTTGTAAAATATCTTTCTACTTGTTCCCTAAATACAAAACGAGGTAGAAATGATTCAAGGCCAACAAGTTTATGCTTAAACTTTTTATCTTTTAATTTGTTATTAAGAAATGAAATAATTTCTTCATATTTTTCTTTATTTTCTTTCTTCCAGCTAGTCCCACTGACAAATTTCTGCGAAAGCAACTCTAAGGGAATAAAAAAATGAAGGAAAGTATTAGTAGAGTGTCGTTGTATCTTACCCGTGTTATACCAGTCAATAGCAGAGATAATAGTAAAATCTAAAGATTGTTGTTTCGACAAATTAACCAATTTTTGTGCTTCCATCTTCTTCAATACGGACGGGGCAACACTAGCTGAAGGTTTCTCTAAATTTCTAAATTTATGCTTCTCGCAGTATGAGCCAAATAGCTTAGATAATTCTTGCTCGTTGCTATGTATCTCATCGGATCCAATCACAAGCTCCAACTCGTTCTTAATTGCATACATTTGTAAAAAACGAGTGAGTAAATCTTTAAGCTCACTACGATACTTATCAATAAAACCGTTTTGGTATTCCTTAAGAGTAATAATTCTCTCAAGACTAAACTTTATAGCCTCATATGGCTTATCTAATTTTTTTATGACCGCTTTTACTTGAGAGGCAACCTCAAAAGTAGTGTTTTCATCTACAGAATACCCTTCTCTCTCGGTCCAGACTCTTAAAACTTTTTTCATAAGGTTAACTGCTCATATTTTACCGCAACCTGATAAAATATGATAAGTAAGGTTAAAGATGTAATGACTTATGACATACGATGAAAAACTATCTATTATTATTAGTGCGTTAAGAGAAGCCCAAAAGGCAACCCGAAAAAAGTATTACACCCATTTATATTTAACAGAAAACAACCGATTAACTAAAATTGACCCAAACGAACTCCACAACATCCTTCTAAAACTCCAAGACGACGAAAAAGTCATTAATGTCAAAGATATACCGACAAAATTAAAGCCGGTTTTAAAACAAACCGAAGATATGTTATACGGCGAAAAAATCTATTTTTTAATTAATATTTTAGACAGCTTTGACGATTGGTATGAAAACTACTTGATGAAGCAAAAAACAGAGCTTGCCAACCTTGATTACATCAATTTATTAAGGATTTACGATATTGTCCTTGATATAAACGAACAAATTCAATTAACCAATAAA
>CAZXDO010000032.1:0-10901 GCA_964639325.1 uncultured Candidatus Saccharibacteria bacterium
CTTGGCTTGAGAATAGATTGGCAGGTCATTCTTTTGACAGTACTCGTCTAGTAGGGGTTTAATCTTTCTTTTCCCCAAGCGATAATGTTTTTCTCTTAAACTCTTAATGCCGGCTAAAACCAAAGGGTGGACTCTCATATGATTAGTCTTTCTTGGTCTAGTTGATTGGGGAACAAGACCGGATAAGCCCTGTCGGCTAATCTTCTGGCGCCAAACATAGATTAACTTCCGGTTTACCCCAAAGGCGTCTTGGGCGGCCTTCTCACCATACCTTTCATAGTAGTCAATGATCCGGTTTCTTTCTTGAGCTACTGAGGAGCTATTAAATCTTTTCAAATGAGCAATCATTCTTCTCACCCCCTTACCACCGAGCAAGAAGAATATATCATGACCTGTAGTCGGTGAACCAACTCCTCCTTTCATTAGGGGTCAATGTCGAATATGTATCTGATCCTTTTCATATATCTACCATGTTAAAACAGAAAAAAAGGCTTTCGCTGAAATACTCTAGAGTATTTCAGTAGCTAGGTATAAACTATTTTCAGAAAAATAGTTGAAAAAATTACCGAAATTTTCTACAGTTAAGTAGATCATGAAACCAAATCCTTTAGCTAAATTTTCTCTTTTCTGCTGGAATATTGGCAATCCTTCGGAAAAGAGAGCCAAAAGACAAGCAGCTTGGCTTGATAAACGCCCGGAGCATGTTTTTGTCCTAACCGAAACAAAAAACAGTAATGGTTGCCTGTTTATAGAAAAATATTTTAAAGAAAGAAATTATGATGTCTTCTTCCCAAAACCCAAAAACAATGAATATGGCACTATGATTATCAGCAAATATTCATTAAAAACTAGTAATTTCTCGAATAAAATCACCCATCTTCGCTCTAGGGTGGCGTCTGTCAAATTAAAACTTTCAGCAGGATTACTAGAAATAATTGGCGTTTATGTCCCTTCTCGTAATTCAGAACAGGAAAAAATAAATAAAAAAGGCGCTTTTTAGAAAACCTCACCGATATCTTCAAAAAAGAGACAACCAATTCAAAAACAATTTTCTGTGGCGATCTAAATATCTTAGAACCCGACCATATTCCCCGTTATCCTTTTTTCCAAAAATGGGAATATGACTTTTACAAAAATCTAAACAGTAAATTTAAAGATGCTTTCCGGCATTTAAGCCCTAACGCTAGGGCCTATAGTTGGATCGGGCGCGCAGGAGACGGGTATCGATACGATCACTGTTTCACTTCAAAAAAGTTGCTTTCTTCATTACATAAAAGTTACTATCTTTCTGTGCCCAGAAAAATGAAATTAAGTGACCATTCTGCCCTAGTCACCTTATTTGATCTTGAGCCTTCTGAATTTAGACCCAGAACAAACCCCACCCTGTTTTAGATTAACTTCGGCCCATCACAGTGCTACGGAAATACTATATAGTATTTCCGTAACTGGGTACCAATTTTTTCACAAAATTTTTCACCGCTTCGGAAAGGAGAATCCTTAAAGGATAATTCGACCACCTGGCCATCTAGACAGAAAAATAAACCTCTGTTAGAATAGAGTCAGCCGAAGAAAAGTCAAAAACCGGCTTAAGGATTTAGATTGTTCTAGCCTATACAGTAAAAATTAAAAGTATTAATAGGTTTGTTCAAAATATCTAGATGAAAGAAAGAAATATTTGTGCAGAAACAGCAATAATTTTCAGAAACGGGGACGGTCGGCTATCTTTTTCATTATTTACAGACACTAATGAAGGAGCAAACATCATCCAAGAATTAGAAAGTAACAACTATCAAATAATTACCACGGGTTCTTATGAAGACGCCATAAGAATGACAAAAAGCGAAACTTATCAAAACCCCAGATGAAAAAATGATCAAAAAGAGGTTTGTGGTTAGAGAAGAGTGTTTCGGTTTTACTTTTTACGACAAAAAGACGCTAAAGCATAAGTTTATCTTAAAAAATGACTGGAATAATTTTCTCAAGAAAAGAAAAACAAACAAGAAGGATTATGATTATCTGCGAATTAAAGAAAAGCAAATTCGTAACGATCTTCTTTATTCGCCAATCAGAATATATTATGAATTAACTTTGGGTTGCAATCTTCATTGTAAATATTGTTTCAACGATTCTGGAACACCCCGACCCAATGAGCTAACAACAAAAGAGGTAGTCAAAAGCTTAGAAGACTTAAAAAAAGCGAATATTGTCGATGTTCGTTTCACCGGAGGAGAGCCTCTAATTCGTCCAGATTGGTATCAAATCTTTAAAAAAGCAAAAGATTTGGGCTTCTCTGTTTCCTGTAATACAAATGGAGTTTATTCCGGAAGCGACTATTGGGATAAACTTGCCAGCTTAGATTTAGAACAGGTTACTCTTAGCATAGACGGTAGGAAACCCCATCACGAAAATAATCGTGGCAAAAATACTTTTGATACCACTGTAAAAACCTTAAGAGAACTTCATAAGAGAAGCGTGATAACCAGAGTTAATGTGCTTCTGACAAAAGATTCTATAAACGATATAGATTATATGATTAACATGGCATTAAAATACACCAAAGAAATAAACTTCTTCGCCGTTAGGTTTTTTGGTAGAGGCCAAGCGCTAGAGAAAAGCGAGTCTCTAGCGCTTGAAGAAATCCATGTTATATCAAAAAAAATTAAAAAGCTTCAAAACAAATATTCACAATTGAATATTATTTATCCAGAACAGCCTATGATTGAAAATTCCACTAGAGTCAAAGATCACGAAAAGTTCGGGCTAATCATGTGCGCTCCTGACGGAGCAACTCGCTTTAATATCACCAGCGACGGCAAACTTTGGCCGGGGGGCTATTTACCATATATAGACGATGCTATGAGTGTTGGTAATATAAAAAACGACAAGATTTTTTATGTCTGGCAGCACAGTAAAAAGCTAGAAAAATTTAGAAAAAGAGCTTCAGAATTAATCACTTTTTGCAAAGAATGCCCAAAATACATGAAAGGTTGTCCAGGAGCAAACTATGAAAGGGAAATATTTCGAGAAAAACATCCCGATAAGAAAAATAGTTACTGTATATACGGCAATGGTCCCTCATTGTTAACCCGAATAGAAAATAATGGATAAAAACTACTACAACTATTTAGTAAATAAGCTAGACAGAGGACTAAGTGGAAACCCCGCGATTGAAGAAACAGGAAAGATAATAAAAAAAATAGGTAAGAATGGTGGTATTGTTAGTATTCTTGATATCGGTTGCTTTAGCGGTTCATTGATCAATAGATTATACAACAATCTGCCCAAAGATCTAAAAAATAGGCTTAGGCTAGTCGGTCTTGACACTTATAATGATGCCTTAAAAAGAGGGGTAAAAAACTACCCACAGATAACCTTTATTAAGGGGAACTTACTGGAAGATCTCCCCCTAGTAAAACAATACGATATTATTATTCTTTCAAACGTGCTACATGAAATTTTTTCAGATACCGTAAAAAAAACAAAAAATTATACATCAACAAAAAGAAAAATAAAAAAATCGCTAGATCAAGTAATTGACATCCTTAATAAAGGGGGATACCTAATCATCCTAGATGGAGTTAAACCGCCTGCTGCTACCAAAAAGATAGTCATTAGTTTCAAAACAAAAGCTATTTTTAACAAATTTATTAAGTTCTCTCAAGAATATAAGGCTAAGTCCATTGAATTCCAAAGACTGTCTCATCAGAGCATCCTCACAGAAACAGCCTCCCTCGCAGCTTTTTTAACAAAATCAAGATATTTAGATAAAACTTATTGGGAAAAAGAATCAGAAGAACTTTACCAATATTTTACAATTAATGAATTCAAACAGTTATTACAACAAGAAGAAATAAAGATAATTAAAATTAAGCGAAATAAGTTTGCAAAAAGGGAAATAAAAGAAAAAATAATATCAATCAGGCCCGATATAGAAATTCCGGCAAAAAATATTTTAATTGTTGCTCAAAAAAAATAATTTGTTATACCTTTTTAGAAATCGCCTGGCAAATTTCTTTAAGATTTCCGCCAGATATATACCAGACCCCCAAGTCTTCCACTAAATATTCTATTGCCTCAACCCTTCTTTTGTGAATTTCCGGACTATCCAAAGAGGGGGTATATCCAAGGATTCTGTTATCAGCGCCAAACAGGCTTATAGCATTGCCTCGTATAATTCTAGACATATCTTCATATAACTTATAGCGGATGCTGATTCCGTTTTCCCTATATTCTGAAAGAGGAAAATTTCCATTACTATCTAAGTGAACCGCAAAGGCTGCCTTAAGCTGTCTAGGGCTATCAGCTTGTTTCAGCCCTAAGGCTAGGGGGTCCATGGTCAATTTTGTTTCCCAAGGAGAACCATTACTATCAGTGAACATACCCGAGAGATCAGGAAGCCTTGTTGCGACAGAGGAGTGTCTTAAGCGTATTTTTTTGTTCCATCCACCAACACCATATTACCTTCATCGGAGTTATGTTTCACAACTGTTAAATCGTTAGATATTACTTCGCCACCATATTCCTTTATCATTCCAAGTAATATAGAAGTTTTTCCTGCTCCTTCATGACCCATTAACAAGACTCCATTTTCCTCAAGCGCCAACGCCGAGGAGTGAATAGTAAACATAGAATCCGACTGCCTCTGTAATTCCATTAGCCAAAACCCAAGATAAGCCAATGCTTGACCACTTTTATAATCCTCCAGTTCCCCCATCGCCAAAACAACGTTTCTTTCTTTAATGTATTGAATTTCTGGCTCGGAGCCAGGCAAATATACTATTGAGTAACAAGAATTGCTTTGTTCTTGCTCTACTTTCCAACCAGGAAAACTAGAAATATAATCGGCCGTACCCTCCATGAGGCTGGGAAGAAAAATATCTACCTTACTATAAACATTAACAGAGTGACCCCCCATATAAATACTACATTGAAACCCCGAATAGGCTTCCCTTTCTAAACTTAACAGTCTCTCTTTCATGGCACTATTATATCACTATAATTAATACTATAACTCTAAGCTGTGGATCGGGTCGCAGGGGGCACTTCCAGTCAAAGGCAGAAGGGGGTTCTATTTTATTTCGCCTAAATATCTTGCTTCTCCGAAAAAGTTGTTTTGCCAATCTGAAATCAATTGACCGGTAAGACTTTCTGGTTTAATATTAATTTTTGTTAATCGATCCATGTCCACCCATGTTTGCCAATGATTGCCATCAAACTCTTTGTCCCTAACCCCATCTATCTCCTCGAATTTATTAATACTTCCTAAAATAAATATTTCCAAACTGTGTTCGTTTTCCTCTGGAAGAATAAAATCCCGAATATAAAGAATCTTTTTAAAAGTGAAGTCAACATCACTGCCGCATTCTTCTTTTATTTCCCTTTGGCATCCTTGAAGGAGAGTCTCCCCATATTCAAGCTTTCCGCCAATATAAAAATAAAACTTTTCATCTTTTACATAAGAAAGTAAAATCTTATTACTATTAATAATTACCAACCTCACCCTTGGTTTAATTATTTTATTACTCATCATCTCTATTTTACCATTCACTATCCAGAAAATTATTGGAATAATTAAAAAGCCACATCTTACATTCTCACAAAAAAGTTTTCTCAAAAAAACTTTAAAATACTTAACCATTTAGCGCCTAGACAGAAATTTTCGGGAAGGAGAATCCTTGAGGGCGTAAAGAAACAAAATATACAAAAACATAAAAATAGGCTAATATTTACTTATAGTGCCCAAGCAAAAAATCATTTATTAAACATGCTAATTATATCAAGAGCCGGGGTAAAAGCTGCTCATTACCTTGAGCCATGGTGAAAATAAATTTTATAATCTAGTCCCTCCTTTTCACAAAATTGCTCTATTTCCTCCTCAACTTTATCCCAATAATCACTCTTGGAAAAGTAAATTTCCTCATACTCCCTCCGCAGTGCCGGATGTTTTTCAACCAGCCATTTTTTAATTGAATTCCACACCCGACCGGAAATATTTAAATTTTCAAACATATACAAATCACAAAACTGTCTTGTGGCCGCTACTATTTCTTTCCAATCGGTTAAAAATGGCAGTATCGGGCCAATAAAAACATAGGTTTTAATCCCGGCTTCTTTTAATTTCTTCAACGCTTTTATTCTAGCGCCAATAGGGGAGGCGAGAGGCTCAATCTCTTGGCGTAAATTATCATTCAAAGTAGTAATCGTAAAACCGGCTTCACAATTGTCAAACTGTTTTAACAAATCAATGTCCCGCAAAATCAAATCCGATTTGGTCTGAATACCCAAGTTCGGTTGTAAAAAGATTAATTTTTTCAATATTTTTCTAGTCAAGCGATACTTCTTCTCTAGGGGTAAGTAGGGATCCGTTACCGAAGAGAGAAAAACAAACTTTCCTTGATATTTATCCGTCTCAGTCGGGATTAAGTCGGCGGCATTTACTTTAACATCAATAAACTCGCCCCACGGCTCCGTATGGCCGGTAAACTTTTTCATAAACCGGGCGTAACAATAGAGACAGGAATGCATACAGCCGGTATAGGGATTAATCACATAATCCGCATCCGGCAAATTAGATTTGGTAATTATCGAGGAAGCCTTAATTTCCTGCACCTTCATCCTCTTAATTGTACAAGATGGGCTTTACTGGTGCTTAATTTTTGTTAACTCTCTTGCAACACTTCGGAAAGGAGAATTCTTGAAAAAAACATAACCACCTGGCCACCTAGACAGAAATTTAAACGTCTGTTAGAATAGAGCAAACCGAAGGAAACACAAAACTTGACTCAAGAATTAAAATTAATGGTAAAATAGAAGCACTGAAAATTTAGGTAGAAAAATGGCAAAAAACCTGCTTGATGAACTAAAATCTCTTCTTCAAAAAGATGAACGTTTGGTTAGTGACGGCGAATTGCTAAAAAACAAAATTATTGAACTAGCAATAGCCCTAGACAAAGACCTTCTTGAACTTATTTTATCCCACTCAAAAATCAAAAAAACATTTTTCACCCAAGTTGGCAAAACCACAATTTTCGACAAAGACAAATTCATTAAATTCATCTCCAACAAGCAGTTTCTGCCAGACAGTTACACCGCCTTTAAAAACAAAATCGGTCTAACCGAAAACGACGAATATATTAGCGAAAAAAAAGAAGTAGTGCTTTCTTGGCCTTATAAAGACTGTGTCTTAGAAGGTGGGCAAACCAAAGAAGAAGCCAAAAGAGAGGAAATTTTTTGGAACCAAACTTTAGCCCCAGATGAAATTAGCCGCCTACTTGAACCAAAAGTTTTTACCAACGCCAAAAGAATTGATAAAAATGGCAAACACGAATTTGATAAATTCAAAACTGATAAAAAGGGAAATATAAAAGACAATCTAATTATCAAGGGCAACAACTTATTAGCCCTTCACTCCCTCAAGGAAAGATTCGCCGGCAAAGTAAAATTAATTTACATTGACCCACCATACAACACCGGCAACGATTCATTCGGTTATAACGACCGCTTTAACCATTCTTCCTGGTTAACCTTTATGAAAAATAGACTGGAAGTAGCAAAGGAATTGCTTGCAAAAGATGGCTCCATATACATTCAGCTAGATTATAACGAAGTTCATTACTTTAAAGTTTTAATGGATGAAGTTTTCGGGGGTGAAAATTTTCAGAGGGAAATTATTTGGTATCTAAGCGGTGCTGCTGGATATAAAAGCTTAGTAAATAATTATGTTCGTGCTCACGATACACTGCTTTATTATTCAAAATCTGGAGAGGTATTTTTTAATAAAGAATATTTGCCTTACGGTGATGAGCAGTTAAGTAGGTTTTCTAAAATCGACAAGCAGGGGAAAAAATATAAAACTATAACAAAAGAGCGAAGATTGTATTTAGACGAGGCAAAAGGAATTCCAATAACAGATGTATGGACTGATATAGCAAGTTTTCAAACTATAGTTAATTCTCCTGAAATTACAGGCTTTCATACCCAAAAACCCGAACCCTTGTTGAGAAGAATTATTCAGGCCTCCTCTAGCGAAGGTGATGTAGTGTTAGATTTTTTTGCTGGTAGCGGAACTACTGGGGCGGTTGCTCAAAAAATGAATAGACAATCTGTGATGATTGAGCAAATTCCAAGACAAATGGATATTTTAAGAAAAAGAGTAGCTAAAGCCATTAGGGGCGACCAAAGCGGTATAAGTGAGGATGTTGGTTGGCGTGGTGGTGGAGACTATGTGTATCTGGAACTTGCACAATGGAACGAAGCTTTTGTTGAACAAATTAAAAAGGCCAAGACAGGCAAAGAACTAGAGAAAATTTGGAAAATATTAAAAGAGAAAGCTCACTTAAGTTACAAGGTTGACATTGCTACATTCGATAATAGTGTTAAAGAATTTTCTAGTCTATCTCTTGCAAACCAAAAACGATTTCTCTTTGAAACCCTTGATCAAAACCATCTTTATATTAATTACAGCGAGATAAATGATGGGGGATATGGGATAGATAAAGAAAATAAAAAAATAAACAAAGAATTTTATGGTAGAAAATAGACCCAAACAGCTAAAAGCCGACACAAGACAGTGGCCCGGTGGAAGAGTCAAGTTCGCTGTTATAGGCTGGAAAGATAAACCCGAAAAAAACTATATTATTTTTGAAAAAATTTTCTCCGGAAAAACAAAAAACAAAGATCAACGCTTTAATCTTCTTTTTCGCGATTGGCAAAATTTAAAAAAATTAATTGATGGAGAATTGTCAAATACTACGGGATGGACAAGAACAATACAGGTTGCAGACATAAAGAGCTTAAATAAGCTTATTGGTGAAAACCCAGAATTTTTTGAAAAAATATTAGAAAATCCCAACATCTTAAACTTAAGCGATGCTAGCCTTGAATATTTAGATAGAATTGCTATAAAAATATACGAAGTTAAAACAGAAAAAATTGATTTAATTTTCAAAAAAATTTCAGAAACAAGCGCAGAGGACTTAAATAGGTTTAGCGCACTTTTGGATGACCTAAGACTAAATCAAGTCTCTATGATGACTGCCCTCGTCTATCAGAAGCTCAAAATAATTGATCTCCTCGAGAAAATCACAATTAACCCAAGAAACAAAGAGTCACAAGTGCACCGCATCTTTGAAAATCACACCTGGTTACTCGGACGGAGTTTTGAAATAGTATCAAGCGATAGGGCGTTATCAGAGTTTCTAAAAATAAATGTTAAAAATACTTCTGAAATAAAAAAACGTCCTGATTTAATCGCTAGAACGATCCCTTATTCGAAAGATGTCATTTTAATAGAATTAAAAGCACCAGGAATAAGATTAAAAGCTAAACATGTTGGGCAAGTATTAGAATATAAGTCATTAATCCAAAAACACAAGCCAAGTGTTCAAAACATTTATTGCTTTATTTATGGATATGAAAAGGGTTCTACTTTTACCCTCTCAAAAGACGTTGTTATAAAAACTTTTTCTGAGCTTATCGCAGAACTAAGAGACGAATATAAAGAATACCAGAAAGTTTTGGATATAGGATCAGAGGTCCATATAGGCAGTTTTCATAATTTCTAACTGTTTTCAAAGTGTTATCTACTACAAAAGAGATAGTTACCATAACAGCCACTGTTATCGGCGTTATTATAGCCTGCCTAGGCCTAAGAACCTGGAAAGAGCAACTGAAGGGAACAACAAAATATAAAGTTGCAAAAGATGTTCTTTTTAAAACATTCAGATTAAGAGATACATTAAAACATACCCGAACACCATATATGGCTAGAACAACAAAAAAATCGGTCTTTGAAACATATAACAAGCGACTCGACAGGCTTAATCGCATAAAACAAAAACTAGAAATCAGCAAGTTAGAAGCCGAAGTAGTATTTGGAGAAGAAGAAACCAAAGAAATAAAAGATCTTATTAAGAAGGTCAACGCCCTTCATGGAAGTTTTATTCTTTTACAAGGGATAGAACAAAATGATGACCCCTCAAAAAATGAAATTGAAATAACAAAAGAGCTAAGGAAAGATTTATATGGGAGATTTGATGAAAAAGATATGTTTCATCAAGAAATCACCAACTTGACTAGCAAAATTAAAGAAAGATTTAAAAAGCACCTAAAATAACTCCTATGCTTTACCAAGCTTTCGACTCAATAAAAGAATCCTTCGGCCAAGATTATTTCACCTCTCGTCTTGATGACCAAATAGCCCAAAATTTAAATCCAAAATTTGAATTACGAGAATACCAAAAAGAAGCCCTGGGAAGATTTGATTTTTACTTTAGCGAGTACCAAAAACGGGTTCATCCGGCCCAACTGCTTTTCCACATGGCTACCGGTTCCGGTAAAACCCTAATTATGGCCGCTAATATTTTGCAACTCTATCAAAAAGGCTATCGCAACTTTATCTTTTTTGTTAATAGCACCAACATTATCGAAAAAACTCGAGACAATTTTTTAAACAAAATCTCCAGTAAATATTTATTTGCTAAAAAAATAAAGTTTGGTGAAAAAGAAGTAAAAATACAAGAGGTTGATAACTTTGAAGCGGCCAGCCCTGACGATATTAACATTGTCTTTACCACTATTCAGGGCCTACATACCAGACTGAATTACCCTAAAGAAAACGCTCTAACTTATGAAGATTTTGACGAAAAAGAAGTCGTTTTAATTTCCGACGAGGCCCACCATGTCAACACTCTAACCAAATCAAAGCTTAATAAAACAGAGCAAGAAGAGGTCCACAGTTGGGAAGGAACAGTCGAGCGAATTTTTCAGGCCAATACTAAAAACATTTTATTAGAATTTACGGCTACAATTGATTTATCTAATCCTGCCATTAACGAAAAATATCGAGACAAGATTATTTTTCAATACGACCTAAAACAATTCCGCCTAGACGGTTACTCCAA
>CAZXDO010000033.1:0-4798 GCA_964639325.1 uncultured Candidatus Saccharibacteria bacterium
CAACGTGGGGGTGTCGGGAACCCCCACTTTTTTGTGGATAAGTCAGTTTTTTAGAAATAAAGATTGATATAATTGATATATTGGATGAATTATAAAGTCAAAGTTGTTAAAAATGGTAAAGGTAATTTTCCGGGAAGATTAAAGAGAATTAAGCCGACAGTAGAAAGTATTTTTTATAAAGGTGCATTTGATGATAATTTATTTGAAAAATGTTTAGCGGTAGTGGGAACCCGGCGGATAACGGAGTATGGCCGGCAGGTTACCGAAAAAATTGTTTATGAGGCAGTAGCGGCAGGAATAACTATTGTTTCCGGTTTTATGTTTGGGGTTGATGCTGTTTCTCATAAAGCTGCGGTGGACGCCGGCGGACGGACAATTGCTGTAATGCCTTGTGGAATTGAAACTATTACTCCGTCTTATCAAGAAAAACTTTATTTTGAAATTTTAAAGAGCGACGGTTGTGTAATGTCTGAGATTGAGGGTAAAACAGGTCCGAAAAGCTGGACTTTTGCCCGCAGGAACAGGATTGTGGCGGGTTTATCTCAAGCAGTGTTGGTTGTTGAAGGTACCGAAAGGAGTGGGTCTCTTATTACGGCGGAATTTGCAAAAAAATACGGACGGGAAGTTTTCGCTGTGCCGGGACCGATTACAAGCCGAATGTCTGAAGCGCCGAATAAGTTAATTAAGGAAGGAGCCAAGTTGGTGTCTTCTTCAGAAGATATTTTGAAATTATACCAACTTGGGGGTGTCGGGAACCCCCACGTTGGAAAAAGATACGAGAAGAGAGGAAACAAGGAAGGAGCCGGACTTGAAAATAAGATTTTGGATATTTTAATAAGTGAATCAATGAGCGCCGATGATATTGCAAAAAAAGTTTTAGTTAAGTTTGAGGAATTAAATTCTATTTTAATAAAAATGGAACTGGCCGGAAAAATAAAAGAAAAATCAGGGAAATATTATGTTAATTAAAGTTCCTTCAGCAACGTATTTAGGTCTTAAACCAATTGGAGTTGGGGTGGAAGTTGATGTGGCTTCTCGGGGAATGCCGGGGTTTGATATTGTTGGTCTTCCGGACAAGGCAGTAGAAGAAAGCAAGGAAAGGGTGAGAACGGCTATAAATAATTCTGGTATAGAGTTTCCGGCTCGTAAAATTATGGTAAACCTTGCTCCCGGAGATGTACCCAAAGAAGGTTCGTTTTATGACTTGCCAATTGCAGTAGGGATAATGGCGGCAGTGAATAAATTTAAAGTTCCGGAAAACAGTTTATTTTTTGGGGAACTTTCACTTGACGGAACATTGCGGCATACAAAAGGCGCTCTTTTAATGGCTTTGTTTGCCAAGGAAGAGGGGTATAGAAATATTTTTGTGCCGGTTCATTCAGCAAATGAAGCAGCGGTGTTAAAGGAAATTTCTGTTTTCGGAGTAAATTCTCTTAGAGAACTTCTTTTTTATTTTTCAGGAAGAGGAAAAATGGAGTCAGTGGTCTATGAGAGAAAAAATAGTGACGAAGAGGATATAGAATTTGATATGAAGGAGGTGATAGGACAAAACCAGGCAAAAAGGGCGGTGGAGATTGCTGCTACCGGCGGGCATAACTTGCTTATGACAGGAACACCTGGAGCAGGGAAAACTATGTTAGCAAGAGCTCTGCCGGGGATTATGCCTTCTCTTTCAGAACCGGAATCGCTTGAAGTAACCAAGCTTTATTCAGTTTCCGGCCATGTTCCTCCGCACGGTTCTCTTATTACGAGAAGGCCTTTTCGTTCTCCGCATCATACTATTTCTCAAGTTGGTCTTATTGGCGGAGGGACTAAACCGAAACCGGGGGAAATAAGTTTAGCTCATAATGGAATTTTATTTTTAGATGAATTTAATGAATTTCCAAGGTCGGTTTTGGAAGCGCTTCGTCAGCCAATGGAAGATGGTTGGGTGACTATTTCAAGAAGTAGAGAACAAGCGAATTATCCGGCTCGGTTTATGCTGGTAGCTTCAGCTAACCCTTGTCCGTGCGGGTATTTGGGTCATCCTGAAAAGCAATGTACTTGCACTCCTAGGGAAATTGAAAAATATCGCAAGCGGGTTTCGGGTCCTATTCTTGATAGGATTGATATTCATGTTGAAGTGCCGACAGTTGATCTTAAAAAATTGTCTTGTGAGGAAAAAGAAAATGTTGATTTGGAATCTTCAGAGGAAATAAAAAGGAGGGTAAAAAGAGCAAGAGAAATTCAAAGGAGGAGATTAAAAGATGAGGGGATTTATCTAAACTCAGCGATGAAGAACAAGGAAATTAAAAAATATTGCGGATTCAATGAGGAAACAAGACAACTTCTTACTCAAGCAGCTTCAAAGTTTAATATTTCGGCAAGGGGCTATTACAAACTTATTAAAATAGCTCGGACAATTGCAGATTTGGCGGAGGAAGAAAAAATTTCGGTCAATCATATGGCGGAGGCTCTCCAATTCCGCCCAAAGTCGTATCAATAATAATTAATCAACGTGGGGGTGTCGGGAACCCCCAAGTTAAATTAAATTAAAAAATTATAAATTATGAAGCAGATATATCATGTGTATAACAGAGGTGTAGAAAAGAGGAATATTTTTTTTGATGAAAACGATTATTGTCGATTTGCCCATGACCTTTTTGAGTTTAACGATGTGAAAAATTCAAAATATACTTATCGTTCTTTTAAAAAAAACCAAATTGAAGACGATAACCAACTTGGGGGTGTCGGGAACCCCCACATTGAAGAGGGGGAAGGTAAAAGAGAATTGCTGGTAAATATTATTGCTTTTTGTTTAATGCCAAATCATTTTCATTTGCTTTTGATGCCCATGAAAGATGATGGAATAACTCTTTTTATGAAAAAAATAGGCGGTGGTTATGCTAATTATTTTAATGATAAATATAATAGGTCTGGGGTTTTATTTCAGGGGCGTTACAAAAAAGTTTTAGTTGAGAATTCAAATCATTTTGAATATTTAGGGTTTTATATTCATTGCAATCCGTTGGATTTAAGATTTCCTGAATGGAGAAAAGGGAAGGTAGAGAACGGTAGAGAAGCTTTTAGTTATTTAGAAAATTACAAATGGAGTAGTTTTCCTAGTTATCTAGGCCACAATAATTATCAATCTGTTACTCAAAGAGAATTGTTACAGCATAGTGATGGACCATTGGGTTATAGGGAATATTTCCAGAATTGGTTGAACAACTTTAATGATTACCGGGACTTGATAAATAGTAAAAATTTGAATTTAGAATAATCAACAACATTTACCAACTTGGGGGTTCCCGACACCCCCAAGTTTGTGGATAACTTTTATAGTTAGTTTTTTATTTTATGGCGGAGCATAATGAAATTGGAAAAATTGGAGAGGAGTTGGCGGTTAAACTTTTAAGGAAAAGGGGTTGTCAAATAATAGCGCGGAATTATAGGAGAAAATGGTGCGAGGTTGATGTTATTGCTAGATATCCAAGGAGAAAAAAAGTTTTTAGTAAATCAAAAGAAGAAGTTTTGGTTTTTGTTGAGGTTAAAACAAGAGTAGGGGAACGTTTTGGCAGACCTGAAGAAAGTATTGATTGGAAAAAAAGAAAACAACTTGTGCGCAGTGCTGAAGCTTATGTTTCGTTTAATAATTATCAGGGTTATTATCGGGTTGATGGCATTTTTGTGGTTTTAGATAATAATCGGGACCTTGCTCGCATTGATTATTATGAAAATATAGTCGGTTTTTAGTGAATATTTTAATGTGGGGGTTCCCGACACCCCCAAGTTGATAATGGGTGTTGATAAATATGGTGAATCTTAGTGTGCTTTTTGATATAATATAATTAGTATTCGTGATTAAAATTTTGAAGGTGTATAATATAATTGAAGTGATAAAGCATTATTTATAATGACTAAAATGACGGAGTATAAAAATAACAATTCAAAAAGAAAAGAGGGTGTGCTTTTAGAAGATTTAGATAGCAAACTTGACCTTGTTTTAGACGGCCACAAAGTACTGGATAAAAAAATTGATGGATTAGGTAAAGAACTTCAGGAATTCAAAAAAGATACAAAATATAAACTGGATTTAATAGTTAAAGAAATTAAAGAAATAAAAGATAAGCTTGATAAAGTTATTTATCGTCCAGAGCTTGAAGCATTGGAAAAGAGGGTTGAAAAATTAGAAGAAACGGTTAGGTCAGTTAAGGGAAATTAATTTTAAATAAATATGAATTTCAGAAAATTTTTAATATTTAGTTTGATATTTACCGTCTCGGCGGTTGGTTTTGGTTTGGGGGGTTCCCGACACCCCCAAGTTGCGGAGGCAATTTCGCTTGAGAATAGTTTGCAAGGGACCGGGACGGAAACAATTACCAATATTGGGAATATTTCAATTGGAAGTGATACTATTGACGGAGCTCTTTATGTGGTTGGTGATATTACCGCTACGGGGGATATTATAGCGGATAATATTGGGGGTTCTACTACGATAAGTGCCGGAAATGTTTCTTCCGGTGAGTTTGGAAGTAATACCGGGGGAGGAAATTATACTTTTCCGAGTAATTTAACTATCGATGGTCTTGCCAGTTGCAGTTTTGTAAAAACTGATGCTAGTGGACTTTTGTCATGTACTACCGAAACAGGAGATATATCAGCAGTTACAGCAGGAACAGGGTTGAGCGGTGGAGGAACAAGCGGATCGGTAACGGTAAGTGCCGACACCAGCTATTTACAAAGAAGAGTGTCAGGGTCTTGTGCTGCCGGTTCTTCAATACGAGTAATTAACTCTGACGGAACAGTTACTTGTGAG
>CAZXDO010000034.1:0-13405 GCA_964639325.1 uncultured Candidatus Saccharibacteria bacterium
CACATACCCCTTCGGGGAATGAACGACACCCAACTCAACTCAAAAAACCTAAAAAAGTTATCCACAACAACTTGGGGGTGTCGGGAACCCCCAAGTTGAAAAAGATTTCAATTTATATTCCAAAAAATCCTAAATAGCCCTGTATTATTTCGTAACCAAAAAATATAGTAGTTGCCATACCAATTACCAAAAAGGGAGCGAAAGGAAGCATATCGCTCATCGTTTTTTTCTTTATTTTAATAAGAAAAAAACCAACTATCCCTCCGAGAATAAAGGCAATAATGATTGAAAGAGCTATTTCTGGCCAACTAATCACCAAACCACTGGCAAAAGCTAATTTTACATCACCCCAACCCATAGCTCTCCCCCGGCTGATGACAATAATCAAGTAAAAAAACAAGGCTCCGGCAAAAGCACCTATTAAATGGTTTAACCAAATACTCTGAGTTGGAGAAAATATTAAAGTATAGTGCTTTAAAAAAGAATTATGAAAAGGAATTATCCCTTCCATTATCCAAAATTTAACAATTACAATAGCCAAACCTAGAAAGATAAGAAAAATATTAAGTTCATTAGGCACTAAATAATGACGTAGATCTATAATACTAATAACAAGCCAAGTTAAAAACACCAAAACCCAAAGAACAACCAAGACAATAAAAGCGCTTAAATCCACGGGTATACTCTCAATACTGTAAAAGTTAATTAAGTAATAAGGAATTCCAACAAAAATTAAACCGGTAAGAAATTCAACTATCGGATATTGTAAAGAAAGTTTATGTCCACATTTTCGACACTTACCTTTTTGAATAAAAAAAGAAACCAAAGGTACTAATTCAAACCACTTTAGCTTCTTTTTGCAATAAGGACAATGAGATCTCCCTTTTAAAGATTCTAAATTACAAACCGGTTTCCCCGGCTTGTAACGAAGGGTCAAAACATTCAAAAAACTACCAATCCCTGTCCCAAAAATAAAAAAGATTAAATAATGAATTAAGAACATTATTCGATTCTTAAATTAAGAATTAAGAAATAGCCGAAAGAATAATTAAATTAAGGGCAAGAATTTCCTGAAGGAGCTGTTTCCGTCTCTACGGCCTTTCCGGAACTGTCTACACAAAAGTAATCTCCAAGGTTAAGTTGTGAAGAGGCCCTGTAATCTAAGCTACCCACACTAAGATCTAAGCTTCCGCCATTGTCACTGATTTCAGTAGCTAAAGGAGCAATATCTGAATGACCCAAAGAAAGATCATCATAATCTCCATCATAGAGAATTTCGGCCACGTTTCTTACTTGGGTAAGAGCCGACTTAATTCTGGTATCTCTTGCTTTTTCTCTGGCTGGACCAAGAGAAGTGAGTACTGTTGCTGCTAAAATACCAATAACAGCTATTACCACCAACATTTCTATCAAGGTAAAACCCTTTTCTTTATTTATTAATTTATTCATCTTTTCTTAAAAACGTTATAAATTTTTTAATTAATAACTAACAAACACTAATTAAACACGCACGACCTTTGTTATATCCTAAATTGTATCATATTTAACATTTATACACACCACTTTTTCTTTAAAAAGAACTAGTTAAACTATAAAGAGGTAAAAGTATTGAGGCAAAAAGAAGAGCCACTAAGAGACCAATAACAATCATTAAAATTGGCTGAATAAGAGAAACTAAGTTACCTACTATATTATCCACTTCTCGACTGTAAAAAGAATTAATTTTCTCAAGAAGATCGCCTAATCTCCCTGTTGATTCTCCCACGTTTACTAGCTGAGAAACTAAAGGAGGAAAAACCTTTAACTCGGCTAAAGTTTCTGAAAGAAGTTTTCCTTTTCTAACCTGACCTGAGGCATAATGAAGAGCATTTCTATAAACACTATTACCTATGGTCCTGGAAGAAACCTCAATGGCCTGAGGAATAGTCAAACCTCCTTTTATAAGCATCCTGGTTGACTCAGCAAAACGAGCTAAGTAAAGTTTTCTAAACAATCCTCCAAATATAGGAACT
The DNA here is from genome assembly GCA_964639325.1 of uncultured Candidatus Saccharibacteria bacterium. Lineage (GTDB taxonomy): Bacteria > Patescibacteriota > Minisyncoccia > UBA6257 > GWB1-50-10 > DATGCT01. The sequence continues at coordinate 2,013 of CAZXDO010000034.1, forward strand.
CTAAGTATTAACTCGTCAAAAACAACCTTTCCTTCTTTTGTCTTAAAGTAATCAATAAGAACCATAGTCACCGCTACTAACGCAATTAAAATTGCCCACCACCATCCAGACGCTATAGTACCAACTTTTATCACTATTGTTGTAATCATCGGTACTTCAACATCTGTTTCTTCAAAAATAGGGGTAATTTGAGGCAACACCACTGTTACCATTACAACTAATACCACTAAAAAAAGACCAATAACGAAAATTGGGTAAGTAACTGCGTTCTTAATTTTTGAAGTAAGTTCAGTTTGCTTTTCAAGATAATCTGCGAGAAAACCTAAAACTTCATTTAATCGCCCTGTTACCTCTGCCGATTTCACCATATTTATATAAAAATCAGAAAAAATACCTTGTTGGCGTTCAAGGGCTTGAGAAAGAGAAAAACCCGCATCAACATCTCGACTAATATCAGTTATTGCTTCTTTTAAAACTGGTGATTCAGTTTGTTTGTAAAGATTATTCAAACTATCAGACAAAGAAACTTGAGAAGCTAAAAGTGTAGAAAATTGGCGGGTAAATATCATTAAATCCTTTGCTTTAACCTTGTTAAAAAAACTGGTCAATCGGTCGTACCATTTTTCTTGAACAACCTCCTCTATGTTTAAAACATAAAGGTCATGGCTGTTTAAAATATTAACAGCTGAATCCCTGCTCGAGGCCTCTACGTTACCAACTTGTAACTGCCCATCTTTAGTTCTTGCTTTATATGAAAACTTCACCGATTTAAATTAATGAATTAATAAATTTAATTAGCCCATTCTTTCTAATAAAAGTCTGAGCTCAGAAGAATTAGTCGAATAAGATTCTGCTTGTTCTATTGAAATTTCGCCTCTCTTTACCAAACTCACCAAGGATCTATTCAAAGAAATCATTCCTTCTTGAACACTTGTTTCAATAACTAAATTAATTTGATAAATCTTTCCTTCTCTAATAAGATTTTTAACCGCTGAATTCATAAGCAGTATCTCGGTTGCCGGAACGCGACCGCCGCCAATTTTAGGTACTAAACGTTCAGAAACAACAGCTACTAAAGTTCCGGCAAGTTGAGAAGCAATCTGTCCTTGTTGATTTGGCGGGAAAGAATCAATTATTCTGTCAATTGTTTGAGCAGCTGAATTAGTGTGAAGCGTTGAAAAAACCAAGTGACCTGTTTCAGCTGCAGTCATTGCCATAGACATAGTTTCCGGATCACGGATTTCCCCAATCATAATAACATCAGGGTCCTGTCTTAAAATAGACCAAAGAGCTGAGTGGAAAGAAGGAGTATCAGAACCGACTCCCCGTTGAGAAATAATACACCGATCTTGAGAAAATATATATTCAATCGGGTCTTCAACGGTAATAATGTGATCGGTCCTACTATGATTTATTTCGTCCAAAATAGCTGCTAAAGTGGTTGATTTTCCGTGTCCGGCAGGACCAACCACTAAAATAAAACCCTGCTCCAGTTTAGCAAAATCATGCAAGATGGGTGGTAAATTAAGCTCTTCAATTGTTTTAATTCTTGCCGGAATAAGACGAAGAGCGGCCGACATAAAACCTCTTTGGAAATAAACATTTACTCTAAACCTTGCTTTGTCTTCAAAATTATAAGAAAAATCAAGCTGTTTCTTGTCCAAAAACTCTTTTGTTTGTTCTTCGTTAAGAAGAGCCATTACCAACCCTTCTGTATCCTCCTTAGTTAATATTCTTTCTTTTGCTAAAGGAACTAAGACACTGTCCACTCTTATTGTTGGTTTTTTTCCAATTGCAATATGCAAATCTGAAGCATTCTGCTTAGCTGTTGCGAGAAGCAATTCGTTTAACTTAGTTTTGTAATCTAATTCCATAATATTTTTAATTTAATAATTATTCTTCTGTTTCTCTTAAAATTTCTTCAATTAAAACATCACCTTGAAGAGCTTTGATAATACCATCCTGTCTTAAAGTAATCATACCTTGTCTTTCGGCTTCTTGCCAAAGCTTGTCTTCGGTAAAACCTCCTGAAATAACATTGCCAAGTTCTCGAGTCATTTTAAAAATTTCAAAAATTGCCATTCGCCCATAAGTTCCTTTTCCCTTACAAATTTCGCAATTTTCATCAGGTTCCGGTTGATAAATATGATAAGGTTTTTTGTGTTTTGCTTTCATTTTTTCTCTTATCTTTTCAGGCATCTTCTCTATTTCAGAATCAATTACTTCACTGACTTCAGGAGAAGCCTCCACCTCCTTTTTACAATTAGGGCATAATTTTGAAACAAGGCGTTGAGCTACCATAATATTCAAAGAAGAAGAAAGTAGAAAACTAGGCACCCCTAAATCAATTAATCTAGGAATTACTCCTACAGAATTATTGGTGTGTAAAGTTGAAAGCATTAAATGACCTGTTAAAGCTGCATTTACCGCCAACCCGGCAGTTTCCCCATCCCGAATTTCTCCCACCATTATAACATCAGGATCTTGGCGAAGAATTTGGCGAAGTCCGGAAGAAAAACTATATCCCAACTCCGGCATTACCTGAGATTGATTCAAACCGGCCATAAAATATTCTACCGGATCTTCCAGGGTAACAACGTTAACCTCTTCTGTGTTTAATTTATTCATGATCGCATACAAGGTCGTGGACTTACCGGAACCCGTAGGACCGGTTATAAGAATCATTCCATAAGGATCCTCAACAGCTTCTCTGAGAGTCTCCATATTGTAGTCCTGAAGACCCAGCTCCTCAACACTTTTAACTCCTGCTGTTGGGTCCAAGACACGAATTGCTACTTTTTCCCCCGAAGGTGTGGGAAAGGTCGAAACACGAAAATCAATATCTCTTCCAAAAACAATAGTTCTAAAGCGTCCGTCTTGAGGTATCCTAGTTTCGTCTAGTTTCATTTGAGAAAGAACCTTAACCCTTGAAATAACCGGCTGGCTAAGACCTACGGGCAGCTCAGCCACTTGATGAAGATCGCCATCGATTCTAAACCTAACTCTTAACCTGTCTCGCTGTGGCTCTATATGAATATCAGAAGCAATAGCATCAACCGCATGCCTTAATGTTGAAGCTACAATTTTTATAATTGGCGCATCTTGAGAACTTTCTACACCCTCTTCCAAACCAACCAAATCCTGTTCTCTTCTCCTGTCAATTCCCAACTCCTGAACCGCTGCCTGAATTTCACTTTTATAAGGCCGGTACCTGCGCCAGATTTTCCTAACCGCTGAAATAGAAACAATATAGACACCTAAACTGTAACCGGATTGTTTAGCAATAAACTTCAAAGCATTCTGGGCTTGAGTATTTTCAGGATCTACCATCCCAACAATCAGCATATCGTCCTTTAGCTCAATAGGTATCACTTTATAAGTTCGAGAAGTTTCGTAAGGAATCAATTTCAATAAATCATCCGGCACTTCTTTAGAATTAACCTGTCTGTAAGGTAGGTTAGAAATTTCTGCCTTAATTTTAGCCACCTCGTCTTCATCAGCCATTCTTCTTTCATACAAAATATCCTCACCTGAATTACCGGATAATTCAGCTCCTCTCAAAACTTTCTCTGATTCTTTTTTATTAATAATTCCCCTCTTAACTAATTCCTCAAAAAGCTTTTCTTCATTCATATGTTAAATTTAAAAATAAAATTTATTCTATTCCTCCTAATGGTTCAAAAGGATTACTCTTACCGGGTTCTGACGTGCTTGATCTAATTTGAAATTGTCTCAACACCTTAAAGTTTGGAGAATTTAAAACCTCTTGGGGGTCAAATTCAACTTTAGAAAACTCGCTTAAACTTCTAAATCTTTCAGAAATAACCACCTCCTCAATTAACTCCGGTTTTTTAAAAAAGAGAAGATAAGTCCCAACAAAAATTGATACAATAATAATTATCGCTAGAATGATGTTCAACCAATTAACTTCTTTTTTTTCTTGTTCAATTGATATTGCCATATGTTTATAAGTTAATATTAAATTTATTTAACAATAATTATTTTTATTCTTGATAATAAGTATCGGCTTCAATTTCCATTTCATAAGTAGCGCCTACTTCAGATTCCGAAACTCTTCTAATAGAATAATCACTCACATTGAAAACTCTTACGTTAGTTTCCATAAAAGCTAGAAAATCTTTTAAATTATGATAATCACCCTCAACAATTAAACTTATTCCAAGCACTCCCAATCTTTTAACTAAAGAGTTGTCCCCTTCTTCAAAAGGTTTTGGATCTCTTTCAAAAAAGGATAAAGTAACGTTAGAAGTTCGCGCAATAGCATCAAGCTGATTTAAAATATTAGGAATTTCGGGTGAAAGAGGCATAGCTAAACTAACCGTGGCCTGCAACCTGTCAAAACCATCAATTTCTTGGATAAGTTGACTTACCTCCTCTACCGCCTGAGCCTGTGTTTGAAAAACTTGTTTTTTAGAATAAAACTCAGCCCTTTTATCCATAACTTTATCAAATTCCGGTTTAACCAAACTTGTTATTACCACAATTAAACCTATCAAAAACAGGGCAGAAAGAAGGATGCTTAAAATTCTTTTCGTTGAACTTTTCATATAATTAATTTATTCAAATAATATTAAATAGGTTTATTAAAATAACTAGAATTAAAAACCAACCTAATTTCAAAACCAACTTGACCGCTAAACAAATCAACGGAAACCAAATCAACCTCGCTAACTTCAGAAGCTTCTCCAAAAACATTCATTTGTTCTACTAAGTACCTCATATCCTGAGCCACTCCATTTAAACGAATTTCTCTGGCACTGGCAGAATATTCCGCTTCACTATAAGAAATAAAAGGAAGAGTATAGCTCTCAAGAAAATCAAAAATATTATGGCTAAACATCCGACCCTCTAAAACTTTATCCAAGTTTCTAAACTGAGAATAAAAACCTAAAAACTCTTGCTGTTCTCCTTCGCTTATCTTAGTAGTAAGTTGATTAATTTCTTCATTTAAAGACTCTAGCTGGCTATCAAGGTAAGTTTCGTAACCAAACCTCAAACCCAAAAAAATAAAAATTGAAAAAGCAAATAAAACAAAAGAAAAAATCATTAATCTCCAAGGCATTCCTACTGAAGGCGATGAATTGGAAAAACCAGGATTACTATTTCCTGAATAATCCTCTTGAAACCTACTTCTTTTTTGAAAATTTTCTTCCGGCATATTTTCTAAATAAAAATTATTGAATAAAATACTTCTTTGCCACGCCTATAGAAATTGGCATTTCACGCCCTAACTCTTTTATGGCTGAAGCAATGTTGGGGGGGTAAATAATGTCTCCAAAAATATTTGGTTTTACTGAGTTAATCCCTAGTTGGTCTTTGAAATAATCCTCAATACCACTGAGATTAGCTCCACCCCCGACTACCGCAAACTGGACTACCTTTTTTCCGTAACGTCTCTCATAAATATCTCTTATATAATCCACTTCTTGTATTATAACATCTAAAAACGGTAACATTAAAGTTGACAACTCTGAGCCGCCGGCTTCTCCCAATAAACCTCTCCGTTTTTTTAACTCTTCTCCTCTTTGCATACCTAAATCTAAACTTGTACTAATAGCTCTGGTTATATTTATTCCTCCATAATCAGCCTGGTTGGAGTATTTTACTACCCCTCCTTCGGTCACCAAAGAAGTTGTTGACTCTGCTCCAATATCAACAATCAAAGTGGGTCTTTCAAACTTAGGCAAGGCTCTTACCAAACTCATACTTTCAAGTTCCATAGAAACCGCCCTTAAACCTGCTTGTTTGCATATATTTTTATAACTTGATATTACCTTTTTTGGTATACCTATAAGAAGAAGTCTCTGAAACTTCTGACCATCTTTGTTCTCGTATTCATCTACTTTCTGCCAATCTATCTGAACCTCGCCAACTGGCATAGGAATATATTTTTTTGCCTGAAACTCAACCGATTGTGAAGTTTCTTTATTAGAAATAAGAGGCATATCCAATAAAGTAACAAAAGAAGCAAACTCCGGAATTGAAATAAGAGCTACTTGAGATTTTACTTTTGCCTCCTTAAGCAACATCTGAAGAAGTCTTGCCGCTTCACTTTCTACAACCTGAAGAGAGCTCATTTGTATAGCTAAATTTCCGTGATCAAGATAATCACGTGTTTCAAGAATGCCATAGTTTTCCAAATTAAATCTTCCTCCCTTTTCTGACAGCTCTACTACCTTTATAGAGCTTGTGCCAATATCAATTCCAAGAACAGAGCCGGTCTGAAAAAAATTGGTAATATCCTTAAAAAATGATTTAATGTTTTCTGAAAATTTCATTTTGATAGTTTATTAAATTTTAACATATTGTTTTAAAAAAGCCGACGCTAAAAGTCGGCTTTTTTTATTTCTTTATTAAACTTAACAACTATCTTTCTTCCTCAAAAGATTTTCTGGAACTACCCACGTCCCGACAATCAGCATTTACATTACACTGACTTTCAAGATTTTCTCCTCCACTTTCTACACCACTAATTTCTTCACACCGACTATTCCAAGTACACATTTTAACCGTTCTGTTTGTTTCACCTCCTAAAGGAAATGTCTTTCCGGCTCCGGTTATAGTATAAGCAACGTTTCCACTGCCTGATAAAATAGCTCTAAGTCGGTAAAGATAAACTGTATCCTCCTTTAATCCTTGGTCGTCATAAACACCTAAATTGCTTTCAAGACCAAGGGTTTTCTTAAACTGGCTAAAGTAAGAAGCAAAATCAACGCTTGACTGGGCTAAGGCTTCGTAAGAACCTGCTGTTTTATCAAAAACTCTTTTAACAAAAGACTCAACATTGTCAAATATATTCCTAACATTAGGTAAAAATTGCGCAAATTGTTTAAAGTTATGAGACACTTTTGCATACATCGTCTTCAAACCATTAAAACTACTTTCGGTAGAACTAAACATAACGGTAACTTCCCTATCGTCAGTTGTTATATCTAAGACACATACATTATCTTCGGTAACAGAATCACAACCCTGCCAAAAACCAAAAACATAATCAGGAGAAGTTGTAGCTGCCGTTAATAGAACCTGAGTTCCGGATTCAAACATTGAAGAACAATCATCCGGACAACTTATTCCGCTGGGATCACTTGTTACTACTCCGCCTATTCCTACAGTTACCTCTAATTCTACTTCAGTTGTTATAGACCTCGAATTTGAATAATCAGAATAAACTCGTTCACCGCCGTAAGTTTTAAAAGCTCTCACCTTATATTCATAAGTACCTCCGGAAACATTGTTATCATTATACGTAACCCTGCCTTCTCCGGGTTGACTGTTTATTGTTCTAATTAAAACATTATCCCTATATATTCTATAACCACTCTCACCGCTAGAATTATCGCTCCATTCTACAGCCACCCCTCCTGAATCATTCAAGCTTAAGCTCAAACCTGTTGGATTAGCCGGTGCCGTAGCTCCGCTTCTTGTAGATGAATAACCGGTACAAATATCTTCCGGATTATTTATACCATCTCTGGTAATGTCTACTTTTCCATAAGAGCAAGATTTTACTCTGTAACTGTAAACCGTTGCTTCTTCAAGACCGGTATCAGAAATTGAAAAATTTGTCTTTGTTGAACTGTCGTCAACCACCCCTTCTTCATATTCCCGACCATCAAAAACACCTTCTTTAGTCCTCTCTATCACGTTATAAAATGGTCCTCTCTGGGCCTTAGTTCCGGCCTCAGAAGAAACTACATCAGAAATACTAGTGTTGTTTCTCCAAGAAACATTTAATCTATGGCTATTTCCGTTAATAGATTCCACTCCCGTCATACTAGAATCATCAGGAGTAAGCTTAATTCTTTCTAAGGTAAAGTTATGAAGCTCTGCCACATTATCTTTCCAAGTTAAATGAAGAGTGTGGGGGCCAAGAGGCCATACATCCAAACCTGATACTGTTATTTCCTCTCCCGTTATCCCACCATCGTCATCGTCGGGAGGAATATATGTTGTTACACAACTTATCGGTTGGTTAGTTGGCTCCACCGAACTATCTCTTTCTTCTTCCTCATTAAAAATCCTTAACTCATATTCATATTCAGTTTCAGAAGATAAATCAGAATGGGTGTAGTCTCCATAACCTCCGGGAGATGGGATTTCATAAATCTTGCTAAGGCTCCCCGCTTCGCCGCCCCAAAGCTCAAAACCATAATCATCAATCTCTTCTCCTGCCCAAGAAACATCTATTTCATTCTCACCCTGGGTTTCACAACTGAGGTTATACTTTGGCTCAATAATAGGAACATCATCAACTTTTTCTGCTCTTACGGTACAACTAGGACATTCCGAACCTCCAAAAACAATCCAGCCTACAATAGTACCTCCTCCCCAGGCCTCACCGGAAAATTCCAATGTATCAAGATTCATCTCGACTCCATATCCTGATCCTCTCAAATGAACTTTGCCGTCCCAATTGCCTTTAGCGTTAACAAACTGAGCCCAACCGCCTAATCTACCCGTATCCATATCCATATCCGCGCCATTAAAAGAAAGCCAACCGTAATAAGGACCGGCCCAGGCCTGACCGGATAAATTACCTTCCGAGTCAACATAAACCCCGTAATCATGGGAAGACGAGGATCCGCTCTCTGAGGAACTGCTGAACTTTATCCATCCAACTCCAACCGGAGAAGATGACCTATTTTGAGCAGTCCAACCCACACCCTTTAACCTATAAGAAGGGGCTTCTTGAGCTTGTACCTCCAAAGCAGAGAAAAAAACTACGCCAAAAATCACTACAAACAATAAAGAAAGTGATAATAAATTTTTAAAAATATTACTCATAAACTTTTGCTTTATTATAACATATCCCTATTTCTTAATCCACAAATTATCCCCAACTATCATTTACAAATAAATAATATTTTGGTTTAATAATAAAACCTTTAACAAAAATGGATAATTTAAATAACAATCAGGTTTTACTTGGTTCTTCAGTTCTGGTTTTGATAAACAATAAAAAAGTTAAGTACGAAATAGTCGACTCTTCTGAGGTAGACATCAAGGAAAACAAAATATCCAGCGCCTGTCCTTTAGGAAAAACCCTTATCGGCGCTGAAAAAGGAGAAGAAAGAACGTTTACAGTAGGCGATAAAGAAAGGAACGTTAAAATTTTAGACATTAAATAAAACCCACGGAAGATCCGGGGCTTTTTTATTTTTAAATCTAAGTTTTGTTAATGCTATGCATTTCAAAACAAAAACAACCCATAGATGTCCGGAGGAGAGATGTCGGTTGTCCCAAAGTTGAAGAGTTTTTTGAATGGGGGTTCCCGACACCCCCGCATTGGTACACTTGCTTTTTTGTAATAAATATTGTATAGTAACAGCAGAGTTATTTAATAATTTAATAAAAGAAAGAAAAGAGAGGTAAATTATGAAACAGTTTGTTTTTATACTGACACTTTTGTCAGTTTTTATGATCGGGTGCAAGGACGAACCGATCGAGCCGATGCCTCCGGAAGACACGACTCCTCCTAAAGTTGTCTCTGTATCCCCTGAAAAAAATAGCAAAGACGTTCCGGTAAATGTTCGAATATTTGCAGTATTTTCTGAAAAATTAAGCAGTAAACCTACTAATAATTGGTTTACCTTAACTGCAGATAATAAAGAATGTCCCGGAACTGTTAATGTTAAAGAAGACACTATTCTGTTTGCAACTAATTCATTAGAGTATGAAACAGAATACACCGCCCACATCAGTGCTGATGTAACAGATAAAGCAGAAAATCATCTGAAAGAATCGTATTCCTGGAACTTTACCACCATCAAAGAGCCCGATACAGATCCTCCGGAGATAACCGGAGGCAGTCCTTGGGAAGGTGAAGTTGATGTTCCAATAGACACCGAAATAGAAATGGATTTTAACGAAACGCTTGATACAGCAAGTCTGTATGTTGTACCTGCTGATAATTCAGGACCTCAAATTGAAGGGATTATTGACGAACTGGAAGAAAATGAAGTCGCTTTCATTTTCGATGAACTCCTGGAATACTCAACAGAATATACTGTTTATATGTCGGTTACAGATTTAGCCGGCAATGAAACAGAATATTCTTGGAATTTTACCACCGAAGAGGATTCCGGTGATCCTGTAATATCTTCAATTTATCCTGAAAATGGAGCAACTGACATTTCAGTAAACACAGAAATAAAAATAGAATTTAACAAGGAAATTGTCAGTGCGGATATCTACTTAGCTCCCGTTTCCGCCTTTGAAGACCTAATTGAAGGTGATGTCGAAATAAATGGAAGTACAGTCACCTTTACCCTTGATTGTCCTCTAGAATACGGACTGGAATACCAAATTTCCATAGAAGAAGTTATGGATGCTGAAGGAAATAAGCTAGAGTATTACATGTGGACTTTTACTACTGAAATGGGAGAAAACGCCCCAAAAGTAGTTTCTGTATACCCTGAAGATGAGACAGTTGATGTTCCGGTAGACGTAGAAATACGAATGGAGTTTGATAAACCAATAAATTCTGTAGACTTTTTTGGTATTGCTAATTCTTCAACCGGAGATGGCGAGGTGTATTTAATAGAAGGTGATATTGAAATAGATGAAAAAGTAGCCATTCTTACACTTGATTATCCTCTGGAATATTCAGAAACATATTACATTTCTATAACAGTTGAGGGAATAGATGGCCACAGATTAAAAGATTATCAATGGTCATTTACTACCGAAGAAAACTCGGATGAATAGTAATTTAAAAACAAAAAACCCTGGTTATATCCGGGGTTTTATTTTTTAATACAACAATTAAACCTACTTTATACAAACCACCCAAGCTGAAACAGACCACGGTTTGTCTATGTGACACACCCAACCTCCCTTCTGTGCTCCGGAGGAATAGGTAGGACGATTCTCCACTAAATGACCGCTTCCAACAGAACAACCACCTCCCGTGCGAACCTCGTCCGGCTCACACCAAGCATATGAATAAGCTTCATCATTAATTACCACCCTATGACTGGTTTTAAAATACCTAGAAGAAATACCCGTTGCTGCCTCCCAAGAGCTTTTACATTCTAACGAGGAATCCCAAGAAGACTTAGAAAGACAAAGCCCACCTAACGCAAGGTTGCCTTCTTTAGTTTGATAAGCACCACTCTCATCAATAGGTGCGTTCACATTTGACTGAGGGAAAGATTGTGTTGGCTCCCGGAAAGAGTCTGCTTTTACAAGGTTAAAAACAGTAAAAGCTACAGCAATTACTAAAACTACGCTTAGATAAAATAATGGGTTTTTGAAAATGTTTTTCATTGGTTTTATTATAGCATAAACCCAACACCGTAAGTTATCCACAATTATAAATCCATAAACAATTATGGATGATGTATAATATAAATATGAACAAATCAACA
>CAZXDO010000035.1:0-8842 GCA_964639325.1 uncultured Candidatus Saccharibacteria bacterium
TCAGATTTATCTTCTCCTCCCATATTTTCAAGCCATAATTCAAATTGCCGAGCTTTAGATCCATAGAGTTTTTTATAAAAGAAAGGAATTATTTAGTGAATTAATTCTGAAGTGTCTCTTGAATAGAGAACAACTTTATTTTGGGCATTCCAATGTTCGGGGCCGGGGTAACCACCCGCTGTATAAAGATTTTTGTAAAGACTTATAAACAACATATTTTTTATTATTTGTCAATCAAGAATATTTTGTCTATATAAAAATAAAGGGACTCTAAATAAAGAAAGAGAGTCCCTGGGAAGGATAAATTTAATCCTCCTATATAGTGGCAAAGAGAAAGAGCGTATTTACTAAACCTTAATTTACTAAAAACTATGAAAACTACCCTTGCTCTTTCTCTTTATGTTGCCAAAGTATTTTAAGTTTCTATTGGAATTATACTCCTTTTAAAAAACTTTGTCAATACTTGTTTTTTAAATCTGTTAATTAAATTATATTTGACATCTTAAAGAAAATGTATAATTATTTAAACAGCTAAATTATTAAATTTAAAAATTAAATAGGAGGTTGTTATGAATGACATTTTTGGAAGAGAATTGTTAGATTATTATGAAGGAAACTACACTAGGAAAAGTTTTTTAATTCGCGACGACGGAGAAAAGAGTACCATCCCAATTGATGTTTATTTTAAAGATTACTCGGACTGGGATAATTTAAACCGGTGGCTGATGGGTTTTGTAAGGGGCCGGGTTCTGGATATAGGAGCCGGAGCCGGAAGACATAGTTTGTACCTTCAAAAAAAACATGATGTCCTGGCAATGGATATTTCTGAAGGAGCTTTGAGGGTGATGAGAAAGCGGGGTGTAAAAAACTTATGCAAAATGGACATAAATCAACTTAACTTCCCTAAAGGAAGTTTTGATACTGTTCTTTTGATGTTTAATAATTTTGGACTGGCTGGAGACGTAGAAAAAACAAGGATAATGCTTTCTCGGCTTTTCAGGATAACTAGTCCTAAAGGAAGAATAATAACCACCATCCGAAATCCTTACAAGACCACAAATAAAGAACATCTTTTGTATCACAAAAGAAATCAACAAAAAGGAAAACTTTCGGGTTTGGTAACTTTAAAACAAAAGTATAATGGCCAAGAAGGAGATTGGTTTGATCTTTTAATGGTTTCTCCGAAAGAATTAAGAGAAGTTTTAAAAGGTACCGGTTGGAAAGTAAGATTTGATTGGGTTTTTGAAAATAGTCCTTTCTATGGTGTAGTTATTGAAAAAAGATTATTTTAAAAAATAAGGAATTGCCTTTTGGTAATTCCTTTTTTTATTTTAATGTTTTATAAAATCACTTGACCCGCTTTCAATCTAGGGTATTATTTAAACAAGCGGTTTATTAACAAAAAAAACCTAAGATTATCTTAGGTTATAAATTTATTAAAAACATAATGAAAATGGATCTTAAAACAATCTCGTCGGTCATCGACCAAATTGCTGAAGACAGGGGAATAGAAGCCGAAATGGTAATAAAGGCTATTGAGTCGGCTCTTTCAAGTGCTTATAAAAAAGAATACAGGAATAAAGGTGAAATAATTAGAGCTAAATTTGACCCGGAATCAGGAAAAATGAATTTCTGGCAGGTTAAAACTGTGGTTGAACCTGAAGAAGTAAGAATGCCTGATGAAGAAGATTCTGAAGAAAAACAGGAAAAGAAAGAAGAGGAGGAAGAAAGAAAAATTAGATTCAGCCCTGACCGCCATATTTTTTTAGAAGAAGCTAAAAAAGAAAAAGAAGATATAAAGCCCGGAGACGAAATTAAATTTCCTCTAGAAACCCATGAGGATTTTGGGCGAATTGCTGCTCAAACAGCAAAACAAGTTATCTTGCAAACTATAAGAGAAGCTGAGCGTAGTTCAGTTCAAAAAGAGTTTGTTGATAAAGAAGGAGAAATTTTAAGCGGGACAATTCAGAGATATGAACAAGGTCATGTTTATGTAGACCTTGGAAGAGCAATAGGGGTTATGTTTAAAAACGAATCTATCCCCGGAGAACATTATCAAACGGGAACGAGAATGCGTTTTTACGTCTTAGCGGTTCAAGAAGAAGAGCGAGGCAGGCCCGGAATAATTTTGTCCAGGTCTCACCCTGATTTTATTAGAAAAATGTTTGAGCTTGAGGTACCTGAAATTTCTGAAGGTGTAGTAGAAATAAAAAAGATTGCCCGAGAGCCGGGGAGTAGAACAAAAATTTCCGTGTCTTCTAATGATGAAAGTATTGATCCGGTAGGTTCAGTTGTTGGCCAAAGAGGAGGACGGATTATGGCAGTTATTAACGAACTGGGTAATGAAAAAATTGATGTAGTTGAATGGAGTGAGGATATGGAAGAATATATAACCAACGCCCTGTCTCCGGCAAAGGTAAAACTTGTGGAGGTGAAACCAAGACGAGAAGCAATGGTTCTTGTAACTGATGATCAATTATCTTTAGCAATAGGCAAAGGAGGACAAAATGTTAGGTTGGCGGCAAAATTAACCGGATGGAAAATTGATGTCCGAGCTCAATCAAATCCGGAAGAAAAACTTGAAGGAGGTGTTTCAGAGGCAAAAGAAGAACTCGAAGAGAACACAAAAAATTCTGAAAAAGCCGAAGAGAAAGAAGGAGAATAAAACAAAAAAACAACTATGATCAGAAACCTATTTTCTAAAATCGGTACAGGAGAAAATGCACCTGAGGAAATAAATGTAATAATAGAAATTCCAAAAGGCCATCACAACAAATATGAATTTGATGAAGAAAAAGGAGTTTTTAAACTAGACCGGGCCCTTCATTCCTCTCTTCATTATCCAACTGATTATGGCTTTGTACCAAAAACAAAAGCAGATGACGGAGACCCGCTTGATGTTATAGTTGTCGGAGGAGATCCAACTTTCCCGGGGTGTTTGGTTGAGATAAGAACAATTGGCCTTCTTAAAATGTTTGATGATGGTAAAAAGGATTTTAAAATATTAGGAGTTGAGAAAAACAACCCCCGCCTTAAAAAAATAAAAAATATAGAAGATATAAATAATTACAACCCCCATCTTTTAAGAGAAATCACTCACTTCTTTGAAGAGTATAAACGCCTTGAGGAGAAGGAGGTAAAAATAGAAGAATGGGGCGGAAAGGAAGAAGCTTTTAAAGAAATTAGAAAAGCAATTAAGGCGTGGTAAGTAAGATAAAGTGATTTTAAAAACCCCGGTTAACCGGGGTTTTATTTTAATTTATTTTCACTTCCATTTTCTTAGGTTTCTTTTTCTTGAGCTTAGGCATTTTTATAGTAAGTACTCTATTTTCAGCAAGTTTAGCTTCAGATCTATCAGGATCAACTTCTTCAGGAAGAATAATAGAACGGGAAAAAGTACCCCAAAAACATTCTTGGTAAAAATAGTTTTTGTCTTCAATTCTTCTTTGTTTTTCTCTTTTTCCTTTGATGGTTACTGATTCGCTGGTTATGTTTATTTCAAGATCTTCGGGATCAACACCGGCTACCGTTGATTCAATAATAATTTCATCACCGTCATCATAAACATCTACGGTAAGCTGACCTTCCCCTTCTAAATATTTTTCTTCTTCATTATCGCTGCTAATAGAAACCTCTCCAGAATTGTTTTTGTCTTCAGCCATCTTACTGAAAATTTCTCCATTTTCTCTTATTTTTTCTTCTTTGTCTTTTGTCATTTTTGTCTAAACTTAATTTTATAAAAATAAAAATCGACTAATCGTTTTGCTTTAATTTTAACACAATTGCAGCAAATAAAAATGGCTTAAGATTTATTTCTTAGTTTTTGAAAATCTTTAAGAGTAAAGAAAGCAGCAAAAACAAGAAACATGCTTGGATACAAAAGGAGGTCTACATTTTGAAAAGAGAGAACAAGATAGTTGAAAATAAAGTGAACGAGAGTGGCAATCAAAATACCTAAAAGAATATATTTCCCGGTTTTTTTTCTTAAACGTCCTTTTGCCCAATAATAACCAAGAAGACCTGAAGAAAGAGCGTGAAGAAGAGTAGCGCTGACAAACCTTAAAACAATTACATTTACCAAGTTTGAAAACATATCAATCCCTCCAATTTTAACAATACCGGTTATTACAAAAAAGTTTTCTATAGTCGCCAACCCAAGAGCGGCGACAATCATATAGATCATAGCGTCAATCGGTTCGTCTAACTCCGGACTTTTTCCAACAGCCCAGTAAGCAGCGAAAAACTTAAAAACTTCTTCTACAAAAGCAAGAAAGAAAAGGGAAATAATAGGAATAGCTAAAGTTCCGCTAAAAGATTCCGAAATGAATTTTTCTCCAAAAAATTGGAAGAGGAATACAGGAATACTAGCAAGAACACCAAAGCAGAAAGTATAAAAAATAAGACGTTTAGGTTCGGGATGAATATCTTCGTGAAGAAAAAAGAAAAGCCAAGCAAGGCCGGGCAAAAGAGTTAAAAAAACTATTAATACTATTAGAAAGGCACTCATATTTTAAGTGATAGGTGATAGGTTATAGTAAATGAATTTTAAATTTTAAATTAAATCCGGAATCTACCATTTCTCAATTATTAACATTTTATCACCTAATTTTAATTTTTGGTATATCTCTTCAGTTACAAAAGGCATAAAAGGATGAAGTATTTTTATACATTCAAAAAAGATTTTTTCTAAAAGAAAGTAAGCAGCTTCTTTTTCTTTTTTTTCTTCTCCCCTTAAACGGTTTTTGTTTTCTTCCAAGATTTCATTAGCAAAAGTTTTCCAAAGATATTCGTAAGCTTTTTCTCCGGCAAGGTTAAATTCAAATTTTTCATAATGTTTAGTAATTTCTTGTTTAAATTTATTAAATTCTTTGATAATCTCTTTATCTTTTTCAGAAATAAGATTTTCTGCTGAATCTTTGTTGTAATCTTCCGGTTTTGACATTTCTAAAAATCGGGCTACGTTCCATATTTTAGTAGTGAAATTACGATAAGCTTTTACCTTATCTTCAGAAAGATTTATATCACTTCCCGGACCAATGCCGATAACAAGAGAAAGGCGGGCAGCATCAGCTCCGTATTTTTCAATCATATTAAGAGGATCTATTCCGTTTCCAAGCGATTTACTCATTTTTCTTCCCTCTTTGTCCCTTACAAGACCGTGAAGATAAACTGTTTCAAAAGGAATTTCATTAAGATTATAAACAGACATAAGAATCATTCTGGCCACCCAAAAGAAAAGAATGTCGTAACCCGTCTCAAGAATGGTAGTGGGGTGATAGGTTTGAAAATCCTCAGTTTTTTCGGGCCAACCAAGAGAAGAAAAGGTGAGAAGACCTGAAGAAAACCAAGTGTCCAGAGTATCAGGATCTTGTTTCCAATCATTCCCTTCCGGAGGCTGAATACCTACATATATCCCGTCTTCTGTTTTTGAAGTTTGGTTATTGGAATTTATTTGGGATTTGGTGTTTGTAATTTGGGATTTATCCCGGTACCATACCGGGATCCTGTGGCCATACCAAATTTGGCGGGAGATACACCAATCCCTAAGATTTTCCACCCAGTGAAGGTATATTTTTCTAAAACGATCAGGGATTATTCTAATCTGACCGTTGTCAACAACTTTTTCCATAAGTTCTTTTAAGGAAAATTCGTTGCCGTTTTTAACCCCTTCTATTTTTGAAGAAGTTATTTTGAATTTTTTATCAACATCGATAAACCATTGAAGTTTGGGAAGGGCTTCAATTGGCGAGGAGCATCGATAACAAATACTGAGGTTTTGAGGCACTTTTTCTTCTTTTTCTAAAAGATTATTTTCTTTTATCCAAGTTACCACTTCCTCTCTTGTTTCTTCCACCGTTTTTCCTTTAAACTTTCCCGCTTCTGAAGTCATTCTTCCATCTTCTCCGATTATGGTTGTTTTGGGAAGGTTGTGACGTTCCCCTATTTCCCAGTCAATAGCACTGTGAGAAGGGGTAATTCCCACAGCTCCCGAGCCAAATTCCGGATCAGCTTCTTTGTCAGCCACTACCTTTATATGAAGTTTTTGGCCGGCAAAATTGGCGTCGTATTCTTTTCCTATATATTCCTTATATCTTTTGTCGTCAGGATGAACAGCCACGGCACTGTCGCCAAGCTTTGTTTCCGGGCGGGTAGTGGCAATAGTTATGGGAAAATTTTTGTCGTATTTAAAAAAGTAAAGAGAAACCGTTCTTTCTTTGTGTTCTACTTCTTCATTAGAAAGGGTTGAACCGCATCGGGGGCACCAGTTTATTACTCTGTCCCCGCGGTATATGAGGCCGTCTTCGTACATTTTTTTAAAAGCGGTGTGAACAGCTTTTTCTCTTTTATTATCTAAGGTAAAAAACTCCCTGCTCCAATCTAGGGAAGCTCCCATAGAACAAATTTGGTTTTTGATAGTGTCTTGGCTTTCTTCTACATATTCTTCTACTTTCTTTAGAAATTCTTTTCTTCCTAGGTCATGTTTAGTTTTGCCGGTTTCTTTATATATTTTCTTTTCCACCTTGGCTTGAGTGGCAATAGCAGCGTGGTCTGTGCCGGGAATCCAAAGAGTTTTATCCCCTTTCATGCGATGGTATCGGGTTAAAATATCTTCAATAACAAGCATAGCAGCGTGACCCATATGAAGCTTGCCGGTTACATTAGGAGGAGGAAGGACCATAGAAAAAGGATTGGCGTTTTCTTCGGTAACGCCTTCTTTTATACACCCTTCCGGAAAAAAATATTTAGCTTCCTGCCAAGCTTTATATATATTTTTCTCTTCATTTTTATGATCAAATCTCTTTTCCATTGTTTTATCTATTCTACAAGAAAAGATTGTTTTCGACAATTTTAGGGTTTTGAAACAAAAAAGCCCTCATTCCAATAAGGAATGAGGGCAATATCAAACACAAGAATTCAAGAAGTTCAAGAATTCAATTTTCAAGCTTCAATTTAGGACTTCCGGGCGACGCCAATACCAATATCGGATTTGTGGCAGAAGTCCCAAATGTTTCTAATTTTGAAACCGCTGGTGCCAAAATTCCCGATGCAAATATGACTGCCGTTCGAATTACCTGACGACGTCCTTACATAAACATCTTTGAATAGGCGTTTCCCTGTTTTCAAATAGTGACCGATAATGGTGTAAGTCATAGCTTGAGCAGTCAGGACTTCTTCGCCTTTCCTAATGAAACTTAATTGTTTCTCCCATTTTTTTGATGTTGATTTGGGAACAGGACCTTTTCTGATAAGCTTCCACTCTGCTTTGCCTTTTTCTTTGGTAAAATCTTCTTCATTGTTGTAACAATCATGTTCGTAGAACAGCTTGGAACCAACTTTCTCCCTTATCTCAAGCATTGAGATTGGGAGAATCGCAACAAGAACATGAGTATCTCTACAATCTTTTAAAACCTTTTTCGAATATGGTATTTTGGAAAGGTTTTCAACCTGTTCTTCTGTAGGTTTTATACCAAAATGTTCTATGGCATCTTCAATGCCGAAGAAGTTCTTGCCCATTATTCTTTGGGCCTTGGTCTTTGAAGTGGTTGGGTTGAATTCTTTTTTAAGAAATACCTCAAGTTTTTCTTTGGTAATTTCTCCAGTTTCAATCCGGGCAAATAATTCTTTCAATTGGCCTGGTGTTGGAAACTCTGTACTTTTTAATTTCATAATTTACTTCCGTTTCTTTTAATTTGAATTGTTTATTTACTGCTTAAATAATAACAGATATTTATGTATATGTCAATAATTATTGACTATTTCCTTTATTTTATTTAAATTAAAGCAAGTTCTAAAAAATATAAAAAAGAAAGGATTAAAAATGGAAAAACTACCAAAATTATTAGTATTTGCTTCCGGTTCAAAAGATGGAGGCGGCTCAGGTTTTCAGGAACTTGTTGAAAATTCAAAGACAGGAGTTCTAAAAGCAGAAATTGTCGGGGTAGTTTCTAACTATCCCCAAGGAGGAGTAAAGGAAAAGGCAGAAAAGTTGGGAATAAAATTTGAGTATTTCCCGGGACCTTTTGAGGCAGCAAAGTATCAGAGAATTGTAGAAAAGTATGAAGCTAATTTTGTTTCTCTTTCAGGTTGGATAAAACTGGTTAAAGGACTGGATCCTACAAAAACTATTAATATCCACCCTGCTCCTCTTCCTAAATTCGGCGGAAAAGGAATGTACGGTATTCATGTACACAAAGCTGTAATAGAGGCTTTTAAAAAAGGAGAGATTGAAAATTCAGCGGTAAGTATGCATTTCGCTACAGAAAAGTATGATGAAGGGCCGGCTTTTTTTGAATATCCGGTTAGGATAAGAAAGGAAGACACACCCGAAACTTTGGCTAAGCGAGTAAATAAAATTGAGCACTCCTGGCAGTCTTTTATTACCAATCTGGTAGTAACAGAGGAAATAAAGTGGGACGGAGGAAAAAGCTTTAAAATTCCGGATTGGTTGAGGTTTCAGAACCCGAACCAGAATTAATTTAGCGGAGACAATTTTGGTTACATTCAAGGCGCGAGGAGCGTGGCGTGTTAAATAACACGTAAGCGACGAGTAACGAAGAATAAGACCAAAATTGTTCCGCCCGAAGGGAAGTAAAATAATGGTCAATTTCTTCGTTGTTCCTCCTTAATGGATCGCTTTCGCTTATCCACCTTCGTCGTCACGCCTCGAAATTATCCATTATTTTGCTTCTAAATCTGATTCTGGTTCAGGCTCTGGAACCAGTTTCTTCCAAAAAAATAAGGACCCTTAAAGGGTCCTTTTGTTTTAATAAAATCTTTCAAGAGATGTGGCAACGGCACATCCTAGGTCAGAAGCGGCAAAATCATTGTTTCTGGGAAACAT
>CAZXDO010000036.1:0-11451 GCA_964639325.1 uncultured Candidatus Saccharibacteria bacterium
TTTATCTATTTCTTTTATTAAAGATTGTTTAAAATCTTTTAAAATAGCATGATGACTTATTGGCAATAATATTTCTAATTCACTTTTAAAATTCATTCTTTCTTCTAATAATTTTTTTTTAATTTCTGAAATTTTTTTAAAATTTACAAATTTATTCAATTCTGGATGTCTTAAAATAAAGTACAGATCATAATAATCCCTTGGTTTATAACGATTAAGCAATGCCAAGGATTTTCCTTTTACTATTTCTTCTGGGGATAAATGAACCAAAACATAGGCAGGCAGAAAATCAGAGACAATAGTTATCACAGATTTTTGCAAAGATTTTTCTTTTCTCAAAGAAATCTCAATTTTAATTTCACCACTAAAATTATAAAAAGAATATGAAAGTATTCCTAAATAACCTCCTGAAGTAATTTTAGCCTCTTTTAATTCCACCTTAATTCCTTGATTTTCTATTTCACTAATTGATTTCAAAAAAAAATTATCTAACTTATCCTTAGACAAAATCTTCTGAGTACTAAAATCTAAATCCTCGGAAAATCGTGGGCTATGAAAAATAATCCTTAAAGCGGTTCCCCCTTTAAACAAAAACACATCTGAGCCTTTTTGACTATAAAGTGCTGATAAAAATAAATGCTGGATATATTCTCGGACAATATTATCTTCCCTAGTTTGGCTCTTAATAGATAATTCTTTGATTATATTTTGGCTTAGCATAGAAATTATTAATTATTTCTTTAATTTTTTTCTTTTGAAATTGTTTAGTATAGCCTAAAAGCTTCGTTTTGTTAATTTTATTTAAATCAATCCTTTCATAAGCCAATTTTCTTTTTCCTAAAACAACAAGGTACAAATAATCAATTAAAGCTTTTTCTGGTTCAGCAATCAAAATTGTAGCATTTTTAATCTTAATTGGCTTATACCCATTAAAACAATTTTTCTTAATTTTTTTATAAGAATATTTAATATCATTAACATTAAATGTTCTTGTCTTGCGCGAAGTAGCAGAAATCACTTCATAAATTGTTTCTGGGATAATTTCATAAAACGATAGAGCAGTTTCAAAAGAGATATAAGATGGTTGATAAATTTTATTAGCTATTTCAAACTCATGCGGAGAGTTATCAGTTAAAAAATATAATCCCTTGCAAGCTTTTTGAATCACTCCTGATTTAAGATAGCGCGAGAGATTGCTTCGAGCACTACTATAGTTTTCAATTTGTAAAATTCTCTGAAAATCTAAAACAGAGAACAGCTTTAAACCTGCTTTTTTAAGTTTGTTTTGAACTAAAATAATATTAATCTGCTTCTTCATTGTTCATTTCATTTATGTGGCAATATTGCAACACAAATGAAACATACCATAAATAAACATTGTAAGTCAAGAGAAATAATTATCTCAGTAAATATCCAGTAGATAAGAGCTTCAAACTACAAAGATTGATAGTTTAAAAATATTTAGCCCGAGCATCAAGATGCTCATCATAGGTTTCAGAAAAGATAGTATTGCCTGTTTGACGATCAGTTAGATAATACCAATAATTATTGGCCATTGGGTTTAAAGCTGCTTTCATTGATTCAATTCCAGGATTATTAATAGGAGTTGGCGGCAATCCTTTATAAAGATAAGTATTGTATAAAGAATCTATTTCAAATAATTCGCGAGAAAGAACACATTTTTTAAATGACTGAAATTTTGCATAACAAATAGTAACATCGACTTGAAGAGGAAAATCAGTATCTAACCTTCTCCAAAGTATATCAGCAACTATTTGTTTCTCTTCATCTTGTTGAACTTCTTTTTCTAACAAAGAAGCCATTATTAAAATATCATAAAAACTTCTTCTTTGACTATTAATTTCTAAGAATAAATTGGTTTCAATTGCCTGCCCTAAATCATGATAAATTTTAGAAACAAAGTTGCTTATAAAAATTGAAATAAGCTCCTTTTCTTCTAATCCTTGGGGCAAATGATATGAATCAGGGAATAAAAATCCTTCTAAAGAAACAGTTGGAGGTATTTTAGAAAAAACACTAAAAGATATTACTTGAGATTCGTTAATACCTAACAAATCAAAAAAATCCTTAAGCTGCCATTCTTTTAATGATGAAGATTCTTCAATTAAACCTTTTTCCTTTAAATTCTCTTCTATTTCTAATAAAGTATCTCCCTCAGTAATTAAAAAACGATTATCAACTAACTTCTTTTCTATTATTACCTTACTAATACTAACAATCGTTAAAGGTGAGCCAAAATAATATTCTCCAGCATTAATATGTTTTTCATTTCCTTTTAGCCTAAAATACAATTGAAATAAAAAAGGAGAAGATATATATCCTTCATCTTTTAAACGAAGAGCAACATTTCTTAAGTTTTCTCCTTTAGTTATTGTAAAATTACATTGATCGTCGCAAGCTACAGGTAGATTAATTAATATAAAAAAAGAAAATACTAAAATACAAACAAAAATAAATAATATATTCCTAACTAATTTAAACGTTTTCATTGTTATAAGTTAAATTTTAAGCACGACGGAGAATCATACTATTAATCATTCCCAGACCAATAAACTCAGCTAGAAGATGAGAACCGCCCATAGAAAGAAAAGGTAAGGCAATGCCAATAATAGGTAGCAAACCTAAATTCATTCCAATATTAATAAAAGCTTCTATTAGTAATTTAATCGTAAAACCAATAGTAAAAAGCTTGCAAAAATTATATGAAAAAATATTGGCCCACATAATTAAACGCTGGAAGATAATAACAAAACAAATTAATAAAATTGAAACACCAACTAATCCTAATGATTCTGCTAAAGAAGCAAAGATAAAATCAGTTTTAGATAAAGGCAAAAAACGCAGATGCGTTTGCGATCCCCAGCCTAATCCTTTACCAAAAATCCTTCCTGAGCCAATGGCTATTAAAGCCTGCTCTCGATTATAGCCAGATCCTAACAGATCTTCTGCTGGATTAAAAAAACTAAGAATTCTAGATTGTTGATATGGATGAAGTAAAAAAGACCAAGCAAAACCAGCAATAATTAAAAAAAGAACAACCAATAAAACAACTTGCTTAATTCTAATCCCACTAATGGCAACTAAACCAAGCCAAATAACTCCAAAAATCATTGCTCCACCCAAATCTGGCTGAATAGCTACCAAACTAAAAGGAACAAAAGTAAAAAGACCAGAAACAACAAGATGACGAAATTGCCAAATTTCTAAATGGCGAGAAGATAAATATTTTGCTAAAACTAAAATCAAAGCAATTTTAGCTACCTCTACTGGCTGGAAACTAAAAGCTCCAAAATTAAACCAGCCAGCAGAACCAGATGTTTTATCTCCAAAAAGCAATACTAAAATCAGCAAAACTATTGAAAAAAGATAAAAAAAGATAATTAAAGAAGAGTTATTAAAAATACGCCAATCTAAAAAAGAAAAAAGAATAAAAAAACAAATGCTGATTCCAAGAAAAACCATTTGTTTTTTTGCTGATAAAAAAGGAGAATCATCTTGAAAAGAGATGCTCCAAAGAACTAACAAACCTAAGGCAATTAAGACAAAAAGGGCCAAAAATAAAACAGAATCAGTTTTAAACATACTAAGGGGTTAAAAAAGCGTTTTCTGAATCTAAAATATTAATATTAACAATTCTTTCACAAACACTAATATTTTCTGGTAATGGATCTCGCCAACGAATGACAAAAGAAGAAGTTTGCTCTGAATAAATATTTTCTAAAACAGTTGTCCCTACTGAAATGGGTTTTTTATCTTTATCACAAAGAAGAATAATCACATCACCTTTATGCCAATTATATGGAGTACTATTATAAACATCGCCTTTCACTTCTAAACTAGCTTCGTAAGTTTCTAATTGATCTGTTGAACGTTGATTTGTTATTGCTGAATAACTAAAAAGTTCATTAAGCTTAGTCCTAGTATCAGCATCAACTTTTCCAGTGACACTAAGCCCATGTTTTAATTGAAAATCTTCTAATGCTTTTTCTGTAACATCATCAAAATAACCAGTAATTGAACCTAAAGGAGTAACTGTAGAATCTAATAGTAAAGCTCTTTGTAAATTAAGAACTTCATCTCCATGATCTCCTTTTGCTAAATTAAAAGTAAAAGTATAAGTGAAAGCTTGGCTACCTTCTGGTCCATAGAGTTCATGTAATTTAGCTCTTGTCTGAGGACCAACTTGTCCAGTAATTCTAATACCATATTTTTCTTGAAACTTCATTACTGCTGCTTCTGTTAATTTTCCAAAATAACCAGTGATTTCGCCTTGGGGATAAATAGAAGGATCTAAACTTAATACTTTTTGAAGATTAAAAACTTCAGCATCTTCCATGCCTGGAACTAATGTTTTTGTAAAAGTATAAACATTAAAAGTTGAGCCTGAAATTATCTCAGGTTTAACAATCCTTACGCTGCTAGGAATAAAAGGATCTCCTAATCCTAAATTAATGCCTGAGGGTGGTTTTTCCCAAGCAATATCATCTTTAATAATTTCAACATCAACTTTAACTGGTTGAAAACCAATAATGATATTTGAAATCAAAAAATGCCTAATTTCATGAGGAAAGATAAACCCATATTTTATAAATTCTTGTTTTTCCTCATTAGGTCCTATAAAAATTACTTTGCTGGCAAAAGATTTGGCTCCCCATTCTTGACTTAAATTAGTAATTTTAAAAATTACATCAATCCTATTGTTTTCATTAGTCAAAAGAATTGGACTATCAGCTACAGAAAGAGGCGGATCATATTTAAGATCACAAGGAATACAAGAACCACCACAATCAATTCCTTCTTCTCCTTGATTTTGAATACCATCAAAACAAGTTGGCTCTGCTCGGCGAATTAAATAAGTCCCTCCTCCAACAAGAGAAATGATCCCTAAAAAAATAAGGGCAATAATAATTTGTTTTGTTATTCTTTTATCCATTATTAAACATTATAACATAGAAATTAAAAAATTTTCCAGTAATAAAAACCCCCGGCAAAGCCTACTTTCCCCACAAGGAGTATCATCGGCACCTAGTATTTTGACTTCCGTGTTCGGAATGAGAACGGGTAGAACCTACTAAGCTAAATCACCGGGAGATTTATTGTATAAAAATTATAGAATAATTCTTTGAAAATTCTTTTCACTAAAGATAGGAAAGTTGCTTCGATAAATTAGTACTCCTCAGCTTAATTTGTTACCAAACTTCCACTTAGAGCCTATCCTCAACTTTCTTAACCGAAGCTAAAAAAGTCAAGCCGCATAATGCGGACCTGGTCATCTTCCAGGAATCTCTCTTTTCGCCAATGGCGAAAACACGATACCTAATCTTGGGGTGGGCTTCGCGCTTAGATGCTTTCAGCGCTTATCCCTGCCGAACATAGCTACCCGGCAATGCCCTTGGTAGGACAACCGGTACACCAGAGGTTCGTCCAATCGGGTCCTCTCGTACTGCGATCAGCTCCCCTCAAGTATCGAACGCCCACAGCAGATAGAGGCCAACCTGTCTCACGCATATAATCATAAATTACTTTATGTATGGACTATACCATCATCCTAATTTTTATTAGGAGGTTGACGTATTATGGAAAAGAAAATCTCTTCCATCTCTCTAAAATTATATTAGAGAAGTCTCTAAGGGGTTATAGTTTTAAATATTTTTCTAAAAACTAAACTTCCCTAGGTATTGTCCTACTACACGACAGGTTAAAATACAATTGTGTAATAGGGTTTCACCTATATGAGTCAACTTTTTCCTTAGAAGATCACTCTTCTAGGCCGCCAAATTGACGGTCTGAACCCAGCTCGCGTACCCTTTTAATTGGCGAACAGCCAAACCCTTGGGACCTTCTTCAGCCCCAGGATAGGGTGCATATTATTCTGCTATCACTAGCAGTATAGACTATATCTTCACCCGTTAAATTGTAGTCTTGGAAAAATTAAACGGGGTTGGCGTATGATAATAAATTAAAAATTTACTATCTCAGTTATAAAAACTTCAGTCGTTACGGGGTTAAAGCAATTTTGTATTTTAAACTTGGAATAATATATGGAAAAACTAATTCTACAAATTTATAGGTTTCTTTTTGTGGAATATATAAATTCCACCATTTTCCTTTTCTATGCAAATTTACTGTAATATTGAAATTCTTTTTCAATATATCCTGTAATGCTTTTTGTTCTAATAAAGAGAAAGCGTCAGTGCTTATTCTTAAAGCATTACAATCATTTCTTTTGTAGCCATCGTCCATATACCAAACCGCTAAACTTAGCGGATTTTTTAACCAAGTATATATGAAATTAGAAATCGTCTTTCTATTATTTGAATAGAATGCTTTCCAATAACATTCAAACAAATTTAGCGAATATGTAGCAAAATGCAATCGTTTGTATTCTTTTTGTTCTTTTTTGTGATTTGAACTAATAATTATTGGTTTGCTTGGAATTAACGTTTTTAACTCATTGTATTTCCACAAAAGATAATCCTTTTGTTTTATACTATGGTCAATACGTAATCGTATATACCTACCGTTTCTTTCCAAACAACCGTCACCTATTAGTGTTCCAACAATAATTGCATGTTGACGATTAGTAATCTTCATAATTTTGCTCAACTTCCCACGGTATTATCTTGCCATGCCTGGGTGCACATAATAAGGTTTCACCGTTATAAGCCAAATATTTTTATTGGTTACCCAATAAACGGCCCATATTCGAGCCGACATCGCTATTATCATATTATTACTAATATGCTGGACTATATCTTCATCCAATTTTTTGAAAAATTGGAGTCGGCGTATTAATAAAGATTAAAAATCTCTATTCTGTTCTAACTAAGAACAAGTCTCTACGGGGTTATAATTCAATTACACTTGTTTATTCTATCTTATATTTCATTGATGGTATCATTCTGTTTTTGATCAATTCTCGTAATCTTGGTATTGATTTAGATAAAAGCCTTATTCGTTGATAACTTTTGTCTTTATTTAATCTTGCGTCAATCCCTAATCTATTTAATTTTTTTAACAGTATATTTTGGTCATTAACAGAATACTGTTGAGTATTAAAATAAAAATTAGAATTTCCACATTTACTTCCATCATCCATATACCATACAGATAAAATTATGTCATTGAGAACTAAATTATTGGGTACTATTTTTTTATTATCTTTGTAAAAAATACTATACAATTCAGTGAGCTCTACCAATTGTTTTGTATAAAATCTATATGCAATTCTACCTTTATTAGTTTTTCTCTTTTTTGGTGATGAAACTGTAATATTCTTTAAAATCGAATATTTCCAATCAACATAATCCTTAGATTTAAAACTATGATTTATTTCCAATATGGCATTCTTTCTTCCTATAATAATTCTTAAATAACCATCACCTAAGATAGTTCCAATAATTAGTGATTTTTGTAATTGACTTAAACTTCCCACGGTATTGTCCATTATAAGTATTATAACATTTAATGGAGTTCACCGTTATAAGCCGAATTTTGTCCTTCAATCTCACTCAGAACAATCCTGAGTTTATCGAAGGGATTGGTATGACATTACTGTCATAGCACCCCGATATGTTAAGGTGCCGAGCGGAGCCGTCGATATGAACTTTCGGGCTCC
This sequence comes from uncultured Candidatus Saccharibacteria bacterium, assembly GCA_964639325.1. Lineage (GTDB taxonomy): Bacteria > Patescibacteriota > Minisyncoccia > UBA6257 > GWB1-50-10 > DATGCT01. Next base: position 7,640 of record CAZXDO010000036.1, read on the forward strand.
ACCAGCCTGTTATCCCTAGAGTAACTTTTATCCGAAATCTCTACGCCTTCTACAACGGCGTATCGGGTCACTAAGCTCTGCTTTCGCAATAGTTTGGGATGTCTCCCTCACTATAAAGCTGGCTTTTGCCTTTACACTACCTCCGCCATTTCCATCGGCGGATAGCCAACCTTAATAGACTCCTCCGTTACTTTTTAGGAGGATCGCGCCCCACGAAAACTACCCACCAGGCACTGTCTCTCAACGTTTTTTCCGTTGAGGTTAGAACTTACCTTCAAAAAGACAGGTGTTTCATTGGCGACTCCATTCTGACCGAAACCAGAACTTCAAAGTCTCCCTGCTACGCTACGCATTTTAAAAATAAGCTCAATACCAAGCTATAGTAAAGCTTCTAGGGTCTTTTCGTCTTGCTGCGGGTACCCAGCGTCTTCGCTGGACACGCATTTTCACCGGGCTCCTCGTTGAGACAGCTCCCCAGTCGTTATACCTTTGATGCACGTCGGAATTTACCCGACAAGAAATTACGCTACCTTAGAACCGTTATAGTTACGGCTGTCATTGACCAGGGCTTCAAGCGCTTAGCCATTCCGATAAATCGAAATAACCAACACTCTTAACCTTCTGGCATCGGACAGGCATCAGCCCCTATACATCACCTTACGGTTTCGCAGGGACCTGTGTTTTTGGTAAACAGTCGCCAGGGAATCTTTCGCTGCGGCCCATTAGATGGACGCTTTCGCGCTATCTAACGGGCAGGGCTTATCCCAAAGTTACGCCCGCTTGATTGCCGAGTTCCTTAACGAGGAATCACCCGTTCCCCTGAGGCTACTCGCCTCACCCACCTGTGTCGGTTTACGGTACGGGTTCCATTCTTTTTTCTGCCTTTCGGCAGACTTAGAGACTTTTCTTGGAAGTGGGCTCGATCAACTCACCAAGGTAAAACCTTGACTCGCTTCTGCCCTGGAGTTTCCGTTAAAACGGTATGTGCCGGATTTGCCTGACACAAACTCTCGGTCAAAGACGCCAAACCACTAAGGCGCTCAACCTACTCCACTTCGTCCTCCCGTCGTAAAGAATGGAAGGGCCGGAATATTAACCGGCTGGCCATCGGCTACAGCTTTCGCCATCGCCTTAGGACCGCCTAACCTTTGGCTGATTGTCATTGCCAAAGAAACCTTAGGTTTACGGGGTCCTGACTTCTCATCAGGATTGTGGTTACTCATGCCGACATTCTCACTTCCTTAAGCTCCACCTTAACTCGCGTTAAAACTTCAATGCTTAAGAAACGCTCCCCTACCAAGTCACTGAAAAAACAGTAACTTTCGCGTCTTCGGTATTTGGTTTTAGCCCCTATAAATTTTCGGCGCAATTCTCCACTCTGCTAAAAGCAGAATCGAATAGTGAGTTGTTACACACTCTTTAAAGGATGGCTACCTCTAAGCCAACCTACTAACTGTCTATGGTGAATCACCGCCTTTGACTGCACTTAACCAAAATTTAGGGACCTTAGACTGCGATCTGGACTCATCGCCTTTTGACTATGGAGCTTCGCCCCCACAGTCTAACTAATTATCATAACCTTATGGTATTCGGAGTTTGATTGGTATGCTGAGCTTTCGCCCTATACACACCATCCAGTGCTCTACCCCCACAAGGATAAATAACCGCTAGCCCTAAAGCTATTTCGGGGAGAACCAGCTATTCCCAGGCTCGATTAGCTTTTCACTCCTTACCACAACTCATCCCAGAGTATTGCACGGCTCAAGGGTTCGGACCTCCTCTCATATTTCTATGAGACTCATCCTGGTCATGGTAAGCTCGCCTGGCTTCGGGTCTTAAATCTACTACTTCTCAATTAATCTCTTTGCCAATTAAAATAATTAACAAAGAGAAAAATTGATAATGCGCTATTCACGCTCGGTTTCCCTACGACTCCTTCCAATAATGGAATTAATCTAAGCAGTAGAAATAAACTCGTCGGCTCATTCTTCAATAGGCACACCGTCACCCTCTTAAAAAGAAGGCTCCGATTGCTTGTAGGCAAAATGGTTTCAGGTTCTATTTCACTCCCCTCACCGGGGTTCTTTTAACCTTTCCCTCACGGTACTTGTTCGCTATCGATCACAGTAAGTATTTAGTCTTTCCGGAGTAGTTCCGGATAATTTCCTCCAGGTTTTCTGTTCCTGAGGTATTCAAGAGAAAATACATAAATTTAATAATAATTTTCGTTTACGGGACTTTCACCCTCTTTGGTTTACCTTTCCAGATAATTCAACTAACTATTATTTAGAATTTTGAAAACCGAAGTTTTCGCGTATTTTTCTTATAACCCCCATTAAAATTTTGCAAGCAAAATTAAAATAGGTTTAGACTTTTCCTCTTTCGCTCGCCGCTACTTAAGGAATCACAAACGCATTTAACTACTATTGAGTACTAAACAACAGTAGTTAAATGCACTTTCTTGTTTTCTTTTCCTCTGGGTACTGAGATGTTTCACTTCCCCAGGTACGCTCCATATTGTTAAACAATATGGCAACACTGTTTTACAATGTTAGGTTGCCCCATTCGGAGACCTCCGGATCAAAGGTTACTACACACCTCCCCGAAGATTATCGCAGTTACGCCGCGTCCTTCATCGCCTTACTGTGTCAAGGCATCCACCATCTGCCCTTATTACAACTTTCCCATCTTTAGTGAAAAGACCAACTAAAGATGAAATACTCTATTAAATTACTTTAATATTCAATAGAGCGAAATTTTCAAAGAACCTTCAAACAGAAATTCTGGACTAAAAAACCACCGAGAAGTGGTGGCGTTTTTAAACAAAGATAGTTTGCCTATCCACTTCTTTTTTTCTTGTGTTTTTCTACAATAATCATCATATTTGTTCAGCTTTTATATTATATTCAATATTTTATAAAAGTCAACCCCTTAATCCTTCTTTTAATCCCAGGGACTTGACAAATTATTTCCATTTGCTATAATACAGATGCTGTCATTTTTGGCTTGCCAAAAGTGGCAGCATTTTTTATTATTAAAACTTTTAATTTAAAAACGCAGGAGAATATTCTCCTGCGTTTTTAATATCTAGATCTTTTCTTAATCTTTACTCTATATCTTTCTTCATTTTTCCTAACAAATCTTGAGCAAATTCTTTACCACCTAAACCAAAAGCTAATCCTCCAGCAATAGCTAACATTGCTACAATTCCAGTAAACAAAGTATTAACAATGTATGAAGCAACTCTTAATTGAGATAAAGCAGTAATCACTCCAAAAATAAGAAATGCCCAACGGGAAATAGCAGCTAGAAAATTTTGATATTTTAAACCAGCTCCAGCAACTGAGGCTTTAACAAACTTAGCAAAATATTCACCCAAAACAATAGCTGCTAAAAGAATTAAAATAGAAACTAAAACATTCGGCAAATAATTCACAATGCTGTTTATGAAATCACCAACAGCATACAAGCCCCAAATATTACAAGCTGCTACTAAGAACGCAAGCAGAATTAACCACTTAACAATTTGGCCAATAAAAAAACCTGCGTCTAAACGAACTCCAGCTTTATCAGTAAATCCTTTAAAACCAATCTTTTCTAAAATGGGATCTATTTTTAAAAGGTCAATTAATTTTTCAACTAATTGAGCAATCCCATTACCAATAACCAGCCCTACTAGAAAAACGATTAATCCTCCTAATAAAGTAGGTAAGAAAAAAAGAAACCCATACCACAATTCAAACAATGCAGTAGAACTGGCTTGAGTTATAGTACTAACCATATTTTTATTTTTTAAATTTTATTTCTTCGTT
>CAZXDO010000037.1:0-7344 GCA_964639325.1 uncultured Candidatus Saccharibacteria bacterium
TTATCTTCAATAATTGTAAATTTAAAAAAGGAAAGGAGGTTGATATGAAAGCACAAGTTAAGAACAGAGGAAAGAAACGGCGAATTGGTTTTACCGTAACCAGAAAGAGCCGAATTGAGGAAAGGTACCACAACAATTTATGTGGTGACAGATGCGGTAATGAAAATTGCGACGGTTAGTCGCAGCAGTATTAAAATTAAGTTATAAGGCAACTTTTAAAATTAAGAGTTGCCTTTTTTTATTCTTCTTATATCGTTGACAAATAAACCACAAATTATTATTATAAAACCAGTAATTTAAAAATAAAAAAGGAGGTTAGTTATGAAAAACTTAAATTTATTACTGGTTTCTCCGTGGTCCTACACGAAAGAATCAGTCAAGTTCTACTTAGCCGGAGAAGTTGTTGAATATAACGGCTTAGCTAACGAACTGGTAAATGCTATCGCAGAAATCTGTAATGGCGAAAAAAACTTTAATGAGGTGTTGGAAGGGTTAAGTAAACTGGATTGGGAACGTTCTGATCTGGAACGGCTTTTAAAAAGCTTTATTGAACAAGGGATTTTAGTAAATGCCGCTTATGTTCATTCTTATTTCCGTAAATTTACGGATAACCCAACTCCTTTTAGGTCAATAATTTCCGAGGAAGAAATTAAAAAACTAATGCTTGAGGGAGAAAAATCCGGTATTGGCTATGAAAAACATCCAATGAGAAACAGTTTTGTAAAGAAATTGGCCGGTCAACGTATATCAACAAGAGAATTTGGAAAAAAAGTTATTTCTAAGAAAAACTTAATGAAGATTCTCTGGTCGCTATACGGAAGGTACAAGGTTAAAGAAGGCAGCAAAGTTTTGCCTTTTAATCGCACTGTTCCTTCGGGAGGTGCTCTTTATCCTTTAAACTTTAGCCTTATTCTTCTCCGTAGGTGCGGAGATGTAAAGAAAGGAATTTATGATGTAAGGATTGAAGAAAACAGCGTGGGCTTGAAACTGAAAAAAACTAATTTGAAAGAAGTTCCAAAAAGTTTTATTGACCCTTACATGTTGAATAACGCCCAAGGCGTTGTAGTTATATCTGCTGATTTGGAGAGAGTATCTCGAAAATATGGCAATAGAACAACAAAGTATTGTTATCTTGAGGCAGGACACTCGGCCCAGAATATGTTTTTGGAAAGCTCCTTAAATGGAGTAGCAACTTGCGAATTAGGAGGTTTTCGGGAAAAGAATATTGAGAAACTTCTTGATATTAAAAATCAAGAAGCGGTAACAGCAATTATATTCGGTTCGTTTCCTAAAGACCAAGATAGCCATAAAAAGGATTCTATAGAAGTAAGCTGGAAAGACGGTTCTCAATACGGCATTTCAACTGAAATTGCTGCCGGGATACTTTCCACAAAGAAAAATACAAGAAATTCTTCTTCCGGTAAGGATAAAGAAATATCTGTAGCTTTGAAAAAGCTGGCTTCTGAAGTTATTGAATGGAATTCATGGGGTTTTTTGCCGGTTACAAAGGCAAAAATGAAAGATTTAAATAACGCTATCCACCCCTTAAAAATCCTAGACTACGGAAGCAGGGATTTAAGTAAAAGAGGTGTTTCCCCTTTCAAAAAAGATGTCCTTTATGAATGGGTAAAAGGCCACTCTCTGGAAACCGGTAAAGAGTTTTTTGTTTTAGCCGATCTTGTACTGTATCCGTACAGATCAAAGCATCGTTATGCTTCTGCTAACTCTTCGGGTTGCGCCGCTTATTTTGATAAAGAAACGGCGATAAAACATGCTCTTTTGGAATTAGTAGAAAGAGATGCTTTTATGATTTGGTGGCTTAACAGGCTTGATATGCCTACGATAACTAAAGATAGTCTTCCTGAAGAATACAGGAGAAGGATAAAGGTTATCGAAAAATTAGGTTATGAAATAGTGGTCAAAGATATAACCTTGGATCTTACTCCGGTTATATTCATAGCTGCTAGAAAAGGAGACGAGATATTTACCTGTTCCCAATCTTCCGGGGAAAGTTTTGAAGAAAGCTTAAATAAAGCCTTGGGTGAAATGGAAACCACTGTTGTTTTCTACGAAAATTATCACAAAAGCAAAAAAATTAAGCTTGAAGATGTAAAAGGCCCAAGGGATCATGGTAATCTCTACCGTATGCCGGAATTTATTAAAGAAACTTCATTTGTTTTTGAAACAAATAATGAAGTTACGTTTAATAACACTTCAAAACATTTTGATGTAAGGCAGATTTTAAAAGAAAAAGGATTTGATATTATTGTCATTGACGCAACCGATTATCAGCCTCTTATCAAAAATGTAGAGAAGAGATACGTGGTAAAAACGATAGTACCGGGATTAGTTCCTATTACCTTTGGTTATAAAATGGAACCTCTTGGTATGAAGCGTATTAATGAAATTTCAAAAATTTTAAATTTGAAAAAAACAAAAGAGGTAAAAGAATTAATTCCTCATCCGTTAGATTAAAAAAATGCCCTGCTTTTATAAGCAGGGCTTTTAATTTGACACATTACTAATAAATATGAGATTATTAATTCAGTATTTTGCTAAAAATTAAAAAAGGAAAGGAGGTTGATATGAAAACTTCAGAAAAGAAGAAACGGATTTCTTTTACCGTAACTGAGAGAGGCCGGTTTGAAGGAGGTCGTTATACAATGGGAGTCGGTTTTGATTCTGATAATTGCGGTTGTGACTGTGAATGCGATTCCGATTGTCAATGTGACTGCGGATGCGGTTGTAACTGTGATTGTGCCGGTGATTGCGGCCAGGATTAAGCAAATTTTTTTTGAGTAAATTGGGTTAACAAAGCCCCGACTAGAGTCGGGGCTTTTTTTAACATCAAAGAATATGTCAAGATCCTTATTCTTCTTTTTCTAAAATAACTTTAATTGAGGCGGTAACTTCATCGCCGAAATCTACAACAACGTCGTGTTCTCCAAGTTCTTTTAGAGAATGGTGTAAGTTTACAGAAATATCTTTATGTCCTTCCTCGGCTAATTTTTCAACAACATCTTCTTTGTTAATAGAGCCGTACACTTGGTTCTTTTCTCCAACCTTAACAGAAAAAACAAATTTTTGGTTTTCTAATTTTTCGGCTTTCTTTTTGTTTTCGGTAACCCTCGCTTCTTTTTCTTTTTCAGCCTTTTCTATTTCTTTTTCTAAACGAGTAAGAGCTTTGTCGGTAGCCAACTCAGCCAAGTTATTAGGAAAAAGATAGTTGCGGAAATAGCCCGGAGCCACTTCAGCTATTTCAAACTTTTTTCCGACTTCGGGAACTTCCTTAAGAAAGATTATTTTTATTTTTTTAGCCATATGTTTAAAAAATTATTGTTGGAATTGATTTAATGTTTTTTGATTTTTCTCTAATTACTTCCAAAGCTTTTTCAAGTTGGGAATCCCTTTCTTTTTCTATATCTTCTTCAGTTATTTTAACCTCTATATCAGGTTTGATTCCGTTTTTGTTTATAGATTCTCCGGAAGGTGTAAGCCATTCAGCTACTGAAATTTTAACTTCAGAGCCATCGCTTAAAGTTTCAATTTCTTGAACCGTTCCTTTACCAAAAGTTGTTTCTCCAATCACGGTAATGTCCGGGTGGTGGTGCCTAACGGCGCCAACTAAAATTTCTGAAGCGCTGGCTGATCCCCCATTTGCCAGAATAACTACCGGTATATTACCCCAGGCAGAATTACCATTGGCGGTAAATTTTCTACTTTCTCCTGAATGGAACTTTTCTTCGGTAATAAGATCACCTCTTTCAAGGAACCATCCGGTAATATTATTTGCCACTTCAAGATATCCGCCGGAATTATTACGAAGGTCTAGTATTAAACCTTTGGGAGCTTTGATAAGAGTATTAAAAGAAGCTTTGTAAAATTCGGGAACAGCATTGCCATTAAAACTGTAAAAGCGGATATAAGCGATTTTACCCTCTTTCATTTCATAGTCAATAGTAGGCACCTTAATAAGGTCTCTGGTTATAGTAAATTCCCGGGCTTCTTCCCAACCTTCTCTCATTATTAAAAGAGTAACCTCCGTTCCTTTTTCTCCGCGGATAACTTTTACTGCTTCATCAACAGTCATTTTATTAGTAAATTCATCGTCAACTTTTAATATTTTATCACCTGCTTTAAGACCCATTTTTTCAGCCGGGTTGCCTTCTAAAGGAGCCATTACTACAAGCTGGTCATCTCTTATGCCAATTTCAGCCCCGATGCCGCCAAAGTTACCTTTAACATCTTCCTCAAATTTTTGAGCATCAGCCGGTTTAAAAAAAGTAGAATAAGGATCATCAAGAGAATTTATGGCTCCCTGAATGGCGCCGTAAAGAATTTCTTCGTCTTTTATGTCTTCAGGCTGATAATACTTATCTTTAATGATGCGAATAGAATCCCAAAAAATAGAAAAATCTGTCTTAACTAATTCACTGGTGCCATCCTCAGGAATAACCAATTCATCGGTTGGTTTATCAATTTCCACTCCATATAAATAACCGCCGTAAAAAACAGCAGCGATGGCAATTATTATTCCTAAAGTTTTGATGGATTTGTTTGATTCCATGCTAATAAAGTTTATCACAAGGAAGGTGAGAAAAACAAATAAATACTCCGTATTTATTTGTTTTTCGAGTCGACGCAGGGACAAGCTGTGCTTTTAATATTGAGATTTAATAATCAAGAAAAGTTGCTTCATTCCTCTTACAAGGATATGATAAAAATGTGAATAAGGAAATAAAAAAAGAAGATATTAATGAATATATTGAAGCTCTAAAAGAAAGAGGAAAGGAAAAAAGAGTTACTAAACCATACCAAGCAGCCGGCCTTTATATAGCTGAAATTTTAGAAGATAAGGATCATAAATCGCTTTATATAAAAATGGCTAAAGAACATAATTATGATTACTTAATTGGTTTAGCAAAAGATGTGGCCGAGAGAAAAAACATAGAAAATAAAGGAGCATATTTTATGACTATGCTTGAAAAACATAAAAACGAATTAAAATAATTAACTTGGGGGTTCCCGACACCCCCAAGTTAAAAATTATGGAACTAAAGTTAACAACAATAGAAAATAAGAAGGATGAGAAGTTTTTAAGAACACCAACTAAAGAAGTTGATTTAGAGAAAGAAAACAAGAAAGAATTAAGAGAACTCATTAAAAAGATGAGAAGAAAAATGGTGGAATGGGACGGGGTAGGCTTATCAGCTAATCAAGCAGGAATAAATAAAAAAATATTTGTAGCCCAAATACCGGCTGATTATGGAGAACCTAAATTTTATGCCGTAATAAATCCGGAAATAACTAAAAAATCAAAAGAAACTGAAGAAATGAACGAAGGCTGTCTTTCTGTGCCGGGAGTTTTTGGGCCGGTAGAACGTTCCTTAAAGGTAACTCTGGAAGGTAAAAACATAGAAGGAAAAAAAATAAAGATAAAAGCTAACGGATTTTTAGCGAGAGTTTTTCAGCATGAAACAGATCACTTAAACGGCAAGCTTTTTATAGATAGAGCTAAAAAAACTTTTAGAGTTGATGACAATGCAGAAAATTTTGAAGAATTATGAGGTTGTTTATTTCTCTTCCCCTAACTAAAGAAGCAAGGGATTTTATTGGAAAAAATTCAAACCACCTTATTTCTAATATGGGAAATGAGGCGAGGCTTATTCCTGATTATAAATGGCATTTCACACTAGTTTTTTTGGGAAATCAACCTGAAGACATTTTTCCTCTTGAAAAAATAATCAAAGAAACTGCTGAAGAATTTAAAAGTCCGGAAGTGAAATTAAAAAAAATAATTTCTGCTCCGCCCGGTAAAAAACCAAGAATGGTCTGGCTTGTGCCTGATAATAAATCTAATGAAAGAATAGCAAAAATAAAAAATAAACTTGTTAAAAAACTAAAAGAAGAAAAAGTAGAATGGAAAGAAGAGTACCGTCCTTTTAATGGGCACATAACCTTAGCAAAATTTAAACCCCTCTCCATTAATAAACCTCTTAAAATAGAAAAAGAAATAAATTTCACTTACCAACCTCCTTCAATTCACCTTATGAAATCAACCCTGAAGCCCGCGGGAGCAGAATACGAAACTATTTTTGAATCTCCTTTTAATTAATTAAGATTAACTTAAAAAACCCAACTTGGGGGTGTCGGGAACACCCGGCATTAAGTTATCCACAACAACGTGGGGGTGTCGGGAACCCCCAAGTTGGTTAAAGAGCGGTAATTTCTACTTTTCTCGGGTTTTTGCCGGCAACATGAATTTCAGTAAGGACAAGTTTTTTATTATTAATTTCAAAACCAAGAAGTTTAATTCTTTTTTCTTTAGGCAGATCTTGGTAAGGTTCTTTTAATTCGGTCCAAACTCCGGGTTCGGGATTAAGAGCTCTTATCATTCGAGAAATTTCTTCAGCTTCTCCCCCTCCTTCTTCTATTGCTTTCTTAAGCTTTTCAGGACTGATATAAGCATCTTCACTTTTAAACTTTTTAGTAAAAGTAGCTTCGTCATGATTTTGGGGTTTAACTTCAGCTTTCCCTTCTAAATATTGTGGAATTATTTCAATAAGAAGTTCGGCGCTGATCTCGGCTAATTTATCTCTTAATTCCAAATAGTTCATATCTCCTATTTCAATTTCTTTCTCAGCCAAAACCGGACCGTGATCCATTTTTTCATCCATTTCTATAATAGTTGTTCCTGTTTTTTTCTCTCCTGCTAAAATAGCACTCCTTATAGGAGTGGCTCCGCGGTATTTAGGTAAAATGGAAGGGTGAACAACTAAAGAACCTTTTTTAGGAATTTCAATAATTTCTTTAGGAATAATTTTCCCGTAAGCCGCAACAATAAAAAGATTATGAGAAGAAAGAACTTCAAATTGAGATGAGTTAAGTTTTTCCGGTTGCCAAACGAGAATATTATGCTCGGCAGCAACTACTTTTGTCGGAGGTGGTGAAACTTCCTGACTTCTATCAACGGGGCGATCAGGGTTGCAAACAACAACCTGAGGTTTTATTTCCGCTTCAATAAGCTTTTTTAAAACTATTTCAGCAAATCTTGGAGTTCCAAAAAATGTATATTTCATATTTTATATAATACACTCAGGTTGCAGAATGAGCAAAATGTCGATAAAGTGATATTATATTGCCGGGTCGTCTAATGGTAGGACCCATGTCTCTGGAGCATGTTATCCAGGTTCGAATCCTGGCCCGGCAGCACGAATGAAATGAGTGATGACGGGTATGGATTCGAACCATTTTGCCCCGTGTTGGAAAGTATCTAAACCCACGGGTTTTCAAAGTCAGGGGGTCGGGGCAAAATATGTGTTTATGTGAGATTCCTTCCCCGGC
>CAZXDO010000038.1:0-17182 GCA_964639325.1 uncultured Candidatus Saccharibacteria bacterium
CCAAAAGTACGGGGGCCAAGTTTTTCGCTCATTCCAAATTGGGTTATAAGCCTTCGGACAAGTTCGGTAGAAGTTTTTAAATCACTTGAAGAGCCGGTAGTAACATCACCAAAATTTACTGATTCAGAAACATAACCTCCAAGAGCAACAGCAACCTCGGCTATAAATTCGCTTTTTGTTTTAAGGCGCCTATCTTCAGTAGGAAGCTTTATGGTGTATCCTCCGGCCATTCCTCGACTAAGAATAGATATCTTTTGAACCTTGTCGGTTTCCTTTAAACCGGCAGCTACTAAAGCGTGACCGGCTTCATGGTAAGCAACTATCTTCTTCTCCTTTTCGGTTATTACCCTTGACCTTCTCTCCGGACCAAGCATTACTTTTTCAATAGAATCAAGAACATCTTCCTGAACAATTTTTCTGCGTCCATTCCTGGCAGCAAGAATAGCAGATTCGTTCATTAGGTTCTCTAGATCGGCTCCAGAAAACCCCGGGGTGCGAATAGCTACTTTATGAAGGTCAATATTTTTATCCATGGGCTTATTTTTAGAGTGAATTTCTAAAATTTGCTCACGGCCTTTGATGTCGGGCAAGTCGAGAACAATCTGACGGTCAAATCTTCCGGGCCGAAGAAGAGCTTGATCTAAAATATCGGGACGGTTAGTAGCGGCGATAACGATAACATTAGTTTCTTTATCAAAACCATCCATTTCTGAGAGGATTTGATTTAAAGTTTGTTCTCTTTCATCGTGCCCTCCGCCAATACCGGCTCCTCTCTGACGGCCGATAGCGTCAATTTCATCAATAAAAATAATGGAAGGAGCAGCTTTTTTAGCTGTTTCAAAAACATTTCTTACACGAGAAGCGCCAACCCCAACAAACATTTCCACAAACTCAGAGGCGGAAATATGAAAGAAAGGAACCTTGCTCTCGCCGGCTACTGCTCTAGCAAGAAGGGTTTTTCCTGTTCCGGGACGGCCCATAAGGAGAATGCCTCTAGGAATTTTGGCACCCATTCTCAAAAATTTTTGGGGGTTTTTAAGGAAATCAACTACTTCTTCAAGTTCTTCTTTAGCTTCCTTTAGATCAGCAACATCAGCAAAGGTTGTTTTAGTTTTAGAAGGAGAAGAAAGTTTTAGGTTGGCTTTGCTAAAAGTAAAAGCCTGATTCATTCCTCCTTTAGCTCGACGGAAAATCCACCAAAAAATAATTAAAATAATAAGAAAGGGGAAAAGAATGGGAAGCAGAATGCCGGCCCAGTATTTTAGCCCTCCCTCATCTTTAAAAGTAAAGTTTATTTTTCTAAAATCTTCGCCGGAAACGCCATAGTTTTTAAGGGTTTCGGTAATACCTGTTTCTGTTTCTTTTCTAGAAATAGCTTTGGTACCGTCTTGTAAAATAATATCAAGATTGTTTCCGGAAACAGTAATTGATTCTATCTCTCCGCTTATAATTTTCTCGGCAACTTCATCCATACTAAAATTCTCAGGCTCCTGAAAATCAAGCCCGCCCACTAAAGAAAAAACTAAGCTTATGGCTGTAAAAGCAAGAAGAATCCAAATAAGGTTTTTAGAAATATTTTTCATTTATTTAATTAATTTAGGAAGTAATATGTATATTAAAAGAAAAGGGCCTCAACGTCAAAGACGGGCCCTATAAATTTTGATTCGATCTAAATGTGAATTATCCTTCCTTTTTCAAAATTGGTGATTATTCTCATAATTTGATATTCCAGTATAGCAAGGTGTTTACGCTCAACCCTTATCGAAGGCACTTCAGGGTGTTTCTCCATATGAATTCTTTGCCCAGTTTTTGAGCTTTTGACTTGAATAGGAATGACATAGTATTCTTTTTTACCGCAATGTACTATAAAAAAATCCTTTCCTTTTTTGTCATCAAAATTATTGGATGGAGCAAAATCTCTTATTTTCTTTTTATTTTTCAAATCTTGAAGAACTTTTTCAACTTCTCTTTCGCTTCTTAATCCTATACCCTCAAGAATTTCTCTTCCCCTAAACCTTCTTTCTCGTTGTTTCAGCCTTTCAACTCCTTTCATGGTTTCAAACCTCCTTTCTGTTTTTATATAGTTTTAAATATCTGTATTATTAATAACACATTATATAAAAATTATCAAAAAAATTATAATTATTATTAATCGTACCGTCGAAATATCTTAGTCTTTGTTGTATAATATATCTATGAGATTGGACAAAGATGAAGCTGTAAAATTAAGAAAAACTGGCAAAAGCTATAAAGAAATAAAAGAGGAGTTGGGTATTCCTAAAAGCACTCTTTCTGACTGGTTTAAAAATACAGGATGGTCACAAAGATTAGCAGAAAATTTAGCGAGAGAAGCTGAGAAAAAAAATAAATTAAGAATAGTAAATCTTAACCGAATTAAAGGGAATAAATTAACACGGTTATACAAAGATGCAAGGAAGGAAGCGAAAAATGATTTTAAAATTTTAAAACACCACCCACTTTTTGTGTCTGGAATAATGTTATATTGGGGTGAGGGAGATAAGTCAGAAAGCGGTCCGGTACGTATTGCAAATGTTGATCCTGGAATTATAAGAATATTTTATTCTTTTCTAGAAAAAATTTGTGGAATAGAAAAATCTAAAATAAGATCTTATTTATTACTCTACCCTGATTTAAACGAAAAAGAATGTAAGGAGTATTGGGTTAAAAATACAAATCTTAAGTTAGAAAATTTTACTAAAAGTGTATTTATAAAAGGAAGACACAAATCAAGAAGATTAAAATATGGAGTTTGTTATATACATTTTTCTAGTAAATACTTAAAAGAAAAAATGTTTGTTTGGATAAAGTTGTTTTCAAAAGAATTGTCTGTATAATAATATCTAAAGGCGGGTATGGTTTAGTGGTAAAACATCCGCTTGCCATGCGGAAGCCGGGAGTTCAATTCTCCCTACCCGCACAAGAGATGAGAAAATAAAAAGGCCGAAAGGTCTTTTTATTTTTGAAGCTCGCCGTGTGGGCAAGCTTTGCTTACCCGCACAAGAGATAAAAAACGCATTTATTCTGTGAATGGAGGTGGTCCAGAAGGGCCTTCAATTCCACTTGGGCTGCTGGTCGGACCGGCAAAGTTAGAGGTTGTTATATCTGAATCTAAACTACCTCCTTCCTGAAGAGGATTGGGGTTGTTGCTGTTGAAAACAAAAATAACTAGAGCCAGAAAAATAAGAACGGCAATGGCTAAAGTATTTATGACAATTTTTTTAATAAGTTTTCGCATTGATTATGTGCCCGAGGTGGGATTTCCTTCCGGTCTTCAAATCCTACTAATTTATCTTCATTTTTTACTTATTGATTACTAATTACTGATTAATAACTACTAATTTTGTGCCCGAGGTGGGATTTGAACCCACAAGCTCGATTAGGAGCTAGAGGTTTTAAGCCTCCTGCGTATTCCGATTCCGCCACCCGGGCTTCTTTTTATTTTTTCTATTAACTCCTCGATAATGAGGTTGTAAACTGTGACAATTTGGGCAAAGAATTCTCAGATTTTCTAGACGGTTGTCATAATGATCACCATTAATATGATCTAATTCTAAAGGTAGTCTACCATCAACTGATTTTTCTGACCAACCACACATTTCGCAATGTCTTGGTTTAAGGTCTTCTTTAAATAATCTTTTCTTCAGCTTATAACTTTGATAGTTACTTTTCTTAACTAATATTTCTTTTAAAGAAAGACGAGGTTTTCCAATTCCACTAAGTCCTTTGTTCCAGGCACGACCTTTAAAGTGGTTTATGTTCAGATTGTATTCCTCAATGTATTTTTTAACTTGGGCATAATTTCCACCAGCTTCTTTTAAATCAAGCTGGTTCAAAACTTGACGGTAACTCCTTGACTTCTTTACTGCTTCTTTTAATTGTGTAATTGTCCAGCTTCTTCTTGCCATAGTTTAATTATATAATTCGGAAGAGGTCTTCACAACAGTACTACGTATGCGTCTACTAATTACGAATTCCTATTTTTAAAAGTTCTGAGGCGCCGGCGGGAATCGAACCCGCGAATAAGGGTTTTGCAGACCCCTGCCTTACCACTTGGCTACGGCGCCAACAAGACCTTAGGCAAGTTAAGATGGTGGTAAATTTTATTTTATAACAATTTTGGGTTGTGTAAAGATCTTTATAAATTAAAAACTAAATGATGGCCTTCTAAAATATCAACCTCTGATTCTACCAAAAGACCAACTTCCTGTTCCTCTTCTGCTTTAGGAATATCTTCTTTTTGAGATTGAAGATTAATTATCCTTCCTTCTCCAACTTTTTTATCGCCTCTGAAAACTTCAAATTTTTCATTGTTCTCCACATATCCCTTTATTACTTTACCGCCAATTATTTGTCTATTTCCTTCTTGTTTACCAAAAGTAGCAAGTACTTCAATTATTCGTTCTTCTTTAACTGCCTCGCTTTTAATATACTCTCTTAGCTTGTCTTCTAGTTCGTATATAATGTTAGAAGTAATAATATTTATCTTTTCTGTTTTAGAAATATTACCAGCAGATTTGTAAACGCCGGTATTAAAACCAACAATAACAGCTTTAAAGCTAAGGGCATTTTTAATGTCAGTTTCACTAATGTCACCTACTCCTTCATCTATGATTTCCATTGGAGATTCTTTAGAAATGCGGTTAATAAGACCGTGAAGGGCTTCTAGAGATCCGGACTCGTCAGCTTTAATAATAACTTTTATGCTATTTTCTTCACTTTCAGTACTTTTGGGTTCCTTGTTTTTGTTTTCTTCGGTTGCTTTATTTAATTCGGGTTTTGCGCCTATTTTAAATTTTTCTCCAACTTCAGGAAGATTATCAAAACCAAGGATAAGAGCTGGGGAGCTTGGCCTTAATTCATTAACCTGTTCTCCTAAAAAGTTTTCAATAATTTTTATCTTTCCCTGGGATGATTTTTCAGAAAATATTTTGTCTCCTTTTTTAACAACTCCATTTTTAATAATTACCCCTACCATTATCCCTCTTTTAGAACTGCGGTTGCTCTTTATTATCACCCCTTCTCCGGGTTTATCGGGATCATATTCCAAACCCTCAACTTCGGCAGTCAGATTAATAAGATCAAGAAGTTCATCAACTCCATCTCCTTTTAGTGCTGAAATAGTTTGAAAAGAAACATCGCCGCCCATGCCTTCAAGATAAACTTCGGATCTAGTAAGACCGCTTTTAACTTTTTCAATATTAGCACCTTCAACGTCAATTTTGTTAATGGCAACAATAAAAGGAATACCGGCTTCTTTGATATAAGAAATAGCATTTTCAGTTTGGGGCATTACTCCGTCATCGGCCGCGACAACTAAAACAGCAATATCAGCAATTCTAGCTCCATGAGCTCTCATTGCGGAAAAAGCCTCATGACCGGGAGTGTCTATGAAAGTAATTTTATTACCTTTATGCTCTATTTCATAAGCACCTAAGCCCTGGGTTATTCCCCCGGCTTCCGTCTTTACAACATTGTCACGGCGGATAAAATCCAAAAGTGTTGTTTTACCATGATCAATGTGTCCTAATATTGTTACTATCGGTGATCTTTTTTCCATGTATGAAAGGTTAACCCTCTTTACGTTAAATATCAAATTATTTCTTTCTTCGTATTGAAAAAATGAAAATATTAATGTATTTTAAAGGAAGCAGGAGGAGTGCGGAGAACTGGTAATCCAGCACCCTGCTAAGGTGTAGCCTCTAACAGGGCTTGAGGGTTCGAGTCCCTCCTCCTCCGCGGCCCCGTCGTCTAGCCTGGTCCAGGACGCCAGGTTTTCATCCTGGTAACACCGGTTCAAATCCGGTCGGGGTCACAAAAAAACCACCTAGTAAAAGGTGGTTTTTAATAAACTAGCAGTTGAATAAACTATATGTCATAATGAAATTATGACAGAAGAATCAAAAAAAGAAATAAGCTGGAGAGCAGCAGAGTTCAGGTATTTTAAAAAAAGTTTGACCTGGTATTTATGGGTGGTAGGAATTGCGGTTCTTCTTTTGATATTTGCTATTTGGCAAAATAATTTTTTCTTTGCTGTTTTTATAGCTATTGCCTCAATAATAATAATATTTATGGGAAAGAGGCGGCCTAGAATAATTGATTTTAAGGTAGACGAGAAAGGAATTTACATTGATAAAGATACATTTTATCCTTACAAAGATCTTAAATGGTTTTCGATAAGAACAAGACCTGATAGTCTTAACGAAATTGTAGTTAAAAGAGATGCAACTATTAATCCGATTATAAAAATTCAAGCTGATTCCCAAATCACCCCGGAAGTAAGAAAGCTATTAAAAGAAAGTCTTGAAGAAAAAGAATACGAAGATTCATTAGTTGATTCTTTTGCTGATTTGTTTAGATTTTAAAAACGGTATATGCGCCCGTGGCTCAACTGGATAGAGCATCAGCTTGCGGAGCTGAAGGTTACAGGTTCGAGTCCTGTCGGGCGTACTATTAAAAAACGCACTAGTAAAGTGCGTTTTTTGTTTGGAAATATTTTTGAATAGAGTTTTACACCTTAAGCGTTTTGCTGAAATTGGATGTCTGTATCTTCTTCTCCGTCATTACTCTTTTTATTTTTTGGCAATAGAAAAATTAACAAGCTTGTAAGTACAATAGACCATAAGATAACGCCGTATGTGAAATCACGCGCTGTCATATTATCAATAAGCATAATTAGAGCTGCCCCTACAAGACCTTTGGGGAGTAAGCGATAAAGTACCTCAAAATCAAACGAGTCTGTTTTTTTGGGAATAAACAGCTTAACAACAATCATTCTCATACCAAAAAGGATAGCTGTTACCGTAAGCGCCACGGAAATTATAAAAAGATTATCAAGTCTTATCGATAAACCAATAAAAACAAAAAAATACGTCTTAAAGAGAAATACTAACCCCGAAAATATTCTTTTTTCCCATTTTGTCAGCTTGAACTCTTGAAACCCAAGTAATAAAGGAAGGTGCCCCAATTGAACAAACTGCAGATTGCCAAGGGTAATACCAAAAGCAAGGGCAGCAAAAACACCATTTGCCCCTAAAAGCTCCGTTATGCCAAAGACAACAAGTAAAAGTGCGGGTGTCATAAAAATATTGTTTTGTATCCCCCTCACCCGTGAGATTATTTGCGACCAGATAACACCGGTAAGCGCGCCGACAAGAAGTGCAATAAAAATATTTGCGCCTAAACCAACAGAAAAGTCGGTTAAATCAAAAAAACCATTTTTTCCAAAATCAATAATTGCAAAGATAATTCCTACGGTGAATATATCATTTATATTTGCCTCAAATGTAAGAAGCGACTTAGTCGTATCAGAAACGGAAAGTTTTTCAAGGATCGGAACTACAATCCCCCCGGAAACACCTCCTAGTATCACCCCTACTAAAAGTGCATCTACTAATGTGAATTTAAAAAGAAAATGAGTGATTGGCAACACCACGGCAATAGTTGTAATTATAGTGCCCAGCATAAGAGCAACTGCGCGCGATGCCGTGGAAAACAATCCGCGTAATTTAATACCAAGCCCTGCCTCAAATAAAATAATCAGCAAGGTAAATATAACAAATAATTCCCCTACTATTCCGACATCGCTCACATCAATAAGGCCCATAATAGGACCGATAACGACACCGATGGCAACTAAAAATAATACATCAGGAATTTGGAATTTTTTAAATATTTCAGTAAAAAAATAACCCAAAAAGATAAGAGCACCAACTCCAAATGCGATTAATGCAATTTCCATTAATATCTAGTATAACAGAAATAAGTGGAGTTTCTAATAGTATTTCCGCCACGGGAAAACTACAGTTTTCCCGACCCCTTTCGTGTTCGAATCCCGATTCTATATAATATCAGCATACCATAAAGGTATGCTGATTATATGCGGAGGAGGCGAGACTCGAACTCGCAAGCCCTTTCGGGCGCCGCTTTTCAAGAGCGGTAGATTACCAATTATCTGTACTCCTCCTTTGTGGACCCGAGGGGATTCGAACCCCTGAAACCTCTGCTATGCCATAGCAGCGCTCTACCAACTGAGCTACGGGCCCAATCACAGAAACATTCTAGCGATTATATCTAATTCAACTCGAATATTTGTGCCTGAGCAATAAATTACACACACACCCTTGTAATCCTTATTCTTTGTTTTTTTCCCTTTCGTTCTAGGGTCAGGTTTAGTTTTGTAAAAGTTCTTCTTAGGTATACTTACTTTCTTTGACCAGAAATTAGTAAGTTCTTTTATGTCTTGATCTACTCTATAAGAAATTCTTGCTTTTAAATATTTTCTCTTAACTCCATAACATTTTTCAAGAAGTCTGATATATATTTCTATTACTTCCGGATCAGAATTCCCAAGAGTAGGAATCCTCCCAGGCTGTCTACCTTTCGCTCCTTCTCCCAAATAAAGCATTGCTAGTGCAATTTTTGCTACGTCTTTATTCCATATTATTTCTTTTAGATAATCGTTGTCACTTTTAAGCTTTTCCAGAAACTCTTTTCTTTTTCTATAATTAGCCTTAACAGCAGCTTCCCTTGCTTTTTTATTCAATTCTTTTAATTTTCTCTTATGTTTTTCTTCACCATTCCGGGAAAAAACAACATTCTCACACCAGTTAGAAATCGTACTTTTAGATAATCTTGATTTAAGCTCTTTGTTTATCTCGCTGTATGTATAACCCTTTTTCCTTAAATTCTGAACCTTCTCTTTTAATTCTCTGTTCATACTATTAATTGTACTCCAGAGATTTTGTATGTGCAATCCTTTTTGTGGGCGGTACAGGACTCAAACGTCGTTCGCTCCGCTCATTCCCCGAACACCTCTCGGTTTTCGGCGTTCGTCGCTATCGCTCCTCACTGCTTTCCTGCACGGGGAAACTCCCGTTTCCCCGACCCTCTTCCCGTTCGAGTCCGACTATATGAAAATAATTTAAAGGCAAACTTCAAATTATTTTCATGTGGGCGGTACAGGACTCGAACCTGTGACTTCTACCATGTCGAGGTAGCGCTCTAACCAACTGAGCTAACCGCCCATCAAAACAATGATATATGCTAAAAGCTTATTTTTCAACAAACTGTGGGCAGGGAGGGACTTGAACCCTCAAGCCGTAAAGGCACAAGATCCTAAATCTTGCGTGTTTACCAGTTTCACCACCTGCCCGTCTGCCAGTTCCGCCACGAGGGCAATACTATTGAAGAATAGCAATAAATTTAAGGTTTTTAAATACATTGACATAATAGCATATATATTATAAAATATAAACAGAAATTTAAAAATAAAAAGAAAGGAGTTTGTTATGAAAGTTAAGAACATTGTTATGAAAGTTAAAGGACTTGCGGTGAGTGCAAAGTTGCTCATTTTTAGTCTAACTGTTTTTGCCATATTGATCCTAGCTGCCATTATTTTTGCAGCTAAAGGTTTCCCATATGTAGGTTGGGCCGTTATTATCACCGGCGGAGGATCTTTTATTCTCCAAGGTTTAAGAAAAATTGAAGAAGACCCTCCCCACAAAGGGATTTTAACCTTTTTTGGCAAGAGGCAGTACAAAGAAATCGAAAATGATCAAGGTGAAAAGAAAAAACACACTATTTTTCTTGATGAAGGTTTAAGATTTTTACCTTTTTATCCTTTCGTTTTTGGTTATGTACCGGTAAATGTTGAAAGAAAGCCTTTTGAGGTAAAAGTTACAACTCGAACCCCCGACAGGGCTCAGGTGGAGATAACCATAAGCATTAGCTTGAGGCCTCTTCCTAAATACCTTATCAACTATGAAGATAGCGGAGGTTTTGAAGGAGTAAAAAATCACCTCAAAGGAGAGATTGAAGAAAGGGTTCGTGAATGGGCTGAAGGTCTTCGAGAAGGTCCAATGGATTGGCGGGAAATTTATCAAGCCAAACTTGAAGCAGCCAGTATTCTTATCAAAAGAGTAGCCGGAAATGGCGCGGTTAATATCCCAACTTACGCTCAAGTGGTTCCTACTAATATTCTCATGCTGTACACAGAAGTTCCAAGGATAGAAGGTACAGATGAGGATGAAAAAAGAGTAACTAAGAATGAATGGTCTTGGGTTAAAAACAGATGGGAAAAGGTGGAGAGAATATTAAACAACCTGGAAGAAGAAGAAAAAGAACTCGCCTTAGAAAGGGCAAAAGAAAGAAAGAGGCAAGTTCAAAAAATTCGTTCAGGAGAAGGTGATCTTGAAATCATTGACCTTGGTATGAGACTGGAAAGGCTTAACATCAGCAACGTAGAAGTAACCGGTGAGGCCGGTAAAGCAGCGGATCAGCAAGCAAAAGAACAAGAAGAAATGCAAGCTGAAGAATTGGAAATTACCCATCTTCTAAATCAGGTTAAACGTTTAAGAGAAGAAGGAAAATATTCTCCTGAACAAGCCCTAGAAGCCTTTCAGACAGAAAGGAATAAGGTAACGAAAGCAATTGACGAGAAAAAGTTAAACGTTTCTCCTGAAACTAGGAAACTTATTAAAAGTCTCGGCAGTGATGTTCTGAAATCAATTCTTCAAAAGAAAGGAGGTAACTGAAGATGAATACGAGAAGTCCTGTAACATCTTGGTTGTGGTTATTAGTTGTTTTACCCGGTGTTGTTTTAATAGGTCTTCGATTTTTAAACAAAGACATATTGAAACTAAAAACCCCTGGTGAAAATAAATCAAGGGTGGATACGGTTTTAACAACTGAAAGAAACTATGATCAATTCATTTACTTTGCTGCACAGCCAAATCAAATGTACAAAATCACATTTGACGAACCCGGCAAAAGCGGAGAGGTAGATTTAAGATATGTTGGTCACTTTAGAATTGAGTCTGACAGCGGCCATTATTCCTGGTATAGCGAAGTGGAAGAGGTAATATATGAACCGCCTCGGCACGAAAGAGACAGTAATCGGGTAACAAACTTAAATCTTAATCGAGAAAACGCAAGGCTTTTTATAGAAAGTCGATCAAAAAAGAACGAAGTAACGATAAAGACATGGAAAAGTTCTTTTTAAAACTAAAAACCCCATCAAATCATTGATGGGGCTTTTTTTATAATTAGATATCTTACGGAGTGATAACGTTTCGAACAAGAATATCAAGCCCACCAGCGAAAAGCGCAACAGCAATAGCTATAACAGCATAAATCAACATATTCTTTGCTTTCTTTATTTTATCTTCATTACCCTGGGCAATAAGATATTGAAAAGCAGCAATCAAAACAAAGATTGAAGCTACAATATAGAAGAAAGTGTTAAGCCAACCAAGCACTTTTTGAAGCAAACTTTCCACCCCTGTTAAATCTTGAATAGGAGGAGCTTCGGTAGGTGGTGTTTGTGCCCCAATAATAACCGGTGCTATAAGCATGGTAACAATAGGAATTATTATCGCTGCTTTATATAAACTTTTCATAATTTATCTTTTATAATTTTTGACTTTTATGTAGCGAAACGACCTTTTCTTAAAATTTTAATTAATTTAAGACACTTTTTATAATACTGGTTACACCAGTAGCTAGCAATATTATTGCATATCCTATGACCGTATAAAGTATAGTTTTCTTTCCACGTTTAAATTTTTCCGGATCACCGGCGGCAAAAAGCATTTGAAAAGCACCCACTAAAACCATTATACCTACGATAGGAGTGGCAATAGTGACAAGGCCGGTAGTAATTTTATGAAGTAGTTCTGCTATAGTGCTACTTCCAACAGGATTGTTAAGGGTTACACTACTTCCTCCAACATTACCCTCTTGAGCAAATACCGGAAAAGCTAAAATAAAACCTATTAATAAAAAAGTGGTTATTAATAATTTAAAAGATGATTTCATTTTTATATTTTGCTTTGAAAACTATACTTTATTTTAACACGAAATTGAATTCCAAGGATAGTTAGGGTTGCCGGTCATAAGGTGAAAAACTGTATTAACGATAATCCAAGAAGCTAGGGCTATAAAAATTCCGAGAATAGCATTGGTAACAAACTTTTTTCCTAGTTCATACCTGTTTTGGTTTCCTGCGCTTATCATCATCATTATTGCTCCGACTACAATCATAAAAGCGGCGACAGCAAAGGTGAGTTCAATTAATAAATCGGTTATATTAGCACCGACTTTTACCATATCACAAAATCCACAAATACCTTTTCTATTACAAGCAACCCCGTCCCAAACACCTGTAAGAGCTAGGGCCGGAGAAGCACTTAGAGAGAATAGGGTAAGAAAAATAGTAGCTGTAAATGTTTTTTTCATATTTTTAAAAACTTCTTCTCATTAGGTTGGTAACTTCTCTTTCAGCATCAAGAATGGCATTTAAAGCATCTTTCTCTTTGTCTCTTACAAAGTTTATCATATCTCCAAAAATTTCGTTAACTCTTTCAGGATCGGGTTGTTTCCAATTCTGAGCAATAAGAATTTGTTTTGTAAAAGTTCCAATAATAGGGTCGTTTTTATGTCTTTCTATTAAATATTTTAAAGCCGGTGGAGAGTTGGTGGCTTCAAGATAACTTTCGGCGCTGGTAAGGTCGGTGGTAAGGGTGCGGATAAAATCCCAAGCAATTGCCGGAAATTTAGTTTGACGGGAGACGGTGTAGCCAAAATAGCGGGCAAAAGAATATTTTTGACCACCTTCAATCTGCGGAATTTCACTAACTCCTGCTTTAATTGTGGGGTTACTTTCTTTTATTTCTTTAAAATTCTTATGATAACCGAAAACTATTGCTGTTTTTTCTCGAGCAAAGGACTCTATATCGTTTGAAAAATATTCATCCCAGGTATAACTTGAAGATTCAGAACTTGAGAATCTAAGATAAAATTCTAAAGCCTCTCTACTTCCCCGATAACCAAACTCGGCTTTTTCGTAATCTTCACTTACCATTTCTGCTCCGGACTGAATCATTAACAACGACAAAAGGTCAACATAATTTTCAATGTTATTAGCCGTACCTATTGCCGCCCCGGATTGAGAAATTCTATCATCTTCAAATTTGGTTAGATCGGGAATATTATTCTGAAATTCTTTCCAAGTTTTAGGAGGGAAAACAATGCCCGCTTCATTAAAAATATCTTTGTTGTAAATAAGACTAAGAGTATCAACGAAAACAGGGAGAGCGTATATATTTTCATTTAAAACAAAATCATTTTCCACTATTTCCGGAAAATCGGCGGCAAGGTCTTGAACGGTGTACTTTGAAGAAGGAAGAGGAAATATCTTGTTAATTTTTCGAGGAAGGTCGTTGTTTGTTATCACAAAAATATCCGGACCTTCTTCAGAAGCCAAAGCATCAAGAAGGGTTTTTTCATATTCCTGAAGATTGTCAAAACGCCGATAATCTATTTTTACATTAGGATAAAGGGTATTAAATCGGCTAATAGCTGTTTTATAAGCAGAAGAATAATCACTCACGCCCCAAAAAGAAAGGGTGGTTTCGGTGTTGTATATCGAGTCCTTGTCTTTATCTCTGTTTATAAAAAAACTAGAAACAAAAATAAGGACAATGACAAGGATACCCCCTACTATTCCAAATATTAAAACTTTATTGCTATTCATTTGCCTTAATTATAACAAGGAAGGTGAGGGAAATAAATACGAAGTATTTATTTTACGATCCAACGCAGTTACAAACTTTGTTTATAACAAGAGGCGCAGGGAAATAAATATGAAGTATTTATTTTACGATCCGACGCAGTTATAGACACACTACTCCAACAACCGAATCATCTTCGTCGAGTTTCATAATTTTCACACCTTGAGTAGCTCTGCCGGCAGTTCTAATGTCTTTTAACTCTGTTCTAATAATTAATCCTTTGGCTGAAAAGACTATGACTTCCTTTATGTCTTTATCAACTAATCTAATAGCTGCCAGAGGACCTGTTTTTTTAGTAACCTTGACGGTGGCAATACCGCGGCCGCCTCTTTTCTGAATTTTGTACTTTTCAACAAGGGTTTGTTTTCCATAACCATTTTCGGTAAGAACGAGAAGTTTTTCTCCCTTATCTTTATTTTCTTTTTTAACAACAACAAAACCTGCAGCTTTATCGTCTTTCTTTAATTTAATAGCTTCAACTCCGGAGGCACCTCTTCCCATAGGTCGGACTTCTTTCTCGTTGAATCTTATTGCGTAACCTTTTTTAGTAGCGAACATAAAGGAATCATTACCTCCGGAAACTCTGACCCAACTTAAGGTATCATCTTCTTTTAATTTAATAGCTATAATCCCGGTACTGCGAACATTATCAAACTCAGGAACTGCAGTTTTCTTAATAACTCCCTTCTCGGTCCCAAAACATAAGAATTTCTTTCTCATATCCTCATCTTTTTCGTTGTAGGTTAGGAAAGAAGTTACTTTTTCAGTGTCTGAAAGACCAAGAAAAGTGTGAACAAGTTTGCCTTTTGTGGTTCGGCTTGAAGCAGGAATTTTATATACCCTGGTTTTAAAAACTTTCCCTGAATCAGTGAAAAAGAGGGCGCTATCGTGAGTATTAGCAATAAACAACTGAGAAACTTTGTCTTTTTCTTTCAAATTAAAGCCGTGAAGGCCTCGACCGCCTCGGCCTTGAGTCTTAAAAGATTCCGGAGGCATTCTTTTTATATAACCGTCACTTGTCATAAAGACAACGGTTTCTTTTTCTAAAACAAAGTCTTCATCTTTAAATTCTTTAAGCCCTTCATTGATTATTACTGTCCTTCTTTCGTCATTGTGCTTTTCTTTGATTTCTGCAAGTTCGTTGGTAATAATTTCAAAAATTCTTTTTTCACTTTTAAGAATGGTTTTATATTCTTTAATCTCCTTTTTCTTTTCCTCAAGTTCGTTTTTTATTTTTTTAGATTCAAGAGAAGCTAAAGATTGAAGCTTCATATCAAGAATAGCGTCAGCTTGGATGGGGGTAAGCTTAAATTTAGCAACAAGATTTTTATGAGCACTGTTCCTGTCTTCTGATTTTTTAATAGTAGCAATTACTTCATCAATATCATCCAAGGCAATAACCAAACCTTCCAGGATATGGGCTCTTTCTTCAGCTTTTCTAAGATCATACTTTACCCTCCTTATAATAGTTATTTTACGGTGGTCAATGTATGCTGAAAGAATGTCTTTTAAGGAGACTGTTCGGGGTTGGATACCGTCAACAAGGGCAACCATATTAAAATAGAAATTCTTTTGAAGTTCTGTATTTTTGAAAAGTTGATTAATAATTCTTTCCGGAGCAACTCCTTGTTTCAAATCAATAGCAATTCTCATACCGTCCCTGCCGGATTCATCACGAACATCTTTAATACCTTCAATTCTTTTATCTTGAACCAAGTTGGCTATTTTTTCGATAAGAACCGCTTTGTTAACCTGGAAAGGAATTTCGTTTATAACAATTGTTTTGTGCTTTTCTCTTTCTTCAACATCGGTAGCAGCCTGAATAGTAACCGACCCCCGGCCGGTGGAATAAGCTCTTTCAAGATCTTCAGTATTGTAGATAATACCGCCCGTGGGAAAATCCGGTCCGGGAATATGTTTCATAAGGTCATGAACGGTGGCATCTGGTTTTTCAATAAGGTGAACGATGGCATCAATAACTTCTCCAAGGTTATGAGGAGCAATATTAGTAGCCATCCCCACAGCAATACCCATGGTTCCGTTTAAAAGAAGTTCGGGAAGTCTGGCGGGTAGATACCTAGGCTCTTTTCTGGTTCCGTCATAGTTAGGTTCCCAATCAACAGTATCTTTTTCTATTTCAAATAAAAGTTCTTCAGAAATTTTAGATAAGCGGCACTCCGTATAACGCATGGCTGCGGGAGAGTCGCCATCAATAGAACCAAGGTTTCCTTGACCCTCAACAAGCATGTAACGCATTGAAAAATCTTGAGCCATTCTTATGGTAGCGTCGTATACGGCCGAGTCCCCATGAGGGTGGTAACGTCCAAGAACAGCACCAACAACATTGGCTGATTTTCTAAACTTGGAAGAGTGCTTTAAGTTTTCTTCCCACATCGCCCAAAGAACCCTGCGTTGAACAGGTTTTAAACCATCCCGAATATCGGGAATAGCACGGGAAACAATAACTGACATGGCATAGTCAACATATGATTCTTGAAGCTCATCAACTATTTGAACATCTTTAAGCCTTTCGGCAATTTGTTGTTTTTCTTCTTTTTTTTCTTTGTCTTTTGCCATATTAATTAATTTGAAGAAGGTGTATACTCTTTTACGTTTTCCAAATTATCTTTTGTTTTGGTAATTAATTCACTTATTCTTTGAGAAAATTTCTTAAAAGTGTTTGAAGCTGAACTGATAGTTTTCTTAAACCCTCTGTTTAAGGTAAATAATACTGAATTATTTTCTGTTTCTTCTTCAATTTCTGATACTGATTCTGAACCATTTTCATTTTGAGTAACTTTGGGCAAAGTAACGTTCAAATACAAAACCCAGAGAGCTACAATAACTATCATAACTAATATTGTGCTTCCTATTAACCAATACCGTTTTGTTTTTTGATCAGAACGGCGCAGTTCTTTTATTTTTTTATTTACTTTTCTAAAAAAACTAACGGACGACATATATTTATTTCTTTAAGCAACGGATTTCCATTTTTCCTTCTTCAAGGTCATTTTTTCGAAGAACAATTTTTTCTTCTTCTTTACATTCTTCTTTGCTAAATTCTTTCAGGAATTTTTTTAAATCACCGGTAGCAGAAGGGATTATCAAGGACGGTTCAAGTTGGCGAATAAATTTGGCTAACTCAGAAGACTTAATAGTGTTTTCTCCATTGCCCACCGGAGTAATTACAATATCAATATCGGTAAGGTGTTCCTGAATTTCATCCTTGGGAAATTCTTCCAAAAAACCCAAAATGAGTATTTTGGTGCCTTCGAATTCAAGAAGATAAATTGTTTTTTCAAATTTATTAGAAAAAGATTGTATACCTTGAATACGCACACCGCTTACTTCGTACTCACCGGCATGGTCAATCCAAAAAACATTATCTTTCTCTGAAGGGTTTTCAACTTCTGCCGGGCGCCTTGTGTTTATAACAACATTAGCCCCACGAAAAGAACGTTGATCCTTAGGATCAACGAGAAGGACCGTTTCGCCTGAAGCAAGCTTAAAATAATTATCTCCTTGATAAGTTATAATCACTTTTTTATTATCGCAAGGAAAGCGAGGAAAGTAAACACCTTGTGTTTGTTTTC
>CAZXDO010000039.1:0-11301 GCA_964639325.1 uncultured Candidatus Saccharibacteria bacterium
TAACTAAAGTGTTATAATTAAATAAATGAAAATAAAAAAGAAGCTAAAATTAAACAAATTCATAGAATATCTTTTTGATTTTTCCTTTAAAAGGTTTATAACCACCGGTGTGATAAGATTTATCTTTTGGATTAACGTTATCGTTATGGGAATTCTTGGTGCTATGGTGATTGTCGGCGGATTTAAGGAATCCTTTATTCTCGGAATTCTTGCTCTTATATTTTCGCCCATTTTATATATAATCTATATCGCTATTGTTAGAATGATTTTGGAATTAATTGCAGTCATTTTCCGGATAGGGGAATACACAGAAGAAATCGCCGAAAATATAACTTCTAGAAAAAGAATAGACGATTACAAAACAGAAGATAAGGAAAAATAAAATATTATATCCAATTTAAAAAACTGGTATTTTAACTAGTTTTTTCTTTGGTTTATTATATAAAGAATAAAAAATATGAATTATTTTTATTTTATAAATTTGTATTTTTTTCTTTTTTCTAAATTCACTAAATGAATTCCCTCTAAAGCCTTTTTTCTTTTTCTCTGCAGACAAGGAATTGTCTTAGAATAATATATTTCTTTTAAAAGTTTTAATGATTCTTTTTTAGAAAATTTTAAAATCCACATAGGACATCTTTTAGAATTAGATGGCATTCCTTTAATAAGAGCACCACTTAAATTAAGTATGTGCCTTGTCATACTCTGTAACCATTTGGCATGTTTTTTACTAGCCGAAATAAACCTCACGCACAACCTTTGATTTGTATAAATACGCCCTTTATACTTATTGTACTTATCAATATAGACTGATATGCTACCATCACCGTCCAAATGACCCCGCAAGAAATCTTTAAAATAATTTTCAGGAACATCTATTTCACCAATATTATAAGTTTTAGCAGGTGTTATACCTACATCAACTAACCAATTATAAAATTGGACATTACTAAACTGAATTCTATAAGAAACATTTCCATTTCCTCCTAAACTTTTCCCAATTTTATTAGTTAAACCAATGCTTTTTTTAAAAACCCGAATAAATTTCTTTTCTGAAGAAGTTAAAGTAATATGACGACCATCATTGGATAAGTTACCATCAGAAACTATCAACCCTACAGCATAAGCTAGATTTGGGGTCCAAGTAAATTCTTTATATGGCAATTTTTTCTTAGGCATTGTGCCTGGGGCGGGATTTGAACCCGCAAGGCCTAAAGGCCACAAGATTTTGAGTCTTGCGTGTTTCCCAATTTCACCACCCAGGCTTTTTAATTTCACTTTTATTCTACCAAATTGAAAAGTAAAAGTGAATAATGGTATTATAAAGCTAATGACCAGAGTAATAGCAGTATTTAATCAAAAAGGTGGAACGGCCAAAACAACAACCGCCCTTTCATTATCCTCTTATTTGGCTCTCCTTGGAAAGAGAGTTCTTCTTATCGATTTTGACCCTCAATTCAATGCTACTGTTGGTTCCGGAATAAATTACAGAGACAAAAAAACTATCTACCACGCTATGTTTCTTAATTCTCCAATTAGAGAAACAATTATTCCTACACCTATCTATAATTTTGAAATAATTCCTTCTTCTTCAGATTTAGCCGGCGCTATTATTGAATTAGCTAATATTGAAAATAGAGAAACACATCTTCGCAAGACAATTGAAGAAGTAAAAGAAAGTTATGATTATATCATTATTGATATGGCTCCAAGTCTGAGTCTTTTAGCTATCAATGGTTTAATGGCAGCTGATGAAGTTTTAATTCCTGTTCAATGTGAATACTTTAGTTTGGAAGGAGTGGGGCAGCTTCTAAATACTATTCAAATGATTAATGAAAATTTAGGCCACAATCTTAAAATAACCGGTACTCTTCTTACTATGTACGAAGAAGGGGAATATCTTCCTGAAAAAATTGTTAAAGAAATGAGAGAAAAATTTCCCCATTACGTTTTCAAAACTATTATTCCTAAATCAAGGAGTTTATCTGAGGCACCTAGTGAGAAAAGGCCTATTTTAATATATGACCCCAGAAGTGAAGGTTCTAAGAAATACGAAGAATTAGCTAGGGAAATTATAAATCAAGAGTTATCCACAAATTCAGACCCTCTTGACTTGAATTTTTAAACAATTAAAATTTTATACAGTTTCAGTTTTAGTTAATTAAATTCAATTTTTATTTCCAGGCGGCCGATGAGAAATAAAAAGCGAGTTTTCTTAATTTAAAACTAAAACTCGTGTTTCCGCGGGCACGTAAAATACCTAAAACAGATTAGTTGAGGGTTCTTTTAAAAGGGTGTTAAATCTGTGACTTGGGAGCTCTTTATATAAAAGGATTTTACTCAAGTCTTTTAGATTAATACTTTTTTAAAGAATCAGTAAACATCTGTTTTAATAAAAAATGAAAACCCGTTCTGGTCTCACCACCAAAGCGGGTTTTTATTTTTATATAAATTATCTGCTATACTTAATTAGTAAACACTAATTATTAAATAAAAATATGTCAGGCCAGGGCCTTGAATCATTAATCCCCAAAAAGGGAAACCAATATAAAGAAGAAGAATCTTTAGAAAGGAATCAAAACGATCGTAACAAACCGGCGCCTTTTCCTGTTGAAGAAAATAATCAATCTCAACCTCAATACCAACCTAACAACCCTCAAACAGAAGCACCTATTTATTACCCTCCCCAACAACAAAACCAAACTCCATTTAAAAACGAATCCGGACAAGATGAACCAAAAAAAGATATTGAACCTGAAGCCAATGAAGCTATTTTTCAAATTGAAGTAGAAAAAATAAAGCCCAATCCTTTCCAACCAAGAAAAGAATATAATAAACAGGATTTAGATGAATTAGCCCAGTCCATAAGAGAGGTAGGTATTATCCAACCCTTAGTTGTTTCCAAAATAGAAGAATATAACGAAAACGGCACAAAGGTTCATTATCAGTTAATATCCGGAGAACGCCGCTTAAGAGCTGCAAAAATAGCAGGTTTAAAAACAGTTCCGGCAGTAGTAAGAAAAGAAGAAGATAGTAATACAAAACTTTCCCTCGCTCTTATTGAAAATCTTCAAAGAAGTGACTTAAACCCAATTGAAACAGCCAGAGGATTTGCTCGTCTTCAGGATGAATTTGGTTTAACCCAAAAAGAAATAGCAGTAAGAGTGGGAAAAAGCCGAGAATCGGTATCCAACGCTCTTCGTCTTCTTAATCTTCCTGTTAAAATTCAAGATGCTATTTCCCAGGGCAAAATTAATAGTTCTCAAGGAAGGTTTCTTCTTTCAATAAAAGAACCCGAAAGAAAAGAGGAAATATTTCAAAGGTTATTAAGAGGTGGTGTTAGTACTAGAAAATTAAAATCTTATCTCAAAAAAGAAGATAATAATTCAAACGAATTAAACCAAAGAAAGAACTTTTGGGAAAAAACTATTGAAGAGAAACTAGGAATTCCTGCTTCTATAATTGAAAAAGGGAATGAAAAAAGATTAATATTCCGCCTTCACAATCAAGAAGAGTGGGATAGATTAATTAATCGTTTAATAGGGGAAGAATAACAACTTGGGGGTTCCCGACACCCCCAAGTTGTTGTGGATAACTTATAAAATTATTTTTTATCTTTCTTGTTTGTAAGATACTTCATTTACCCCTTTTATTTTTTTTAATTTAACGAGAATCTTTTCAAGCTTACTCCCTTTTATTTCCTTGCAGGTTATTCTTATTGAACCAAAATTGCCTTTATCGTGGCTTTGAGTTTGGCTGCTTTCTATGTTAATTCTGTTACGAGAAAAAACAGAGGTAATATCCTTTAAAATCCCTGGCCTATCCTTGATGGTAATTCTAAGCGTTGTTTTAGGTTCAATGTGTTTACTTTTAAAAATATTCACCTTGGATCTAAAAGCGCTCCTTATTTTCGAACGAGCTATTGCTGTTTTTACAAAATCAAGCCATGACTCAGAAGGTTTTTTTCCTTTTTGGGTTAAAATTTCAACCACATCACCGGAACAAAGCTTGTGATCTAAAGGAACAATTTTATTATTAACTTTAGCGCCCACACATTGATTGCCAACCTCTGTATGAATATGATAAGCAAAATCAACCGGAGTAGCTCCATCAGGAAGATCAATTACTTCATGTTCCGGGGTAACAACAAAAATACGGTCTTTAAAAAAATCAATTTTAAGCGATTTTAAAAACTCTTCTGAACCCTTAAAAGTTTTTTCCCAATTTCTTAATTGTTTTACCCATTCTATTTCACCCTCATCCGCTTTCCATGATTTTCCCTTTATAACCTTTTTACTATCTCTTACTTGCTGATATGACCAGTGAGCTGCCGCTCCCATTTCAGCTTCTTCGTGCATCTTATTTGTTCTAATCTGAATTTCCGTAATTTTATTTTCAAGACAAAAGACAGTGGTGTGCAGACTTCTGTATCCATTTGGTTTTGGCATAGCTATATAATCTTTTATCCGTCCCGGCATTGGAGGCCAATATTTATGAATAACACCTAAAGATTCATAGCAATCACCAACATCCTCCACGATTACTCTTAAAGCTACAAGATCATATATTTTATCAAATTGCATATCATGACGTTTAAGTTTTTGATATAAGCTAAAATATCTCTTAGCCCTAGCATCAACCTTAACCGGCTTAATACCTTCCTTATTTAAAATATCTTCTAAAACAGGTTTTACTTTTTTTGCATATCTTTTTCTTTCTTCATACCTTCCTTCTATCTGATTTCTAAGCCATTTAAAATCTCTTGGGTAAAGATAGGGGAAGGCAAGATCTTCAAGTTCACCGCTTAATTTTTGCATTCCCAGGCGATAAGCAAGGGTGGCATAAATATCAATTGTTTCAGCAGATATTCTTTTTTGTTGTTTAAGAGAAAGGGCTCCTAAAGTTCTCATATTGTGAAGGCGATCAGCAAGTTTTATAAAAATAACACGCAAATCTTTAGCCAAAGCCACTACTAACTTTCTCATATTCTCAGCCTGGCTTTTCTCTCTATCAGGTTCTTCTCCCGGATTGTATTTTAAGGTATCTATTTTAGTTACCCCGTCTACGAGAAAAGTAATTTCTTCACCAAAACTCTTTTTAAGGTCTTCAGATTTATAATTTGTGTCTTCTACAACATCATGTAAAAGAGCGGCACAAACGGTTAAATCATCAAAACCCCAATCATTAATAATTTTTGCTACAGAAAGAGGATGGTTAATATACGGTGAACCGTCTTTTCTATTAGATCCTTTATGAGCTTTTTGGGCGAATTCATAAGCCTTAAAAACTAAACTATCCGGCTCGTATTTTTTTAATAACCACTTATCATTTACCATTACTAACATCTTAAAACTTTAGCTTAAACCCTACAAGAATTTACGTATAAATACTCCTTGGGTTTTTTATTAATAACTTAAATATTTGACAAGATTTGTATGGTAAATATAATTTATAAAGAGTTAATTAGCAGAAAAAGGTCGTAATTGCTAAATTAAATAAAATTATGAATTTTAAACCCTTAAAAGACGGTGTTTTAGTAAAAGAAATTAAGAAAGAAGAAAAAACAGAATCCGGTATTATTCTTCCAGAAAACCACGAAAAAGAAGGTCCTCTCAAGGGCCAAGTTATAGCTGTTGGTGAAGGAAAAAGAGGAGTTAACGGAGAATTAATTTCTGTATCGGTAAAAGAAGGAGACGAAATTCTTTTTAAGAAAGGATACGGTGTAGATGAAATTGAAATTGAAAAAGAAAAGTATTTAATCATGAAAGAGGATGACATTATCGGAATTATTTAAAAGATAATTAAGAAATATAAAAAATAAATAATTATGTCAAAACAAATATTTTTTAGTGAACAAGCTAGAAAGAATCTAAAAAACGGAGTTGATAAGCTAGCAAATGCAGTTAAAGTAACTCTTGGACCAAGAGGACGAAGTGTAGTTCTTGATAAAAGTTTTGGTTCTCCAACAGTTACTTTAGATGGTGTTACCATTGCCAAGGAAATTGAATTAGAAGATAGAGTTGAACGACTTGGCGCTGAATTGGTTAAAGAAGTTGCTTCTAAAACTAACGATGTGGCCGGAGACGGAACTACCACCGCTACTGTTCTTGCTCAAATTTTTGTGGGGGAAGGCATTAAAAATGTCTCAACCGGCATGGATCCTGTTGGTTTAAGAAACGGAATGAATAAAGCTTCTGATTTTGTAGTCAATTACATAAAAGAACGCTCTAAAAAAATAAATTCAAAAGAGGAAATTGCCCAAGTTGCTACAATCTCTTCTCGTGATAAAGAAGTAGGCAACCTTATCGCTGATGTTATTGATAAAGTTGGTCGGGATGGTGTTGTTACCGTAGAAGAATCTCAAACCTTAGGTCTTTCCAGTGAAGTAGTTGAGGGTCTTCAGTTCGACAAAGGATATATTTCTCCATATATGATAACTGATCAAGACAGAATGGAGGCCGTTATGGATAATCCATATGTATTGCTAACGGATAAAAAAATTTCAGCTATTAATGACCTTCTTCCGCTTTTAGAAAAAACAGCTCAAAGCGGAAAGAAAGATATGGTTATCATCGCTGAAGATGTTGAGGGCGAAGCTCTTGCTACCCTGGTTCTTAATAAGCTTAGAGGAACCTTTAATGTGTTAGCTATTAAGACTCCCGGTTTTGGAGACCGTAAAAAAGAAATGCTTCAAGACATTGCTCTTATTACCGGAGCTAACATTATTTCCGAAGAAGTAGGAAGAAAACTTGATAGCGCTGAAATAAATGATCTCGGTGAAGCCCACCGTATAGTTTCTACTAAAGATAATACCACCATCGTCGGCGGAAAAGGAACAAAAGAAGGTATTGAAAAAAGAATCCGCCAACTTAAAACTCAAGTTGAAAAATCTGATTCTGAGTTTGAAAAAGAAAAAATAGAAGAAAGGATTGCTAAACTTTCCGGGGGTGTTGCTGTTATTAAAGTAGGTGCAGCCACTGAAACAGAACAAAAAGAAGCTCAGCACAGAATTGAAGATGCTGTTGAAGCCACTAGAGCCGCTATTGAAGAAGGTATTGTTCCCGGCGGGGGAGTGGCTCTCGTGCGCGCTTCAAAAGAGCTTAAAAAATATATTAACGATAATATGGATCCTAATAATATGGCTGAACTAGTTGGCGCCAAGATTATTCTTGAAGGTCTTTGTGCTCCAATAAAACAAATAGCTGAAAATGCCGGTTATGAAGGATCTGTTGTTTTAGACAAGGTAATGAATCAAAAAGGCAGTTACGGTTTTAATGCAGCCACCGGAAAGTATGAGGATCTTATAGAATCCGGCGTTGTCGATCCGACTAAGGTAACTCGCAGCGCTCTTCAAAATGCTGCTTCCATTGCTGCTATGATTATAATTACCGAAGCAGTTGTTGCTGAAAAACCTAAAGAAAAAGAAGAATCTGATAATGTCGGAGGAGGTATGCCCGGTATGGGAGGAATGATGTAGAACGTATTAAAGTTTAATAAAACAACCCCTCATATGTGCACATGTAAGGGGTTGTTTTTTTATTCTTCCTCTCCGGCTAAAGCTTTATCTAAATCTTTCTTATTCCATTTAGCAAAATCACACTCGGGATAGCGATCACAACCAAAAAAGAATCTTCCCTTTTTTGTTCTCTTTTTAACTATTGTTCCTTTTTTACATTTCGGGCATGTGCCGAAAGTTTCCTTTTCGCTTTCTAAAGATTTAGTATTCTTGCATTCAGGAAAACCTGAACAAGCTAAAAATTTTCCAAAACGCCCTCTTTTTATAACCATAGGTTTTCCACATTTTTCACATACTTCATCAGTTTCTTCTTCTTTTCCAACTATATCTTCTTTAGAAACTTCTTCGTATTTCCTTTCAAGATTTTCATTAAAAGGCTCAAAAAATTCTCTAATAACTTTGTGCCAATCTTCTTCACCTTCTGCAATTTTATCTAATTTTTCCTCCATCTCAGCCGTAAAGTTTACGTCAACTATGTTTGGAAAATGTTTTTCTAAAACATCACTTACAGTTTCTCCAATTTCAGTAGGATGAAACCTTCTATTATTATCTTTCTCAACATAATTGCGCTGAATTAAAACTGAAATAATAGGAGCGTAAGTCGAAGGTCTCCCTATACCATTTTCTTCTAAGGTTTTAACCAAGTTAGCCTCATTAAAAGCGGGTGGAGGGGTAGTTTCGTGTTCTTCAGGAGAAATTTTCAAAGGTTTCAAGTTTTCATTTTCTTTCAATTCGGGAATTTCAACTTCCTCATATTTTTGAGGCCAAATTTTTATGAAACCATCAAATTTTAAAGTTTGTCCATTAGAACGAAAAAGGTAATTAGCGGAACTTTTAATTTCAACCTTAGTTCTTTCAAAAACAGCCGGGGGCATCTGTGAAGCAAGAAATCTGTTTTTTATCAATTCAAATAATTTCTTTTCTTTTTCTTCTAACTTCTCATCTACATTTAATTTAGTAGGCCGAATAGCCTCGTGAGCTTCTTGAGCTAAACGAGACTTAGTTTTAAAGACTCTCTTATCAGGAAGAAGGTAATCTCTTCCTAAATTATTTTCTATCCAAGACCTTGCCATATTTAAAGAATCTAGAGAAAGATTAAACGAATCTGTTCTCATGTAAGTAATGAGTCCTTTTTCGTATAAACGTTGAGCAAACATCATTGTCTGCTTCGCTGAAAAATAAAGTCTTTTTGATGCTTCCTGTTGCAAAGTGCTGGTGGTAAAAGGAGGAAAAGGAAAACGTTTTGTTTCTTTTTTTTCCATCGACAACACTGAGAAATCAGATTTTTTTAAGTCATCAACAATTTTTTCTACCTCTTCTTTTTCTTTTATACCCGGTTTAGGAAAGCTTTTTCCCTTTATTTTTGTAAGAAATGAAGTAAATGACAAATTTTCTTTTTCAAAATCAACATTAATTGTCCAATACTTTTCCGGCTTAAAGTTTCTAATCTCTTTTTCTCTGTCAACAATCAAACGAAGAGCTACAGATTGAACCCTGCCTGCTGAAAGGCGGTTAACTACTTTTTTCCAGAGAAAAGGGGACAGTTTATATCCTACTAACCTATCAAGAACTCTTCTTGCTTGCTGAGCATTTACCATATTTATATTTATATCACGAGGTTTCTTTAAGGCTTTCTCTATGGCTTCTTTAGTAATCTCATGAAAAACAATTCTTTCCACAGGTTTTTCGCCGCTTACTTCCAAACGTTTGTCATGAGCCTCTTCTCCTTTGAGGCCTAAAATTTTAAGAATGTGCCAAGCAATTGCTTCACCTTCGCGATCTTCATCAGTAGCAATAATTATCTTATCTGATTTTTCAGCTAATTTTTTAAGAGTGGTAATATTTTTCCGTGATTTAGTTGGGATAACATACTTAGGTTCAAAATTATTTTCTGTATCTATTCCCAAAGCACCCCTAGGCAAATCACGAATATGACCGTAAGAAGATTCTAAATTATATTTACTTCCTAAAAATTCACCAATAGTCCTGGCTTTAGTAGGCGACTCTACAATTATTAAAGTTTTATTATTAGGCATATCAATATTTATAAAGCCTAGGGTTTATTCGTCAACCCCATTAAAAAACCTAAATGATATCGAGGTCGAATTATTTATAAATTAAGATCGTTAATAATATCTCTTGCCGAAGAAACTAATCTCGCGCCATCGCGAATAAGCTTATGGGAACCGAAATAATTAGAATTATGAATCGGCCCGGGAACAATAAAAACTTCTCGTCCTTGTTCAAGAGCGTGATGTGCTGTAGAAATTGCTCCGGAGCGTAGAGGAGCTTCAACAACTACCACCGCTAAAGATAAACCGCTAACTATCCTATTTCTCTCTAAGAATTGATTTGGTGCCGGTTTTGTTTCCGGTTCGTACTCTGAAATCAAAGCACCCTCCGAACTTAATATATCCATAGCTAATTTTTTATGCTCCTTAGGATATAATTCATTTAAGCCGCTTCCTAAAACCGCAACCGTTTTCCCTTTAGCTTTCAGAGCTCCTTGATGAGCTGCGCCGTCTATTCCAAGAGCTAGACCACTTACAATAGTGATTCCTGCCTCAGCTAAATCTCGGCTTATCAAATTAGCTATTTCAAGGCCATAAGGGGTAGCTCTACGAGTCCCAACTATTGTAATACAAGGTTTTTTAATTGAAGAAAGAGAACCGCGGTAATATAGTTTTTGGGGCGGGGGGATAATGTTTTTTAAACTTTCCGGAAAATCATTTTCTTTACAACTTATTTCTTTTATTTCTAATTTTTTCATTCTTTTAGTTATTGGTTAATATATTTTTATGATAAAATAAATAGGCATGGATAAAAATAAAAAATTATCTAAAAAAATATTTGCTAAAGCGGGTATAGCAATTCTTATTATAACCCCTTTTTTTCTTGGTGTCTGGTACGTTAAATCAGTCATTAAAACAACAACTGCTGAAATTGTTGAATCCAGAAAACAATTTGTTGAAAAATCTGCTTCTCTTGAGGTGTTGGCAAAAATCCAAAACCAATATAAGGATTTTGGAGAAGCGTATCTTAGCGTTCTTCATAACTCAATTCCCATAAAAGATGATTTAATAAACATAGCTAAAAAACTTGAAACATTAGCTACAAAAAATAACTTAGGTTTTGGTTTTTCTTTTAAAGGTGAAAATAATCCTACTAACGAAGATTTGGGTTACTTAATGTATGGTCTTAACCTTGAAGGCAATGATGTTAAACAAATCCAAGACTTTATAAAAGATCTCAATAATTTTACTTATGTTAATACTATAGAAAGCATAAATATTACAAGAAAAGTTGAGGGGAATAGTGAAAAAATCATCGCAAATTTAGAAGGAAAAGTTTATTTTAGAAAATGAGCATTAAAAACAAACTAAAAAATATCGACTCCAGACAATTTACCATGCATGCCTTAGTCGTGGTTATGCTTTTTTTACTAATATGGTTTATTATCTCTAATTCAGTTTTCCTTATAAAAAACCTTGATCAGGCTTTCGGAACCGAAAAAGCAGAAAACCAAGAAATTACTGAATT
The DNA here is from genome assembly GCA_964639325.1 of uncultured Candidatus Saccharibacteria bacterium. Lineage (GTDB taxonomy): Bacteria > Patescibacteriota > Minisyncoccia > UBA6257 > GWB1-50-10 > DATGCT01. The sequence goes on from CAZXDO010000039.1 coordinate 11,057, forward strand.
TGACAAAGAGGGTTTTGAAAACTTAAACTTGTTAACAGAAAGGTAGGGTAAATAAAAAGAAGTTATCCACAACGTTTAATATGAAATTCCACCAATACAACATTGTTCCTGAAAAATACATCAAAAGGATTAACTGGTGAATAACCACCAAGCTGTTAAACGACAAAGGGGGTCGGGGAAAAGTATTTTCCCCGTGTTGGAAAACAGCGAAGCGCCAGAAACAAGCAGGTTTCTGGGGAGGAGTA
>CAZXDO010000040.1:0-39557 GCA_964639325.1 uncultured Candidatus Saccharibacteria bacterium
TGGTCAAATAAATATAAATTCTGCAAACAATTCTTATTTAAAAGAAATTGTAGGGATTGGCCCAGTTTATGCTCAAAAGATTATTGAGCTTCGTGAAGAGGAATTATTTTGGTCCTTAGACGATCTTGCGCGTATTTCCGGTATAGCTGATACAAAAATATCTCAAATTAAAAAGGAAAATTTGGCCTGTGTGGCCAGTCCTGAAGATTCTACTTTTACACCTTATAAGAAAATTACTTATAGCGGTGGTGGTGGCGGAGGAGACTCTAGTAGCAGTTCTAATGAAAACAATCCTCCCAATGCCCAATTTTCATACTCTCCGGAATCACCAATAAAAAATACTCAAGTTTCTTTTGACGCCTCATCCTCAACAGATGACAACAAAATAATTTCTTATCAATGGGATTTTGGTGATGGTGAATCTTCAACGATTTCTAAAGCCACTACTACCCACACTTATATTTCATCAGGCAGTTATCAAGTTAGTTTGACAGTTTTTGATTCTGAAAACTCTTCTTCAACCGCCACCGAATTAATTTATGTAACTAGTGCTGTTTCAGGCGAGACAGCAAAGCATATTGTTATAAGTGAGGTAATGCCGGGATTAGACGGAGAAGCAGGGAAAGAATGGGTTGAGCTTTATAACCCAACTGAAAACGAAATTAATTTAGCTAACTGGTCTCTTAAGAGAAAGTTAAATAAAAACACCACCTCTACACAAACTTTAGTAGGAGAAATTGCGGATTCAATAATTCTGCCTAATGGTTTTTATTTAATTAGCAGCCAGGATTACTCAAGTTTAAATTGTGACGAAACTTATAGTCACATTTCTTATCATCTTGCTTATAACGATGATGGAATTATTTTATATAACAATTTAGGAGAAAAGGTTGATGAAACATTTTATGATTCTATTCCGGCAGGTAAAAGTTGGGAAAGAAATGCATTTGAAAATAATACTTGTTATTCCGCTCAGGGCAATTACGAATTTAAAGGAAATGGCTGTGAAGGATTAAACTCTTTTAGTATTCGTGACAATCCTAATCCTCAAAATTCAAGCAGTTTACCGGAACCGAGAAAAGCTCCGATTTCAAACCAGCCTTTTTCTATGACCTACGACCCGGAAAAATTAAGAATTTATTTTAATTGGGACGAATATAAAGACTTTTCCGGTTCGGCAAACAGTATTTTGTACGAAATAAAAGAATATTCCAGTCCCGGAATAGTAATTTTTAGTTCCACAACACTTAATTATTCAAAAAAAATAAATGAAGTGGGGCGTAATTACAACTTTTCTTTTCAAGCTTTTGATGTAGATGGGTTAGGATCAGCAATAACAACCTCAACTATTTCGGTCCCAAGCCTTGTTGATAATTTTTATATATACGAAGATCCAAGACCCGAATCAAGTAATAATTATTTAGCTGAATTTTATTACCCAGATTATCCATTTATTCCAGACATATATAGAAACAGTGACAATCAAACAAGAAAAATGATGGTTGTTTATTTAAACAAGGAGCCGCCTAAAATTAATTCATTCACTTTACAGGGAGGAGGTTATGGATGGAAAAACTTAAATGAAAAAGATGTTATCCAAACAAAATTTAGCCATTGCGCCGGGGGAGAGAAAAAAGAAAAAGCTATTTTATTACCCGACATTTCAAGCCTTTGCACAAATAGCGGAACTGCCAGTGCTTATTCTTTAAATTATGACGATTACGGTTTAGGTGAAGACAATCACATTCTTATCAAACTTGCCAGTTCCACAAGTGATATAAATTTTAATAACCAAGACTATTTTACCCTTTCGTTCTATGGTTATCGAGAGTCTCGTTCTGGACGAAATTATTTTGATCTAGTGGCGGTTGATAAGAAAAAGTATTTCTTTCAAGAAACAAACCCGGAACACGAAGCGCCATTTTTAGGTGATTTAAATATTAATTTTGACGGAGTTTCAAACCTTAATATTAATTGGCCGATAGTTACAGACCCGGACACTGTTGATTTTCAAATAAATTACGAGATTAATTTTATTGATATTTCAAATTCTTCATCAACTGAATTTAATAACGAAAATTGGGAAAGTAACGGAAACAGAACTTTCTATACTAAAAATGTATCTCCCGGTAAAACTTATTTCATCGGGGTTAGGGCTAGAGATGATTTTAATAATTATTCTGACGTTTCTACCACAACCTGGTCTTACCCACCATCTTTAGTTGTTTTTAAACAAGAAGAGATAAATGATTGGACAGATGGTACAGATTCTTGGGGAAGAGTAAATAAGGTTTCAGGAGAAGCTAATAAAGCCAGTTTCCAAAGCTTAAAATTTTTTAAAGATATATCTTTTGATAAGGCAGCGGTAAAAATAAAACAATTAGATACTATTCATACCTACGATTCAAATATAAGATTATCTGTTTTAAAAAGTACCAGCACCGGTCCTGATTTTGATAATGTTTTAGCCAACTCGGTCAGAAGTAATATTTTAAAACCTGATTTTGAAGAAGATTTTATTTTTTCATTTAATAATCCGGTAAATTTACAAGCAAATGAAGAACATTGGTTTGTTTTAGATGTTTCTAGCGGAGGATATGCAGACAAAGGGTATTTTAATAACGAATGGGCCAATGCCGTGAAGAAGGGAAATGTTTATCAAAACGGGGAGGCAGGAACAGGCCGTTATAAAGGGAAAAATAGCAATTGTTCAGATATTTCGGACGGCTTAAACCAATGCAGTTTTGATGGTAATTATCATCTCGGTCCTGCTGACTGGTATTTAAAACTATTTTCCGATTGATTAAAAGACTTTTTAACCTATTTATTTCAACTTGGGGGTTCCCGACACCCCCAAGTTGTTGTGGATAAGTCTAAATATTAATGAACCTCCGTAGGTTTTTTAGCTAATGCAAATAGGTGTAAATTAAATATAAAAAAAGCGGCTTTATTTATTAAAAAAAGCCGCTAAAGTTCCTTATTTTTTTGTGAACGGGTTTTACTTGCGAGGCATAATATTCTGCCTTTTCTTAAATTTTTAGCATAAAGGTAAAAAAAGTTCATTGAACATCTGTTACCTTATCGTCAACAAGGGTAATTTTTATATCCTCGTATACTAAAATTTTCTTCGAACCGAGATCAATAGTCTTCTCAGGAATATCAAAAATCTCAACAACTTGTTCAGATGACATACCTAAAGAAATCGTTTTTGTGGATGATGCAACATCCTCTTCCGGTTTTAGCCATACATAAATATCGTCTAAGATACTTTCAGCAGATAAACCATCAATACCGCTTTCATATTGAAACTTAACAAACAGTTCATATGGTTGCGACTGTGTTGTACCTTTTTTAACTACATCAAAAGTTTCAACTGTTCCCATGGATAAATTTACAAAGTCTTTTCTAATTTTCACTCCGTAAAGATAAAGCCGTTCTCCAACTTTTAACGTACGTCCGGATCCTTCAGAAAATATTCCACCGCCACCTTCAGATACTAAGTCATTGTTTTCAATTACCGATACTACCTTAACCATTTTTGGTGGATCAGCTCGTAATCCTTCTTTCTGAATTACCAAGACTGTTCCGCGTTCTTTAATTCGAAGACTGAGGTTTCGTGTTGTTAACTTAAAGCGATTGGTAATAGCAGTTTCAAGCGAATCTGGGCTTACTGCCCGTGCAGGAATAACAATTATTGCTATTATGCTCATTGTTATTATTAATCTGAAATACAAAATTAGTCTTTTCATTTTCCTTCCCCCCATATTAAGTTATTAATATACTAATTTATTTATATTATTATTACATTTTTTTTATTAAAATGTCAAATAATTATACAAAACGACCGATATAATGAAATGTTATCAATATGGTTATTTTCAACATGGGGGTTCCCGACACCCCCAAGTTGTTGTGGATAAGCCCGGTTGATTTTTAAGAGGCGTTTATTGATTTGACTAAATCAATATTATTTTGTAGTATATTATCAGTAGAAACTTAAAAAATAAATAAAGAAAGGAGTTTAGTAATGAAAAAATTAGTAATTTTTCTGGCATTGATGATTTTCCCGTTTTTTGCTTTTACTGCAACTAACTGGATTGTCGTAGCCGGCTTTAGCCCCGGATCGGCTGTTATTCCTGAAGAAGGAAAAGAATCGCTTGCGGAATTAGTTGAAAATCAAGACCCGGAAGGTAAAGTAATCCGAATAATTGGTTTAGCCGACACTCTTCACTGGAATAGTAAATCTTTTTCAGAAGGTGAAGTTGCAGATACTACCTTAGCTTATAAAAGAGCAGAGGCAGTGGCTTTATTTTACGAAAGTCTTGGCTGGCAAACTGAAATTATCTCAATTCAAAATTTTATTCCGAGATACCGAGGTCATCGAGGAGTACAAATTCAATTGGCTGAAAAAGACGTGCCTTTAATTAGAAGAGGCGCTTCCTCAGAAAGAGTAGGAGATTTGATTTTGAAGGTTACTTCTAAATCAGGTGATTCTATAAAATCTGAAGAACATAAAATTTCTGCCGATGAATTAATTAAGGATTGGGAAGATGGTGATCCGGCCGTAAGGGAGATTATTTTTAATGTTCCCGTTGATACTACTAAGAACGACACTCTTAGCCCTAAAACAGTTTTTGCTGGTCCAAAAGTAAATTGGACTTTCAATGCTGGCCTTAGAGCCTGGAGCGCTGGTTCGCCCTGGGATTTATTAACACCGGTCGCAGGCTTTGGCTTGTATAAAGACAATTGGGGAATTTCTCTTGGGGGCGGTTTTACGCCTTGGGAGAGAACTGATCCTTTAGGGAATCGTAAAGATGCATTAGTTTATGCAGAACTAACTAGTCCTTGGCCCAAAGGCCCCGTTAATCTTAAAGGCGGTTTTATGGCTGGTTGGGAATTTTTTTCCGAATCAGATAACTGGACGATGAAAGTTTTAAGTCCTTTTTTAGGACTAAGTTATCAATGGAAAATGCTTGAAGCATCGCTTTTTTACTCTCCCGCAAAGGTAAGTTCGTTAACGGAGGAATCTAGTTGGAAGCACGGAGTGATGATTAGTTTTAATGTTTTAATTGGAAATGAATAAGGAGGATAGAAATGAAAAAATTAGTTATTCCAATAATTTTTCTTTTGAGTATTATGGGTTGCTCTAAAGCACCTTTTGATATACCCGAAGAAGAATTACCAAAGGAAATTTCATTTATTGTTGAAGCAGTAGATGAAAAAGGAGACGAAATCATCGGTGCAGAAATTTTACTTGATACTGTAAAAATTGGAGAAACTCCGTTTCAAGGCAATGTTAGCCGAGGCAGTCACGTAATATTAGTTCGTAAACCAGGTTTTAAGGTTTATAGAAACAGATTTATCGTGACTACGGAAAGTTCTATTACTGAATATGCAGTACTTGAAAAAATAGAAGCTGATGATGAAGAGTCGGAAATGATCCCGGTTTATGTAAAAGTAAACCAAGAAGCTCAGATCAAAATTTCCGGAGTTGAAGGAAATGAATTGTTGGTAGATACAACAAGTATGGAATTATACATATCCTTAGAAGTTGGTATCTATAATCTTGAAGTGTCGGCAGAAGGTTTTTTACCCTTTGCCGAAAGTTTTGTTTTGGAATCCGGAAAATCAAAGACTTTTAATGTTCACCTTGAAAAAGAGGAAGAAATTGAAGAAATACCTCCTCCCACCGTCACAGTCAATGCAGTTGATACGGTGGAAGTTAACGAAGGAGCTTTTATTGAATGGAGTTCGACTGATGCAGATGAGATCAGTTCAAACTTTATGATGAATATGCCCTTCAATGGAAGTACTTATATTTCTTTCAGTGATCCCGGAGAGAAGGTAATGGAAGTTACGGTTTCAAACCAAGCAGGTTCAGAAACTGCTGCTGCCACTATCTTTGTCAAAGAAGCAGAAGAGATTGAAGAAGAGGAAGAAGAGGAAGAAGAAGAGCCGGATAATAACTCAGGAATAATCACAATTCCTGTAGATGTTTTTGTAGCTGCCAGCGAAGATTTGCAGGTAGTTCATGAAGCAGCTGCTGTTACCATCGAAGAATCCGGTTATTACAGAATAACGGCTACGGTTGAGTACGACGGTAACGGAGAGAAAAACGAAAGTTATTTTCTTCAAGTCAGAAATCCTGAAGGTAATATTAATGTTCCTGAGAACCCAAATCTTTTAGATCTCTACAAGATTGTGGAAGATGATGGAATAAACTCGGTTCATAAAGCCGAAAGATATTCCGGAATTTTTCAATGTTTTCAAGGAATAAATTACCTTGAACTCCATCACTATTTTGAAATCGCCTATAACCACCCCGATTTCAAAAACGGTGACTTTAACGAAGATTCAGTAAGAATTACCAAGTTCAAGCTTGAATGGGCAGGCGAACTTTGATAATTTTGCTACAAGCCCTCCTTTCTAAAAGGAGGGTTTTTACTTGACATTTTTCTAAAATTATGTAAACTTATACCATTATGAATATTTTAAAGAAAACCACAATAATAGTTTCTATACTAGCTTTAACAGCCGTATTAGTTCCTAGCTTTGTTTTTGCTGGGAATACTTCAGTTTATTTTTCTGATTACTTACAGACTAAAAATAATCCAGATGGCCACAAAAGTTATATAAGTAAAATTTTTGACCTCTCTTATGATGCCGATTATGAAGTTAAAGTATATTATAGGGCAAATTCAGGATCTAACGAAAAGTATGAAGAATTTAATGTATATGTAGACGGTTCTTTAATTGGTAAAGCTACTGATCCAAATGAAGGAGATGATTTTGAAAACAAAAGCCTTGGGACTCATAATTTTAATAGCGGAAGACACACTCTTAAGGTAGAGCACGCTCATAGTTACAGCCAAGTAGGCAACCAAAGTGTTTTTCCTTTAGAAGTTTCCTTTTCAAAAGAAAGCCAATCTCAACCTTCTTCCACCAACAATCCTCCCACAGCCAATGCCGGATCAAACAAACAAGTCAACGAAGGAAATCAAGTCACCTTACACGGTTCTGCCAGTGATCCTGACGGTGACTCTCTCTCATACAGCTGGTCATGCAACGGAGGCTACATCTCCAACATCTATTCTCTCAACCCAACTTTCAACGCTCCTCAAGTGTCAGAAGACACTACATACATCTGTACCCTCAAGGTTACAGACTCCAACGGCTCCAAAGACTATGATACTGTAGCAATTTCGGTTATTGATACGGACTATGACCAAGTTGACCTTCCTCAAGTTGTTACTAGATCAGCTTACAACGTAGAAGAAGACGGAGCTTTATTGAGAGGTTACTTGGAAGATTTAGGAGAAGATTCCAGCGTTGAGGTTTGGTTTGAATGGGGGAGAACTACTTCATACGGATACGAAACCTCTAAAATGAATCGTTATAATACGGGCAGTTTTGATTGGAATTTAAATGGTTTGAATGATGATACCACATATCATTTCAGAGCAGTGGCAAGAAATGACGCAGGAATAGACAGAGGAAAAGATATGTACTTTACCACCGATTCTTCATGGAGTGACCAAAATAATCGCCCTACAGCCGACGCAGGATCAGATAAGTATATTGACGAAGGAGATTCAGTCACTTTACACGGTTCTGCCAGTGATCCTGACGGCGATCACTTAACTTATTTCTGGAGTTGTGATGATGGTTATCTTTCTAATCGTTATTCTCTATATCCAAAATTTTATGCTCCGGACAATGTTTCAAGAGATACCGATATATCTTGTAGTTTGGAAGTTACGGACGAACATGGTCTTTCCGATTCAGATTATATAGATATTGAAGTAAGAGATAGAGATGAAATAGAATCTCCTGAAGTAGATACCTTAAATCCAAGAGATGTTGAGGAAGATAGAGCTGAACTAAGAGGTGATCTTGAAGATTTAGGAGACGATTCCAGCGTTGAGGTTTGGTTTGAGTGGGGAAGAACCTCTTCTCTTGGTAATAGAACAAGCAGATCAACAGAAAGAGACGAAGGGAGATTTTCTCAAAAGATTTATAATCTTGATCCCGATGAAACTTATTATTACCGCGCCATAGCAAGAAATGACAGAGGAACCGATTATGGACCCGTTGTTAAATTTGAAACAGAAGGAACAGAGAAAGAATGGGGAAACAACGCTCCAGCCGTAAGTGCCGGGGCACATAAAGATATTTATGAAGGCCAATCTGTTACTTTAGATGGTTATGCCGTTGATTCGGATGGTTACATTATTTCTAGAAATTGGAGTTGTACCGGCGGAACTTTAAGCCGGAGCGATGTAGATAAACCAATATTTTACGCTCCTCAAGTTTCTAAAAACCAGTACTTTACTTGTGTCTTTTCTGCTACAGATAATGACGGGCTTAAAAGATCTGACGTTACCGCTGTGCTTGTTAGAAACGAAACAGGAGGTTACCAAGAACCAATAGTGATACCTAGCAGCGGCGGAGACGAAGACTTAATAACTCTTGATAAATTAGTTAGAAACATAACCAGAGGGTCAAAAGAATGGAGTACAGATAGAATTGAAGCAGCTCCTTCTGATGAATTAGAATTTATGATTAGAGTAGCTTCTGTTTCTGACGACGTTGTTAGAGATATTGTTATTAGAGACAATATGCAAGCCGGTATTATCTACAAAGGAGATTTAACAGTTGACGGAAGATCTGATTTCAGAAATTTGGCAGAGAGTGACATTGATATAGGAGACCTTTCTTCTGACGATACAAGAACAATTATTTTCTCAGCAGAATTGGAATCCGAATACTTCTTTGAAAGAAATGATAAAAATGTTTCTAATACAGTATTAGCTTATAACAGCGAAGATTCCCAAACCGACATGGTGGTTATAGAAGTAGGAGATAAAGGTTCTTTCTTCGCCGCCCTTATTGGCAGCATAACAAATATACCTTTCCTAGATTTTCTTATCTTGCTTCTCATTATCTGTATTATTCTCGTTCTTGTTGTTTGGTTAATGAATAAGTATTGGATTAAACCAGAAAGAAGAAAGGAAGAAGAAGTTAAACCAACTTTCTCCTAGAGTTTATTTCTCTCTAATAATTATTTGAAATACGGAACAAGCCCAAATTATGGGCTTTTTTCGTATTTTGATATAATGAATTTATGAAAACTTTTATTTGTAAAAATTGCGGGGCTAGGTTTACCGGCAAAGATGTTGAAAGTTTTTATGGTAACAGTGGTTTTAGATGCCCTAAATGCGGTAAAAGAAATGCAGAGATTTTTGAAGAAAGAAATTTTAGAAAGAAGAAATGGAAAACTTTTGGGGAACTGCTTTTTCCAGAAAGTTCTAATAAATAAATGAAATTAAATGGCTAATATTACAATAATCAAAAGAGAGGAAAACAAGAACGGTTGGGAGTTTAACGTAAACGTAGACGGTCTGATTTTTGAAGTTAATCTTGATAAAGATTATTACGAAAAATTAACTAATAACCATATATCGCCGAATTCTTTAGTTATAAAATCATTTGAGTTTTTATTAAGAAAGGAAAGTAAAGAATCAATTCTAAAAAGTTTTAATCTTAAAGATATTAATAAATATTTCCCGGGATACGAAAGAGAAGTAAATTTATAGAAATCTTAACTATTACTATTTTTTAGATGAAAATTGAAGTTTATGTAAAAACAAATGCCCGAGAAGAAAAATTAGAGAAAATATCAGAAAATCAATACAAGGCATGGGTTAAAGAAGAACCTAAAGAAAATAAAGCCAATTTCGCCGTTATCAAACTTCTTTCCAAATGTTTTAAAACCCCACCTTCATTAATAAAGCTTTTGCGTGGAACCAAAGGAAAAAATAAGTTATTTGAAATTTAGATAATGAAAAATTTTAAAGAAATTTCTGTAATTGTTTTTGCTTTTGTTTTTATAGCCGCTATTTTGTTTTTTATTTCTTTAAACAACTCTTCCCCGAATGACGAAACAAGTATTTTTGTGGTTAGCTCTTCTGCTACATCCACTAAAGATGTAGCCAAAAAATTGGATTCAGAGTCTTTTATAAGCAGTAAATGGCTTTTTGAAACAATCTCCTCTATAGCAGGTATTAATGAAATTGAGCCGGGAGGTTATTCTTTAAAAAAAGGAACAAATTTTTTTAAAATAGTTAATATTTTTTCTAACCGTCCCGGGTTTGTCTGGGTTACTATCCCTGAGGGACTTAGAAAAGAAGAGATTGCTGAAATTATTGGAAACAAGCTTGATTGGAACGAAGGCGATAAAACCAGTTTTATTATTGCTCATACTGATGATGATTATACGGAAGGAGTCTATTTTCCGGACACGTATCTTGTCCCATACGGCGAAACCGGTTCTGAAATGGCTGAGAGAATGATTGATAAATTCAACGAAAAATTTCAACCTTATTCTGAAAAATTTGCAGAAGAAAATGTTAAATGGACTACCGGATTAAAGATTGCCTCCCTTATTCAAAAAGAGGCTCTCGACGAAGAAGAAATGCCCTTAATTTCAGGTATTATTTGGAATAGGCTCCTTAGCGGTATGCGCCTTCAAATTGACGCCACGGTTCAATACGCTCGTGGTTTAGATGGTTATGAAAAAGAAGCCGAGGATCTTGAGGTAGGTAAAAGTAACTGGTGGACGCCTATGAAAAAAGAAGATAAAGAAATAGACTCGCCTTATAACACATATAAACACGAAGGTCTTCCTCCGGCACCAATAGCTAATCCCGGGATTCCGGCCATTAAAGCCGCTCTCTACCCCCAAGAAACTGATTGTATTTACTATCTTCATTCCAATCATCAAATACATTGCTCTTCTAATTACGATGATCATTTAGACAATATAGAAAGATATTTAAAAAAATAAGTTTCTCAACTTGGGGGTTCCCGACACCCCCATGTTGTCGATTTCATATTAAACGTTGTGGATAAGTATTATTTTTTTAGGTATATTTAAGTGTTTATTTATAATTTATAATACGGGCAAGTTTGTGCTAAAATTAAAGTAATATGATTGATTTTGAAGATTTTAAAAAATTAGATATTCGCATTGCTAAAATTATTGAAGCAGAAAATATTGAAGAATCTGAAAAGCTTTTAAAGCTTAAAATAAACTTAGGCGAAGAAGAGCGTCAAATCGTAGCCGGTTTAGGAAAAGAATATTCTGCAGATGATTTGGTTAACAAAGAAATTGTTGTTCTAGCTAATCTAGAACCTAAAAAACTTATGGGCTACGAAAGCCAGGGAATGCTCCTTGCTGCAGTTGATGACGGAAAACCAATTCTCTTAAAACCCGAAAAAGATGTTTCTCCCGGGACAAAAATAAGTTAAATAAAAAGATGAAAATAAAAATTAAAGCAACTGATATTACTTTAACTCCGGCCATAAAACAGTATGTTGAAAAGAAAATGAAGAGTGTTGAAAAACTTCTTAAAAGTTTTGAAAAGGAAGGGGAGGCTTATGTCTACTTTGAAATTGCTCGAACCACCCATCATCACAAAAGCGGGAACGTTTTTTATGCTGAAGCTAACGTTGATCTTTTAGGGGAGAACGTTAGAGCCGAACAAAGAGCTGAAGACATTAGAGCTGCTATTGATAAAGTAAAAGATATTTTAAAAAGAGAGATAAAAGAATTAAAAGAAAAGCAAATAAATAATAGAGAAAGTAAATAAATTACTTAATGAAAATAAGTAAAAAATTTTTACAGTTTGAAGATAGTCCAGCTTTAATTATTGTTGCCGGATGGCAAAACGGTAAAATTTATTACGCCTATCAAGGAGAGATTGTTTTAAATAAAAAAATTGAAATTTCTCAACGTGAATATTCTGATAAGGAAGGATATTTTGAGACAAGGTCTAATGTTCCCGGCCTTTCTCCGAAAGGGGGATCAGTATATGAAGGGAATAAACAGTACATTCGAAAAAAGTTTTTAGATAAACTTTCCAAACATGTTGAAAGTCTTATCAGGAGTTATAAAATAAAAGATATATATATTTTCTCTTCTCCGGAAGGAATAAGGACTTTAGAAAAAGAGCTTTCTCCAGAAGCAGAGAAACTTATCAAAAAAGTAAATAAAGGTAATTATACCCATCTTAAGCCAAATGAATTACTTGAATTAATTAAAGAAACTCAGAATACTCCTGTAAAAACAATGAAAGAAGAAGCTAAAAAGATATTAGACAGAACTAAGAAAATTTTTAAAGGGTAATATTTTTAGCATAGATTGACACATTGTCATTTATTTGTTAATATTTTAATAAATTAATCAGATTAGAGAGAAAGGTCGAAAAAAACAGTACGAACTAACGATAGATTATGGCGAAAGAACAAGACCAAGAATTTCTTGAATTCTTAGTAAAATCCATTGTTGATCATCCTGAAGATGTAAAGGTTGATCGTAAAGTGGATGAAATGGGAGTACTCTTGTCACTTCATGTTAGTCCTCAAGATATGGGTCAAGTTGTTGGCCGACAGGGCTCAACAGCTAAAGCAATTCGCACCCTTCTTAGGATTGTAGGTGTCAAGAATAACGCCCGGATTAACCTTAAAATAGAGGAACCGGATCGCGGAAGCGCTCCAGCTCCTCAAGCTGAGTAAGGTTAAATCCTGAATTTAGAAAATGCGAGCCCCGCTTATTAAAGCGGGGTTTGTGTTTGTTTATATTGTGCATATATACTAATAACATAATGAAGTTTCATATTATTACAATATTTCCCGAAGCTCTAAAGAGTTATACCAATGAATCTCTTCTAGGCAAAGCTAAAGAGGAAAATCTTATAGAAATCAATTTTTATAATCTCCGGGATTATACCGAAAATAAGCACCGAAGCGTTGATGACAAGCCATACGGCGGTGGACCTGGTATGGTATTAATGATTGAACCGATATTTAAAGCAGTTGAGAGTATTAAGAAAAAAACAGAAGGTCGGGTTAAAACCATTCTTTTCTCAACTCGAGGCGATAAATTTGATGAGAAAAAGGCAAAAAGTTTTTCTGAGTGTGATGAAATAATTATGATTTGTGGGAGATATGAAGGAGTTGATGAAAGAGTAGCCAAAAACATAGCTGACGAAGAAATTTCAATAGGTAATTATATTCTCTCAGGAGGTGAATTGCCTGCTCTTGTAGTTACGGAAGCTGTTAGCCGTTTTATTCCTGGGGTTTTGGGAAAAGAAGAATCTTTAGAGGAAATAAAAGGTTCTTATCCCGTATATACCCGCCCCGAGTCTTTTAAAACAAGAAATAAAGAATGGAAAGTTCCTGATGTTCTTCTTTCTGGAAATCATAAAGAGATAGAAAAATGGAGAAAAGGTAATAAATAAGGTGTTATTTGTTTGACTTTTTGTTTTATTTTAATTAATCTGGATAGATATGACAGAAGAAAAAATAAAAAAACCAGACGAGGTTATAGACGAAAATATCATGAAAGAGTTGATTGATTTAGGCGTTCTTTATAGCCACAAAAAATCAAAGGCGCACCCTAGTATGCGTCCTTTTATAGGAGCTAATAGGCATGAAATAGATATTCTTGACGCCCGGGCAGTTTTAGATAGTTTAGAAAAAGCTGAAAGTTTTTTTGAAAAAACTTTATCCGGAAAGAAAGATGGTTTAATCCTTTTTGTGGGTACCTCTGCTCCAGCTAAAGATACGGTTAAAAAAATAGCCGAGGGATTAGAGCAACCCTATGTTATTAATCGATGGCTTGGAGGAACATTAACTAATTTTAACGTTATAAAAGAACGTGTTAATTATTACCAAGGGATGTCCAAGAAAGAGAAGGAAGGTAAATTTGAAAAATACACTAAAAAAGAGCGGCTTGATTTTTCTAACGAAATAGAAAAACTTTCTTATAACTTTAACGGACTCGTAAAATTAAACCGTCTTCCTGATGCTGTTTTTCTAGTAAATATTAAAAATGAAGAAACCGCTCTTCGGGAAGCTAAAAAAACAGGTATTCCTATTGTGGCAATAGTTGATAGCAATGATAATCTTAAAGAAATAGATTATCCTATTATTGCCAATGACCATAACAAATCTAGTATTGAGTGGGTTTTAAATAATCTTAAAGAAAAAGTAATAAATAAATAAACCTATGGAAAAAGAAAAAATTCAAAAATTAAGAGAAGAAACAGGAGCCGGTATCATGAATTGTAAAAAAGCTTTGGAAGAAGCAAGTGGTGATATAGAAAAAGCTAAAAAGATTATAAAAGAAAAAGGGATTGTTATTGCCGATAAGAAAAGTGACAGAAAAACCGGAGCAGGGTTTTTAAAAACATACGTCCACAACAATAGAGTTGGTGTTCTTATAGAAATAAGAACCGAAACTGATTTTGCCGTTAAATCAGAACCTTTTCAAAAACTAGCCCACGAAATTGCTATGCAAATTGCCGCTATGAATCCTAAAAACGTAGAAGAGCTTCTTGAACAACCTTTTATAAAAGATGAATCTAAAAATATTCAAGAAATTATTAAAGAAACAGTAGCAGAAGTAAGGGAAAATATAAACGTCGAAAGATTTACAAGATACGAAATATAAAAAAATAGATGTCTCTTGATTTTATTTTTGATCTAGTTATAGTCCTTTGTGTTGGTGCTATGCTTTATTTGGTAGCTCGTGTTTTACCCAGAATAAACGAAGAGAAAGAAGATGTTTTAGGTTTTAAAACTCCCAAAATGCTTATTTATCTTGAAAAAGCAGATGAAAGATTCAAGAAAAGTAAAGAAAAATTTTTAAGGAAACTTAAGGTTATTGTTCTTAAACTTGATAACCATTTAAGCAACAAGCTTAGTAAATTTAAGAAGAATGGAGAAAAGAATGGAGGGTTACGCCTTGATTTAGACAAAGATTCTTCTTATTCTGAAAATATAAAAAAAGACAATAAAGAAAAAGAAGACGACTAAGGTATTAGCACCCGTGTATAACTAGCTCTGTTATTTAACAATTTTATAGGATATAATTTAATTAATGCCGAGAAAGTGGACGAAGGAAGAAGAAAGGGAGAAACGAGAAGAATTGATAGAATTGTATGTAAATCAAAACAAAACCATTAATCAGATCGGTGGCATTTTGAGTTTAGGTGATGCAACTGTATATAACCGCTTGATTCGGTTAAATATTCCAGTAGATAGAAGTAGGAAACCAAGATGTAACAACAGTAAAAGAGGGAACATAATAATACCCAAAAATTCCAGTAAATTAGCTGAGTTTGTAGGAATAATGTTAGGAGATGGTCACATAACTCCAACTCAAGTAACCGTGACTCTGGGTACAAAAGAGAGATTGTATTCTGACCGCATAGCTGATTTAATGGAAGAGCTGTTTAGTGTAAGACCTAATATTTTTATATCAAAACTAGGTCATTTAGTTCTTTACATAGGATCCGTTGATCTCGTAAGGTGGTTTGAAAAAATGGGCCTGGTTCATAATAAGGTTAAAGAACAAGTTGATGTCCCAGAATGGTTGTATTTTGAGGAAGAGTATTTAAAATCCTTTATAAGAGGATTATTTGATACCGACGGTTCCGTCTATAAACTTAGGTTTGGGGTTCAAGTTGCTTTTATCAATCGTTCCATAAGATTACTTGAATCGACTAGGGAAATATTAAAAAAATTAAATTATCATCCTTCTAAAATAAGCGGTTACAAAATTTATATAACTCGCCGACCTGATTTAGATAAGTTTTTCAAGGAAATAAGGCCCAATCACGAAAAACATAACAGACGTTATATAATGTTTACACGCGAATCATAGTTTATTATACTTCTACCTGTAAGCGAATGCACGGGTATCTAAGCGGACAACAGAGATTGGCTGTAAACCAATTGGCTTATGCCTACGGGGGTTCGAATCCCTCCCCGTGCACAAAATAAATAATCCCTATAAGGGATTTTTATTTTTTGAGGGGTTTGAAGAGGTGTGGGGTCAGACATATTTGACAAAAGATATAGAATAAGTATTATTAAGGTAGTTAATTTAAAATTTAATAAAATAATGGAGGAACAAGAAATGGAAAGAAAAAATTTAAAGCGAATGAAAAACCTTACCTTTTTAAGGCATGTAAGATTGATGATGCTATCAATAACCGTGCTTTTGATATTTTTGTTAGTGGTAGGTCTGGTACCGTTATGGTTTTTTACGGGATTTCTTATCCTATTTATTCCGGTTTCTTTTGTAAAAGAAAGACTGGAAATTTTATGGAGAGATTTACTGTGGAATCTAGACAAAGAAATTTTTAAAAAAGAGTTAGAAATTTCAAAGTTAGAAAACACCATTGCCAAAGAAGAAGAAAAAATCTTTGGAAGTGGAAATGGAAACGAAAACCAGGACTCAATTAACAAAATTACCAAAGGCTTAAAAGGAAACTACTTTAAGGTTAAAAAAGCTTACCAAAAAGAAGCGGATATTCATAAGGAAATAATGGGAATGTGGAAATTTTCCAAGAAAACAAAAATGAAATTTCCTATTATTGAAGCTAAATGGGGTCCAATTGAGGATATTGAAAGAAGGCATTTAATAGCCTTAATAAAGGCTGGGAAAGTGGCAAGAACAGAGAGAAAAATGAGAGAAAGGCAGTTGAAAGTTGTTGTTTAAAAATTGTTCCAGAAAGCATTTTTTGCTTGCAGAATAATTTGTACTTTAAAAAATGAGAACTGATTAGGTTCAAAAAAACGAAGGCGTTAATCCTTCGTTTTTTTTGTTTCTAATAAAAACCCTGCCCATCCAAAGGATAGGCAGGGATTGGAGGGAATCCTCTATATGCTTGCATACAAAGGACTATCACACTCACACATTAATCACATTATATCACACAGTTTTAAAAAGTCAAATCAACTTGGGGGTTCCCGACACCCCCATGTTGGTGTGGATAACTTTTAACAAGCTTGTCCCTGTGTTGGTTCGCAAAACAAATACTAACGCATTTGTTTTCCTGCACCTCTTGTGATAAGCAAAGCTTGTCCCTGCGTTGGTTCGCAAAACAAATAAATACTTCGTATTCATTTGTTTTTCTCACCTTCCTTGTGATAGACTGAATTTAAGTTCATTTGTTGAACTATAAAAGTGGTTTTTTGGTTTTTTATAAAAAAATGGAGTTATGTAGGCGGCCGCGAGTAGAGCACTTACACATTAAAATTGGAGGTCACCAATCGCGGTCGCCTATATAACTTCTTTTTATTAACCAAAAAACCACTTTTATATTTCAGCTAATGTATGAAATAATAAGAATCTGTGTTTTTTACGGCTTGGAAAAACCAAGTCTTTTGTGTGTTAACAAATAAAGAAAAAAGAGTATAGTTTTATAAACAACCTTTTGTAAAAAAATGAAAAAATTTATTGAAAATATATTTTCTCCCGACAAACTTAAAGGGATAAAAAAAGAGGTAGAGAAGATAAATAAAAGGGAAGATGAGCTTAAAGACATTTCTCTGGAGGAGATTAGAAGTAAATCTGAAGAGTTAAAAAACAAGGCAAAGAACGGCGTTGATTTAGACAACCTTCTTCCTCTTGCTTTTGCTCTTGTAAGGGAAACCGCTAAAAGAACTTTAAAACAACGTCATTACGATGTTCAGCTTATGGGAGGAATCGCTCTTCATAAAGGAGAAATTGCTGAAATGCTTACCGGAGAGGGTAAAACCCTAGCTTCTACAGCCCCAATTTATCTTAACTCTTTACCCGGCAAAGGTGTTCACGTAGTAACGGTTAATGATTACCTCGCTAAACGTGACACTGTTTGGATGGGGCAGGTTTATGAAGCACTTGGCGTTTCAGTATCTTGTCTGGTTCACGACGGAGCATATATTTATGATCCTGAATACAAAGCTAAAGAAGAGTTTGAAAAACTAGACAAAGAAAGAGATGAAAAAGGAGGTTATAAAATAGTTGAAGATTTTCTAAGGCCGGTTTCTAGAAAAGAAGCTTATCAGGCTGATATAACTTATGGTACTAATCATGAGTTTGGATTTGATTATTTACGCGATAATCTTGTTCTCCGCCTGGAAGATAAAGTTCAAAGAAAACACAATTATGCCATAATTGACGAGGTTGACAGTATTCTTATTGACGAAGCTCGGACCCCTCTTATAATTTCTACTCCCGACAAAGAATCCAGCGATCACTATAAGAAATTCACGAGTATTGTTAAAAATTTAAACGAAGAAGAGGATTATGAAATTGATGAAAAGAAAAAAATAGTTAACTTGACTGACTCAGGTTTTTCTAAAGTTGAAAAATTAGCCGGAGTGGACAATATATTCTCTCCGGAAAATTCTTCTTTAGTTCATTATTTAAATGAGTGCCTAAAAGCCAAAACTCTTTTTAGAAAAGATAAGGAATACGTTGTTAAAAAAGGAGAAATTATTATTGTTGATCAGTTCACCGGTCGATTAATGCCGGGAAGAAGATACTCCGGAGGTCTTCATCAAGCCATTGAAGCCAAAGAGGGTGTTGCTATAAAAAGCGAGAATAAAACTTTTGCTCAGATAACTATTCAAAACTATTTCCGTTTTTACGATAAATTAGCCGGCATGACCGGTACTGCAGCTACAAGCGCCGAAGAATTTTACAAAGTTTATAAATTAGATGTAGTTAAAATTCCACCTAACAAACCTGTAGTAAGGGAAGATTATAACGATATTATTTACAAAACTAAGGAAGCTAAATACAAGGCTATTGCCAAAGAAGTAAAAAGGCTTAACGAAAAAGGCCAACCCGTTCTTTTGGGTACAACTTCCATTGATAATAATGAAGTGATTGCTGACTATATTTCTAAAGAAGGTATAAAATGCGAAGTTCTTAACGCTAAAAACAACGAAAGAGAAGGTGCAATAATTGCCCAAGCCGGCAAAAAAGGAGCGGTAACTGTTGCTACTAATATGGCCGGAAGAGGGGTTGATATTGTTTTAGGGGGTTATCCTTTAGATAAAGAAAAAGCTGAAGAAGTTAAATCTCTTGGAGGGCTTTATGTTATTGGTACAGAGCGTCATGAAGCTAGAAGAATAGATAATCAGCTCAGAGGAAGAGCCGGGCGACAGGGTGATCCCGGTTCAAGCCGTTTCTTTCTATCTTTAGAGGATGATGTTCTTAGAATTTTTGGAGGAGAGAGAATTAGTAATATAATGCAGAATTTTAATGTACCCGAAGATACGCCGATAGAATTTAATATGATATCTAAAGCTGTTAATCAAGCCCAAAAAAGGGTAGAAGGCATGAACTTTGATATTCGTAAATATCTTCTTGAATTTGATGATGTCCTAAACCGCCAAAGAGATGCTATTTACGCCAGGCGTATAAAATTTTTGAAAGCCGGAGAGAGTAACGAAATCCTTCCTATCGTTCGGGAAATAATTGAAACTCATGTAAATGAATCTGTGGCAAACCTTCAAAACGAAATCAATGAATTAATTAGGGTAAGGAACGATGAAGAGATTAAAAAGAGGGAAGAAGCTATAAAGGAAATGAAAGAAAAATTAAATGAAATTCCTGAAGAAATTGAACCGAAACGTTCCAATATGATATCTCGTCACATTACCAGAATAATGGACTCTCTTTGGGTTAATCATTTAGAAGCTCTTCAATCCTTAAAGGAGTCAGTTAACATTCGAGCATACGCCCAGCATGAACCAATTGTTGAATACCGTCGAGAGGCATATAAAATGTATCAGCAATTAAAGAGAAATTTTAACTTTTTTGTCTTCAAATCAGTTTTTCAGATTCTTGAAGTCAATTTAGATAAAGTTCAGGATCAACTAGAAGAAAAAAAGGAATCTTCTTCGGTTAACCGTTCTGGAAATAATGCAGAAAAAGGAAGAACTCCAGAGGGTAAAAAAATTGGAAGAAATGACCCTTGTTGGTGCGGTTCGGGGAAAAAGTATAAAAAGTGTCACGGGAAGTAACATATGAATAACTATATGTCTCATAAAAAAGTATATGATGGGCTTGCTGGAGAGTACGAAAAAAGAGTAGATAGTTTATTAGACGTTACTGAAAACGCAATGAATTATTTTTCCTCATATATTAAACCAGGAGATTTAATTTTAGATATCGGGTGCGGTGTAGGTATTGCGATAAGCTTACTTACAAAGAGAGGTTTCAAGGTTACTGGTATAGAAATGTCTCCAAAGATGGTTGAATTTGCTAGAAAAAGAAATCCTGAAGCCAAAATAATAATCGGAGATTTTTTAAAAATGAAATTTGATAAGAAATTTGACGCAGTTCTAGTCTTTGCATTTATACATTTATTTCCGAAGTCAGAAATTCCAGTAATACTCGCTAAAATAAAATCAATTTTAAAACCAGGTGGTGTTGCGTTAATTAGCTCTACCGAATCATCAGAAAGTAAAGAGGGTATGTATTTAAAGGAAGATTTTGATAAAAAATATAAACGTTTCCGGAAATTTTGGATTGAACAAGAATTGAGAGAATCGCTAGAACAAGCCGGTTTTAAAGAATTAGCGTTAAAGAAATTTACTGATCCTTTTAATAAAACATGGATGGATTTCGTTGTACAAAATTAATCTGCATGACATTATAAGTTAACTTATTTAGTTATATAATTAAAAAAAATAACTTAGGACATGGAAAATCCGTATGATTAATTATTAAATAGCAAACAATAAAATAAAAACATGGAGTTAATCGGTTTTACACTTGAAATATTAGGAAAAATTTTAATTGCCTATACCGCCTTACGTGTTCATTTTCGGTTTCGGAAAGAACACAAGATAGATTCTAAGGTTTTTAATACTATGCGCAGAGAGCAAATTGTTGGAATTATCGGAATAACTCTCATTATCCTTGGTTATATTATTCAAATACCATTCAAATTATAATTTTTTCAACTTGGGGGTTCCCGACACCCCCAAGTTGTTGTGGATAACTTAATAAATTAAATTCGGGAGTTGTTAATTAATAAAAACCGCCCCCGAATAATTTTTATTTTTTGGTATACTAAAAAGAATGAATGAATTCCACTCTAAAACGATAAAAGAAGTGTCCGGATTTTTTGAAGTTGATACTGAAAAAGGACTTTCCGAAGACCAGGTTAAAAAAAGACGGGAAAAGTACGGAAAAAATATTATTCCTGAAGCAAAACCACCTTCGCGCTTTAAAATATTCATCTCTCAATTTAAAAGTCCTCTTGTTTTTATCTTAGCTATTGCCGGCATTATTGTTCTTATTATGGGCAAATATACTGACGCAATTGTTATTTGGGCGGCAGTTATTTTAAATACGGCAATTGGTTATTTTCAAGAAAATAAAGCAATTAGAGCCTTAGATGAACTTAAAAAAGTTCTTAAAGTTACCGCTAAAGTTATCCGATCCGGAAACGAAAAGAAAATTTCCGAGACAGAGATTGTTCCCGGAGATTTAATTGTTTTAGTGGCCGGTGATAAGATTCCGGCAGATGCTCGGGTTATTAAATCTTGGAATTTGAAAGCCGGAGAGGCGGCTTTAACTGGAGAATGGATTCCTTCCCGTAAAGACACTAAACCATTAGACAAAAAAACGTCTCTTGCTGACAGGGAAAACATGGTTTATATGGGCACTACCGTGGAATCAGGTGAAGGTTTAGCAGTTGTTGTAAAAACCGGGAAAGATACTGAAATAGGTCATGTTGCTGTCATGGTCCAAGGCATTAAAGAAAGAAAAACACCTTATCAAGTTAAAATAAAAAAATTTTCTTGGATTCTTGCTTCTGTTATTAGCTTAATTGCTCTCTTTATTTTTATAGAAGGTCTTTTAACCGGAGGAAAGTTTGTAGAAATGTTTACTCTTTCAATAGCCGTGGTGGTTGCTGCAATTCCCGAGAGTCTTCCAATTGCTTTTACCGCAATTCTTGCTGTAGGAATGCAGAAAATATTAAAAGAAAAAGGATTGGTTCGCCACCTCACTTCCGCTGAAACTTTAGGTAGCTCTTCTGTTATTGCTACAGACAAAACACTTACTCTTACTGAAGGGAAAATGGAGGTTCAAGAAGTTTATACTTATAAATCTAAAGAAAAAGATGTTCTTGTAGCCTCTGCTCTTGCTAACGACGCTTTTATAGAAAATCCCGACGAACCTTTTGAACATTGGATTATTCAAGGAAACCCTACCGAAAAAGCTCTTCTTAAAGCCAGTATTGAATCCGGAATTTCTAGAAGAAAAATACTTAAAAAAGAACCGCTCGTTCATAAAATTCCATTTGACTCGGTCAAAAAATACATTTCTTCTTTTCATAAAATTGAAAAAGGGACAAAAATATATGTTTCCGGAGCACCCGAATCTCTTATTAATCTTTCCGGTAATCTTTCTAAAAAAGACAAAGAAGAAGTTTTAGATAAACTGAATGAATTAACCAATAAAGGCCTTCGTGTTGTGGCCTCCGCTTCGCGGACAATAACCCGTTTCAAAAAAGATGATCCGGAAAACAATATCAAAAAACTGGATTTTTTAGGTTTTATAGCTATGAGGGATCCTATTAGAAAGGGTGTGAAAGAAGCTATTGAACTTGCCCGATCTGCCGGAATACACATACTAATGGTTACCGGAGATCATCCCCGAACAGCTCTAGCCGTAGCTCGAGAACTTAATATAACAGTTAATAATGAAGAGGTAATAGAAGGGAAAGAAATTGATGAAATGTCTGACGAGGAGTTACAAGAAAGTTTAAGCAAAGTTGGTGTTTATGCCAGAGTAGAACCAAAACATAAAATGAGAATTATAAACGCATGGCAAGATAAAGGAGAAGTTATTGCTATGACCGGAGACGGAATAAATGACGCTCCGGCCCTGAGAAAGGCCGATATCGGCATTGCTTTAGGTTCCGGTACCGACGTTGCTAAAGAAATTTCTGACATTATTCTTCTTGAAGATAAATTTTCAATTATTCCTAAAGCAATAAGGCAGGGGAGAGTTTTAATTGATAATATCAGGAAATCCATAACTTATATGCTTTCAAGTGCTTTTTCAGAATTAATTCTTGTAAGTACGGCCATTGTTTTAGGTTGGCCTTTGCCGGTTACCGCTGTTCAAATTCTTTGGGTTAATCTTGTAGAAGGCGCTCTTCCCGGGATTGCTTTTACTTTTGAAAAAGGGGAAAAAGGGGTTATGAAAAGAAAACCCGAACCAAAGAATTCTCCTTTGTTAAATAAAGAAATGAAAGGAATTATCTTTATTATCGGTATAATTACCGACGTTATCCTTCTTGGAATATTTCTTTATCTTTTAAACAATACAAATTATAATATTGAGCATATTCGAACTTTTATCTTTGTAGCTTTGATTATAGATTCTCTATTTTATGTTTTCTCTTGCCGAAACTTAAACTTAAATATTTGGCAATATAATCCTTTTTCCAATAAGTTTATTAACTGGACGGTTATTCTTAGTATATTTTTAATGCTTGCTGTTATTTACTTTCCCTTTTTACAGAATGTTTTTGAAACGGTCCCTCTTGATTTTATAGACTGGCTTCTTCTTAGTGGAGTTGGTTTTATTAATCTTTTTCTTATTGAGCTTATGAAATATTTATTTGTAAGCAAAAAAATAAGTAATTAACAAAATATAATTTGAAAAAATTTTTTAAGAGTTGTACACTTTAAAAATACGAATGGAAAAGAAAAAGAAAAACGCAATTATTTTTTTAGTATTCATCGCTCTTCTTTCTATAGTAGCGGGTTTTTTTGTATATCAACCAGATTCAAAAACTGACGAATGGCGGCCTTGGAAATTAGGCCTTGATCTTGCCGGAGGGAGTTATCTTGTTTATGAAATTGATCTTTCAGAAGTTGATGATGCTGACCAAAGCACCGTAGTTAAAGGGCTTAGGGATGTAATCGAAAAAAGAGTTAATCTTTTTGGGGTTAGCGAACCTAGAGTTTATAACCAAAATGTTGAAGGCAGTCACCGATTAGTTGTGGAGCTTGCGGGCATTAAGGATGTTAATAAGGCTATAGAAGAAATTGGAACTACGCCCGTTCTTGATTTTAGAGAACTTAATAACCCGGAAGAAGCAGTAAGCACAATGGAAGCAACATCTACTGCCACAAGCACAATTTCGTATACCCGCACCGAGCTTACCGGCCGTTATGTTAAAGGGGCTCAACTTGGTTTTGATCAATACACCAACGAATCGCTTGTTCATATTGAGTTTACTAAAGAAGGGGCCAAAATTTTTGAAGAAATTACAGGAAGAAATATTGGTAAGCCGGTAGCCATCTTTTTAGATGATGAATTATTAACCCAACCTACCGTAGAGCAAAAAATAACAGGAGGAAAAGCCCAAATTACCGGTAAATTCACGGTAGAAGAAGCCAAAAATTTAGTGGAACGTTTTAATGCCGGAGCCCTGCCCGCTCCTGTAAAATTAATAAATCAGCATACTGTTAGCCCTACTCTTGGTAAAGATTCCCTTGATAAGTCTATTAAAGCGGGCATTTGGGGTCTTTTGGCAGTTATTCTGTATATGATTATTTTTTATCGCCGCCTTGGAATTTTTGCTTCAGCAGCTCTCCTTATGTATGTTGCTTTGGTTTTCGGGATTTTTAAGATAATTCCCATTACTCTTACCCTTCCCGGAATAGCTGGGATAATTTTGTCTATCGGTATTGCTGTCGATGCTAATGTTTTAGTATTTGAAAGAATGAAAGAAGAAAGAGCCCGCGGGCTTGTTTTCTCTCACGCAGTTGAAGAGGGCTTTAAGAGGGCGTGGAGTTCAATTAGAGATTCCAATATTACCACTATTATTAGTTCTGTTATTCTTTTCTACTTTACCAGTGGTTTTGTCCAAGGATTCGCCCTTTCTCTTCTTATTGGTGTTTTGGTAAGTATGTTTAGTGCAATAGTTATTACCCGAAGCCTTCTTAGAGTTTTTTCTAAAGAATAGTTATATATAAATTTATGAATATTATCGGAAAAAGTAAAATATTTATTTCAATCTCAGTAATCCTGGTTCTTATAAGCTGGGGAGCTATAACCTTTTTAGGTCTTAACTTTGGCATTGATCTTGTCGGAGGAACAGAATGGCAAGTTAATTTTTTAGAAAGGGAAGTAAGTGCTAGTAATGTTAGTACCTTTTTAAGCTCAGAATTTGATATAGAATCATCCGCTAAATCAATCAGCACCGGAGATATTATTATTCGCCTTCCTGACATAAGCGAAGAAAAACACGAAAACTTTAAAGAGTCTTTAATTTCTGAATTTGGAGAAATAGAAGAAAAAAGTTTTTCTAGTGTTGGGCCGGCCGTAGGCAGAGAATTGAGAGAAAAAGCTTTATGGGCCATAATTGGTGTTCTTTTTGGAATTTCTCTTTTTATTGCTTGGGCTTTTAGAAAGGTTTCTCGCCCTATTAATTCTTGGAAATATGGAATTACTGCCCTCCTTGCTCTTTTTCACGATGTTTCTATCCCTGTAGGAATGTTAGCCTTTTTGGGTTATTACAAAGGAATTGAAATTGATACAATCTTTATCGTAGCTCTTCTTGTTGTGATTGGTTTATCAGTTAATGACACGGTTGTTATTATGGATAGAATTAGAGAAAACTTGGAGATAAACAAAGGTAAAAAAACAGACTTGAAAGAGATTGTTAACAAAAGTGTTAATGAAACTATAATTAGGTCTATAAACACTTCCCTTACGCTTGTTGTTATACTTGTTTCATTAATGTTGTTCGGTCCACAATCCATTTTCTACTTCGTTCTTACCGTTCTTGTTGGTACTGTTTTTGGAACCTATTCTTCTATATTTTTAGCAAGCCCTATATTGTATCTTTGGGGAAGGGAAAGATAGAAAAAACTGCCTTATTTTTTAATTTTTTACGGTTTTTTTCTGAACACCCCTTTGACATATTTGGTTTTATGGTATAATATTATAAACACAAAAAAACATGAAAGATATAAATAAAATAATAAATAACCTATTTTCAGGTTTTAATGATAAGCAGAAAAAAATAATAAACGAACGTTTCGGCCTTAATGGTGAAAGACGTACTCTTCAGGCTGTTGGAGATGATTTGGGTATTACTCGAGAACGGGTTCGTCAAATAGAAAACCAAGCTACAAAAGCCCTTAAAGCCCAAATTAAGAAAGAGTTTTCTGATCTAATCAAAATTGCCGAGAAGGTTATTAATAAAAAGAAAGGAGTTTGTAGAGACGATAAATTTATAGAAGAAGTTAAGAAAGTTAGTAAAGTTAAAGACTCTAATCACCTGGACAATAAAATCAGGTTTATTTTCCTTATTTCCGGCGTTCCTTGTTTTAATAAAGAAGACGATAATGTTTACGCTTTTTGGTATAGGAAAGAAGGGGATAAGAAAAATTTATTTAATTATTTAAAGGAAGCAATAAAATTCTTTGAAAAAAATAAAGAAGATATTTTAGAGAAAAAAATATACAAAGAGAAATTTAAAAATTCTGAGTTTGATAATTTTATCTCTATTTCTAAACATTTCGGAGAAAACGCTTTTGGTGATTTTGGTTTAAAGAAATGGCCTGAAATTGAGCCTAAAGTTATTCGCGATAAAGCTCACCTTGTTCTTAGAAAGAAAAATAAACCTCTTCACTTTTTAGAAATATCTAAGGAAATTAGAAATGCGGGAGTAGACGGAAAAAGAGTTCATATTCAAACCGTTCATAATGAATTAATCAAAGATAATCGTTTTGTTTTAGTGGGACGGGGTATTTACGGACTTAAAAATCACGGTTACGAAGGAGGTACCGTAAAAGAAGTAATAAAGAAAATTTTAAAAGAAAACGGCCCTCTTTCAGCTGATCAAATAGTAAAACTTGTTAATCAAAAGAAGATTTTAAAGGAAAACACTATTCTTTTAAATCTTCACAGCGGTGATCACTTTGAATCTATTGGAGGCGGAAAATATCGTATTAAAAAAGCTTAGAACTTTATTTTTAGGTTCTTAAAAAACATAAACAGTTTCTTTTAAGGTAAGGGTAGCTCACATAGAATGGATTTTATTCATGACATATTTCTCCTAATTAAAGATTTTATCGTTAGTTTTTGGTGGTTTTTTATACCTATATTTTTGTTATTTGTGCTTTTGGATATTAAATCCTTTTACAAAAAACAGAAAAAGAAAAGTAAAATTAAGTGGTCGCTTATAGAAATTACTCCTCCTAGAGAAGTAGAAAAAACCCCAAAAGCAATGGAGCAGGTTTTTGCAACTGCCAGCGAAATTTCCGAAGGGTGGGCTTCTTTTGAAATTGTGGGTAGAGCAGGAAACACCCGCTTTTTTGTTAGAGTTCCTGAAGGATATCGCAATCTTATTGAATCTTCTATATACGCCCAATATTCTGAAGCCGAGATTAGTCTTGTTTCTGAGTACGAAGGATACGAAACTCAATTTTCTCATAATTTACCCAATAATGTTTATGATATTTGGGGGACTGAGTTGATTCTGGCTAGAGAAGATGGTTATCCTATAAAAACATATCCTGACTTTAAAGAAGGAAAAAATGAAGGAGTAGTTGATCCAATTGCCGGTATTACTGAAATTATGTCAAAGTTAGAAAAATCTGAAGCAATCTGGCTTCAAATTCTTGTTAAACCGGCAGATAACAAAAAATGGACTAAAAAAGCCGGAGAATTAATTGATGAGGTTTCAGGTAAAAAAAAGAAAAGCAAGGGAGTTTTTGATTGGCTTGGACCTTGGGTTCATGCAATATCTGAATTTTTAGAAAACCTTATAAAAGGAATTTTTGAACCTCCTGAATGGACTGAATTTGAAAAGAAAAAAGATGAAGATAAAAAAGAAAGCCTGAGTCCCGGGAAAAATAAAATAATAGAAGCTATTGAAAACAAAGCGTCTAAGATAGGTTTTCACGCTGCTATTCGTTTTATTTATATTGATCGTAAAGATAGCTTTACAAAATCTAACATATCCGGAGTTATGGGTGCCTTTCGCCAGTTTAATACTAATAATTTAAATTCTTTAACTGAAAATAAAAAAGTTAAAACAAAAGTTAAAGGATTTTTTAAAGATAAAAAAACAGAAAAAAGAAAAAGAAAGGTGTTTTCTGATTACCTTATAAGAGATTTTCCTGAAAAAACTTCAATTTTGAATATTGAAGAACTAGCTACTTTATATCACTTCCCAGCTACAGATGTTAAATCTCCTTTCATTAAACGTGTTTCTGTCAAAAGAGGAAGTCCTCCTCCTGATTTGCCGGTTCAATAATAATTGTATTTGAGTAATAATTATAAATATGAAGAAAAACATTGATAATGATATTACCTTAATTGGAGAAACCGATTATCGTGACCAAAAAGTAAAATTTGGTATAAAGACTGACGATAGAAGACGTCATATTTACATCATTGGGAAAACAGGTGTAGGGAAAACAACTCTTCTTGAGAATATGGCTATTGCTGATATTGAGTCAGGAAAAGGAATTGGTATTGTTGATCCTCATGGAGAATTTGCAGAAAAACTTCTTGATTATATTCCTGAAAATCGTTTAGAAGATGTTATTTATTTTGATCCTTCCGACACAGAGCAACCAATCGGTTTTAACCCTCTTGAACAAGTTTCTGACGAACAGCGTCACCTTATAGCTTCTGGTATGATGGGAGTTTTTAAGAAAATATGGCCTGATGTTTGGTCAACAAGAATGGAGTATATTCTCAACAACACTCTTCTTGCTCTTCTTGAATCTCCGGGAGCCACTCTTTTGGGAGTCCTTAGAATGTTTTCTGACGAGAAATACAGGAAAGAAATTGTTGAAAATCTTCAAGATCCGGTAGTAAAACATTTTTGGAAAGAAGAATTTGCTAAATACACCCAACGTCTTCAGATTGAAGCCGTCGCTGCTATTCAAAATAAAGTGGGTCAATTTGTTACCAATCCTCTTGTTAGAAATATTATTGGTCAGCCCAAGTCTTTAATTGATATGAAACGTGTTATGGACGAGGGGAAAATTCTTATAGTTAACGTTTCTAAGGGTAAAATAGGTGAAGATAATATGGCTCTTTTAGGGGCTATGATTATTACCAAACTTCAGCTAGCGGCTATGACTAGAGCTAAAGAATCTGATAAAAATTTCCGTGATTTTTTTCTTTATGTTGATGAATTTCAAAACTTTGCCACAGATTCTTTTGCTACTATTCTCTCCGAAGCTAGAAAATATCGCCTTTCCCTTACCCTTGCTCACCAATATATAAACCAACTTGTTGATAATGGAAATACTAGAGTAAGAGATGCAATTTTTGGCAACGTCGGCACTATAATTTCTTTCAGGGTAGGAGCAGCTGATGCTGAATTTTTGGAGAAAGAATTTGAACCAATTTATACCGCCAACGATCTTGTTAATCTTTCTAAGTATCATATTTATATACGTCTAATGATTGACGGAATAGCTTCTTCTCCTTTTTCTTCCAAAACCCTCCCTCCTAGAGATGTACCCGATGAGGTTTCACCCAAAGAAACTATTATCGAATTTACCAGGCGTAAGTATGGAACTCCTAGAGAGTATGTTGAAAAAAAGATTGGAGAGGAATGGACAGGGGGTAAACGGGAAAAACCAAAAACTGAGAAAGAAAAAACTCTCAAAGAAACATTATTAAAAGAAGAAGAACCTCAAAGGACAGAAAAAAAGTTTCCTAAAAACCCCAGAAAAGATGTTGAGATCGACAAGCTTCGCAACGTTCTTGAAGAAGCTTTAGGAGAAAGCCTTAAGGAAGAAAAAGAAAAAAGGGATAATAAAGAATAAGACCCAAAAATTTAAACCCTTTCAGTATATTCTCCGGTTTCAGTATTTACTCTTACCACATCCCCTTTTTCTATAAAAAGGGGAGTGTTTATTTTATAACCTGTTTCTAGCACAACTTGTTTTGTTCCGCCTTCGGCTGTGTTGCCTTTTACTGCAGGAGGTGCTTCAACAACCTCTAAATCAACTTTAGGGGGAAGCTTAAGATTAATATGTTCTTCATTAAATTTTAATATTTTAAGAATTAAACCCGGTTTTAAGTATCTTTTACAATCACCAATTTTATCTTCTAAAAGAAAAAATCTATCATTTGGGTTATCTGGGTTTTTAAACCAATATTCTCCTTTACGTTCTTGATGGTATAAAAATTCGGTTGATATTTCTTCAATTTCAGCTTCTTCAAACTTTTCTTTTTGATGAACAGTAATTTCCTTATTCTTGCCTGAAGTTAGATTTTTTATAGAAAGTTGAACCACCGGAGCTCCTCTCTGTTTTTTAACATGAACATAGTTAAGAACCACATAAGGTTCTCCATCTTTTATAAAATTAACGCCCGGTTTTAAATCTGTATATGAAAACATAGAGATTAGTAATTAGTAAAAGGAAGTAAGTCTTCCTAAAGTTGACTTTTTTCTGGTAATCTAAATAATATCAACCGATGAGCATAAATACAAATAAAAATAAAAAAGTTTTTGTTGGTCTTTCCGGAGGAGTTGATTCTTCCGTAGCCGCTTTGCTTTTGAAAGAAGCCGGATACGATGTCACCGGTGTATTTTTACGTTGTTTTAATTTGGATGGGTGTGCTGAATACGATGCTGAAGACGCTCGTTTAGTGGCCGAGTATTTAAATATTCCTTTCTATACCTTTGACTTGGAAAAGGAATATAAGGAAAAAGTAGTTGATTATATGGTTCAAGGATACAAAGAAGGTTTTACCCCTAACCCTGATGTTGTTTGTAATCGGGAAATAAAGTTTGGCCTTTTTCTTCAAAAAACGCGCTCCTTGGGAGCAGATTATGTTGCTACCGGGCATTATGTAATCAAAAGGAAAATTGGTGAAAAATTTGCCCTTTTTGCCGGAGAAGACAAAAACAAGGACCAAAGTTATTTTCTTTGGCAGTTAAACCAGGAAGATTTAAAACACTCTCTTTTTCCGGTAGGAGAATATACTAAAGAAGAAGTAAGAAAAATAGCTGAAAAAGCCGGTCTTCCTACCGCTCAAAAAAAAGATTCTCAAGGAATATGTTTTTTAGGGAAAATATCTTTAAAGGATTTCTTGAAAAAATATATTTCTGAAAAAAAAGGTGATGTTGTTTCTCTTGATGGCAAGAAAATAGGGGAGCACAAAGGTGTAAATTATTACACTATTGGGGAACGTCATGTAGGCATAGACAATCCTAAAACTTCAACTGGAGGTAAAACTCTTCCTTATTATGTGGCCGAAAAAGATATAAAGACTAATACTCTTGTAATGGCAGAAGGAAAAGATAATCCTGCCCTTTTCAAAAAAGAAGTTGTTTTGAAAAACGTAAATTTTATTCGTCTAGTTAAAAAAGAAAAAATTAAAGTTAAAGCAAGAATTCGTTATCGCCAACCTTTGTTTGATGCTGTTTTTTATAAATTATCAGATAACAGCTATAAACTAACTTTTGAAGAACCTCAAAAATCAATTGCTCTTGGACAATCTGCCGTTATCTATACAAAAGACGAAGAAATGATTGGCGGGGGAGTGATTATTAAATAGTTAATTTATCAAAAAAGCCGGTGTTTTCACATCGGCTTTGATAAAAATTAGTTTTTAAAAAAAGAGATACTTTCCATTTCTTTCATTATCTCCTTTCTCTCAAATTCTTTAGACTTCTTTAATTCTTTTCGAGCTCTTTTCATTAAAGAAGGCGCCCACCTGGCAGCGCAAGAGAGATGTTTATTTGAAGGCCTGTTCTTTAAAAGTTTCTCCCAGGCTCTTTCTCTTAATGAAACTACACATTGAATAATACAACAAAGGTCATCATTTGTTATTCCTTTTTTCAAGAGTTTTTCCCAAGCTTCTTCTCTTAAAGATTTTATCCATTTAATAATATAACAAAGATCTTTATTATCAGGTCCTTTTTTCAAAAGCTCCTGCCAGGCCTTTTCTCTTAAAGGGATTATCCATCGAACGATATAACAAAGATCGTCATTTGTAGGATTTTTTTCTTTAAGTCTATTCCAAAGAATTTCAAGTTTACTTTCCTCTACTAATAGGTTCATAGTAAATCTCCTTTCTTTTTAAAATTCTAGTCAGATTATGCTCTTTTTAAAAATTGATGTCAACTGTATAAAATTGACATTTATTAAAATATTTGTTATACTTTCACCAGTTATTTAACTTATTAATAGGAGGTTGTTATGAAACAATTAGTTTTTATTGTAACGATTTTATTTCTTGTTTTTGGATTTGTTGAATTTCAAAAAGCAAGAACTGAACCTCAGGAAGAAATTAGTAATGTAGTTTTTTCCAACCAAGAAATTAAAGATTTAGCAAACGGAGAAATTGTTAATAAAAGTTCTTCTGTTGTTTTATCATTTCCCGTTAAATTGGTTCCTGTAGTTGAAGTAGCTTATTATAAAGTTATTTCCTCCTACAAATTCCAAAAAGGAAAGCTGCGAAAAATTCCCGGAACCGGTTTAGAGATTATTTCTCAAAAACCAAATCTTATCTTATCTTTCTTTTGGCTTTATTCGCCTGTTATTCTTATTTTTTTGTTTGCTTATTTTAGTTCAGGTAAAAAAGAAAAAGGAGAAAAGGAATTCATTTATTTTTTTGCAGTGATGTCATTAATAATTGCAGTTTCTATTATTATAGGAAAGTCTAATGGTTCTTTTGTGGGATGGATTTTTGGTTGGGTTGCCGGAATAATTGCTGTAACTTTTTATAAATCAACATTAAAAAAAGTTATTGCAATACTTACCGGATTATCTGCCTTTGCTTTCACGGGACTAATGGCAGGTTCATTTCTGGAAATACCTCCTGAAACGGGAGTATCAGACGTAATTCTTTGGCATTATCTTATTATTTACATTGCTTTTTGTTTTCTTGGTTTTGGTTTGAGAATGGTTATTGCTACGCAGAAAGATCTGGTAGCGAGCAACTAAAAATAGGCGGGTTTTTTAACTCGCCTTTTTTGTTTGAATATATTTTTCAACTTGGGGGTTCCCGACACCCCCAAGTTGTTGTGAACAACTTTTTAAAATAGAATGTTAAGTAATGGTAGATTTTCAGGAAAAATATAAATTATTAAACAAAGAACAAAAGGAAGTAGTTGATACTATAGAAGGACCGGTTCTCGTTGTGGCTGGTCCCGGTTCCGGGAAAACAGAAGTTTTAGGAATTAGAGTAGCTAATATTTTAAAAAAAACCGATATTTCTCCGGGGAATATTTTATGTCTTACCTTTACAGACTCTGCTGCTGTAAACATGAGAGACAGGTTAAAAGAAATTATAGGCCAAGACGCTTTCAAGGTGGCAATTCATACCTTTCATAATTTTGGAGTTGATATTATTAATTACCACCCCGAAATATTTTATAAAGGAGCAGTATTTTCCCCGGCAGATGAATTAACTCAGCTAGACCTTTTAGAAGGCATATTTTCTAAATTAAAATATGATAATCCCCTGAAAAAAATTCATCCTGAACAAGGGTACACATATTTAAGATCTGTCCAAAAATCAATTCAATATTTAAAAAAAGCAGGTCTTACTCCTGAAGAATTTAATAGTATATTAGACCATAATGAATCGTCGCTTAGTTTTTTAAATCCTCTCGTGGGAGAATATTTTAAAGATAAGATTAAAAAAGAAAATCTTAAAACCCTTCCCGAATTAATTGTAAAAATAAAAAGGTATAAACAAAAAAAGTTTCCCGTAAATCATATGAAATCTCTTGTTTCTTTTGTAACCGAATCCTTAGAACACAGCCTTGAAAAAGCACTAGAAAAAGAAGAAACAAAACCTCTTTCCGAGTGGAAAAGGGAAAGGATTTATAAAAATGAAGATGGAGATTATCTTTTAAAAGAAACAAAGCATTTAGAAAAAATGAGGGCTTTAGCTGAAGTTTATGGAGAATATAGGAAATTGATGTACGCCCAGGGCTATTATGATTTTGATGATATGATTTTAGATACTCTTACTGCTATAGAAAAAAATAGTGAATTAAGATATGAACTTCAAGAACAATTTCAATATATTCTTGTGGATGAGTTTCAAGATACCAATGATGCCCAAATGAGACTTTTACGCCTTCTTACTTCAGCCGACGTTCATGAAGGAAGGCCCAACATTATGGCCGTGGGAGATGATGACCAAGCAATCTTTAAGTTTCAAGGAGCGGAAATATCAAATATCCTTAAATTTAAAGAATACTACCGCGATCCGAAAATTATAACCATGGTTAAAAACTATCGCTCCCGACAGGATATTTTAGACGTAGCAAGATATATTATTACTCAAGGAAAAGAGAGGTTGGAAAATGTCGTTCCTGAAGTTAATAAAATATTAAAATCAGTAAATGATGGTATTGCGGAAGGAGAAATTAAAAGCAAATCTTTCCCCACCATTGATCATGAATATATTTGGATAGCTAATGAAGTTAAAAAATTAATAGATAAAGGGTTAGAACCCGATAATATAGGGATAATTGCCCGTAAGCACAATGATTTAAAAATCCTCCTTCCTTATCTTGAAAAAAAGAAAATACCTGTTTCTTATGAAGCCCAGAGAAATGTTCTCCAAGAGCTCCATATAAGACAAATTATCCAAATATCCCGCTTAGTAATTTCTCTTTTAGAAAAAAACAAAGAAGTTTCGGATGATCTGCTTCCAGAAATTTTAAGTTATCCTTTTTGGGATATTGAAAGAAAGATTATATGGGAGATTTCCCGAAAAGCATACAAGAATAAAGAATCATGGATTGACGTTATGCTAAATCACAAAAGTAAGAAAATAAACGAAATAGCTGATTTCTTTCTTTTTTTAGCAAAACTTTCTAAATATGAGCCGGTAGACAGGGTTATTGAAAAAATAATCGGAGCTAAGGTTCACGCGCTTCCGGACTCAGAAGACGATGATTTTGAAAATAAAGATAAAGAAAAATATGAATATATAAGCCCTTTTAAGGATTACTACTTTTCCCAAGAAAAATTTAAAAAAGACCCTGATGAATATTTAATTTTCCTTTCAGCCTTAAGAACGTTTGTTTATGCTCTTAGGGAATATAAGCAAGGACAGATTATCGGCCTTCAAGATATGATTAATTTTGTTGAAACACATGAAAACAATAATATGGTTTTATCTGATAATGGAATTTTTCTCCAAAGTAGAAATACAGTTAATCTTCTAACCGCCCACAAAGCAAAAGGAATGGAATTTGACACCGTCTTTATTCTCAATTGCCAAGATGATATTTGGGCAGGGAAACGACAAGGTTCTCGTCTTCCTTTTCCAAGTAATCTTCCCATTACGCCGGCCGGGGACAACAAAGATGACCAACTCCGCCTTTTTTACGTAGCCGTAACAAGGGCAATCCGCCGTCTTTATTTTACTTCTTACGAAATGAGCAACACCGGTAAAGAAGATTCTCGTTTGCAGTTCATCTCTTCTCCAAATGATGAAAAATTAAATAAAGTAAATAAATTTCTAAGTCCGGAAATTGAAAAAGATAATAAAGAAAAGAAAATTGAAAAAGAAATCTTAACTTCTCCATGGGGGTTAAATCATTACCCGCCCTTTTTGAAAGATGAAAAAATTCTTCTTAAATCTATTCTAGAAAATTATAAGCTTAATGTTACTCATATGAATAATTTTCTTAATGTAGTTGACGGGGGTCCTCAACTGTTTTTAGAACAAAACTTGCTTCGCTTTCCTCAACCCAAATCCGTATCCCTTTCTTATGGAAGTGCAATGCATCAAGTATTGCATCAAATATATGAACATCTGAAGAAAACAAAAAGGATGCCCAATAAAAATAAAATTATTGATTGGTTTGAAAAATTTTTAAAAAACCAACGTTTAAACAAACATGATTTTGCTCACTATTTTAAAAGAGGTAAAGAAGCCCTAACAGTTTTTCTTGAAAAAAATAAAAATAATTTTAAAATAGGCCATTTTTCAGAATTTAGTTTTAAACAGGAAGGAGTAGTAATAAAAGAAACTCCTATTACCGGTAAAATTGATAAAATGGAAACAATAGAAAATGAAATAATAGTTTATGACTTTAAAACGGGGAAGTATTCTGAAAATTGGAAAGGTTCCAATGAGCGCGAAAAAATAAAACTTTGGAAATATAAAAACCAGCTTATTTTCTATAAACTTTTAGTGGAAAATTCAAGGAAATTTGGAGGTAATTACAAAGTAGAGAAAGGATTTATTGAATTTTTAGAACCCAAGAACAAAAAAGAAATAGTAAGCCTTCCTTTGGTTATTGAAGAAAAAGAAGTTGATCGTCTTGAAAGATTAATCATAGCTGTCTACAAAAAAATAATAAATCTTGATTTTCCTGAAACAAAAAAGTATTCAAAAGATATTAAGGGTATAAAAGAATTTGAAGATAGCTTAATTTAAAGCACATGAAGGCTCATCAAATCTTTTTCTTTTCCGGCTTATTTTTTATTTCAGGAGTTTTTTTAAAAAGCATAGAAGCGGGTTTGTCAATTGTTTTGGTCGTCCTTATTTTTGTTGTATCTTTTTTATTTCTTTATTTCTTAAAAAATAAAAAAAAGTTTATTGCCCTTGCTTTTTTATCTTTAATTATTTTTCTAGGTTCTTTCTATTATCATTTTTCTGATTTAAATTTTAAAAAAACTATTCCCGAATACGGTAAAGAGATTGAATTATCAGGAGTAATAACAAATAACCCTGTTTTAAAAGATGGTTCCCTTAATTTTTATTTAAGATTAGATAATAAAAACAATTCTAAAATTCTAGTGCGCGTTCCCAAATATCCTTCTTTTAAATACGGTGACAAAATTAAAGTAAAAGGGGAGATAGTTAAAGCCAGATACAAAAGCTATAGAAATTATTTAGTTAAAGAAAAAGTTTCTGGAATAATGTATTCTCCTAAAATAGTTTTCCTAGAGTCAGGACAAGGTTCTCTAATAAAAGAAGAACTTTTTAGTATTAGAAATAAAGCTCATGAAGTTTTTAAAAAAAATATTTCACCTCAGGAAGCAGCTTTTCTGAATGGCATTACCTTAGGCGGTTACGAAGGATTTAGTTTTGAATTTAAGGAAGCAATGAGCGTAAGTGGAACAACCCATCTAGTGGCCCTTTCCGGTTATAATATTACTATTATTATTGTCGTTTTTTCCTCTCTTTTTCTTTATCTTTTTTCCAAAAAGATTTCTTATACTCTAACTTCATTTTTGATTATCGCTTTTGTTCTTATGACCGGGGCCGAGGCCTCGGTAGTTAGAGCAGCTATAATGGGACTTATTGTAATACTAGCTTATTCTTCCGGTCGTATTTATGATATAAAAAATGCAATTATTTTTACCGTTCTTGTTATGATTCTTATAAACCCCCGTGTCCTTGTCTTCGATATTGGTTTTCAACTATCCTTTCTTGCTGTGCTGGGTATTTTATATTTAAAAGAACCCCTTCAAAAATTAATAAAAATAGGGAACAAACCAGGCTTTCTTTCTTGGCGGGATAATCTTTTAACTACCGCCTCGGCTCAGTTGGCAGTTGCTCCTATTCTTATTTCTAATTTTGGCAGTTTTTCTCCCACCTCTCTTTTAGCTAATGTAATTATTTTAGAATTAATTCCTGTTACTATGTTTTTAGGTTTTTTAATCCTTATTCTTTCTTTATTGTCTTATCACTCTGTCCTCGTTTTTAGCTGGATTGCCGAAGCCCTTCTTCTTCTTGAAACTAATTTTATTAAGTTATTTGCAAAAATAAGCGTACCTTTAGGAATCAATCTTGGAGTGTTAGGTTTCACCTTTTATTACTTTGTTCTTTATTTAATAATTATTAAAACACCAAAAATATCTAAAAAAATTTAAGCCGGACTTATCCACACCAACTTGGGGGTGTCGGGAACCCCCACGTTGGAAATGTTAAATATATTAAATATTTATGATTTCTCCTCTTATTAAAAAACTTGGAGTCAATAAAACAGCTGTTTTAGTCATTACTCTTTTTGTTTTTATTTGTCTCTTTTTTAATTATTTATTTTTATCTCCCGCCTCGGCAGTATATTTTTTAGACGTAGGACAAGGTGATTCTGAGTTTTTAATCCTTCCCGACGGGGTAAATATTTTAATTGACGGTGGACCCCCAAACGGAAAGGCTTTAGAAGAAATAAGCAATATTCTTCCTTTTACTGATCGCTATATTGATCTTGTTATTATGACTCATCCCGAATTAGACCACTTTGGCGGGTTAATAGATGTTTTGGAAAGATACAAAACCGGGGCTTTTTTATATAACGGAAGAAAAGGAACAAGTTTAGCTTTGAGTGAGTTGGAAGAAAAAGTAAATAATAATGTTGATCAGCGTGTTATTTTAGAAAAAGGAGATAAGATAAGGTACAAAAATTATGTAATTGAAATAATTTCTCCGGAGAAAGATGAATACCTCAAAAACCTAAATGACGGTTCTTTGGTTTTTAAGTTAAACACAGGAAATTCAACTTTCCTTTTTACGGGGGACATAGGAAGTGTAGTAGAAAAAGATTTAATTGGTAATTTAGGAAATATAGATGTTCTAAAAGTTGCCCACCATGGTTCAAAATATTCTTCTTCAAATAATTTTTTAAATATTACAAAACCTAAAGTATCTATAATCGAAGTTGGAGAAAATAGCCATGGCCATCCTGCGGAAGAAATTCTTGATAAATTAAAATCAATTAATTCTCAAGTGTATCGCACCGACCAAGATGGAACCATAAAGGTAGTTACTCAAGATAACTCAATTAAAGTATTTGTTGCCAAAAAATAAAAAGCTGCGAACTTTTCCGCAGCTTGTTTTTTTCTCAAGAATAATTCTTTTCATATATTTCTCGGGCCTTGTCTTGAACCGCTTCCTCTAAAATATCAGGAATTTTTCTTTTTCCAATAATTACTTCCTTAAACCACTTAGGAACATTTTCAGGGCGGATAACTCTTATCATTTTTATCATCTCCACCTCAATTAATTCTCTGCTATTACTTTCCCAAGAAGTATTTTCCCAAAGTTTCATTAACTTACCGGGATCAGATATGCTGGGTAAAATTTCTGAGTAAACTTCTGTCATTCTTGCCTCAACTACTCGTCTAATCCTGCTTTCCGGGGAAGTATTTTTCCATAGTTTTATTAATCTATCAGAATCTGATATTCCAGATAGAATTTTCGGGTAAATATCTGTCATTCGATCCTCAATTATTTTTCGAAAAAAGCTTTTAGATTTGCTTTTTTTCCACAATCTTATTAATCGGTCGGGGTCGTTTATTTTAAGAGAAATTTTTATCATTCTTTTTTTTAAAACTTCCCGACATCCATTTACAGAATTCATTCTTCTATAGAAATTTATCAACTGTTCCGGTTCTGATATTTTAAGTATGTTTTCGTAATCGTTTCCTTTTTCTTTGCCGAGAAATATTTCCAAATCTTTTTTAAGTTCATCCATTTTTCTTCCTCCTATTCTTTTGTTTTGGTACTAATTAATTTTATATTTTAATTATAACTTATACCTAATAACATACAATAATACACAAAGATATTTAGAAATTTTTAAATTACACATCTATAACTCATAAAAAATAATTACCAACTTGGGGGTTCCCGACACCCCCAAGTTGTCGTCGTTTTACTCCTCCCCAGAAACCTGCTTGTTTCTGGCGCTTCGCTGTTTTCCAACACGGGGAAA
>CAZXDO010000041.1:0-33266 GCA_964639325.1 uncultured Candidatus Saccharibacteria bacterium
GTTGTGGATAACTTTTTTCGGATGTTGAGAGTGTTTTGATATTGATTGACTATTATTTCTTTTATATATATACTGGGGTTTGTGTCGTTATTATATTTATCAATTAATTATTAAAACATGTTATCAATAAAATTAAGTCCAGTTGGAAGAAAGCGTCAAATTACTTACAGAATAGTGGTGGCGGAAAAGCGTTCCAAACTTAAAGGCAAATATATAGAAAACATTGGCTGGGTAGACCCTCATGCTGATAAGTTTAAAGTTGATAAAGAGAGAGCTGAATATTGGATAAATACCGGCGGAGCAAAACCAACCGACAGTGTTTACAATTTGTTAGTTAAAGCCGGCATAGTTGAAGGACCTAAAAAACCGGTTCATGCCAAAAAGAAAATTTCCGAAGAAGAAGCAGCAGCAAAAGAAGCTGAAGTTAAGGCTTTCGAGGCTTCTGGAGAAAATGCGCCATCTGAAGATAAAACAGAATCTGTTGAAGAAGAATCTTTAGAAGAAAAAGAAGGAGATAATGTTTCCGAGGAAAAAGAAAGTGAAGTGATAGAAGAAGAAAAAGAAGAGAAGAAGGAAGAAGAAACAGAAGAAAAATCAGATGAAGGAGATCCTAAACAAGAGGAAACACCAAAACCCGAGGAAGAAGTTCAGAAAGACGAGGAATCAGAAAGTGAAGATAAGAAAAAAGAAGAATTGGAAGAAGAAAAGAAAGAGGATTGAAGTATTTTATTTGACCTGTGAGGAATTAAAAGATAATGTAATAGTTGATTGTGTACCCCCTAATATCTCTGATGTTGGGGCGGTTTAGTGTATTTATGAATAAACCTTTTAAGATTCATTCAAAATATGAGCCGGCAGGAGATCAACCTAAAGCTATAGAAAAACTTTCTAGGGGCTTAGAAAAGGAATATAAAAATCAAACTCTTTTAGGGGTAACCGGAAGCGGAAAAACTTTTACCATGGCCGGGGTTATTGAAAAAACTCAACGGCCGGCTTTGGTAATTGCCCACAACAAAACTTTAGCGGCTCAACTTTGTAATGAGTTTAAGTTTTTGTTTCCGGAAAATGCTGTAGAATATTTTGTTTCATATTATGACTATTACCAGCCTGAGGCGTATATTCCCACTTCTGATACGTATATCGGTAAGGAAGCCATGATAAATGATGAAATAGATAAGCTGCGCCACAGAGCTACAACAGCTGCTTTGACAAGAAAGGATGTAATTATTGTTGCTTCAGTTTCTTGTATATACGGACTTGGTGAGCCGGAAACATACAAAAAAAAGATTCTTCATTTAAAGAAAGGAGATAAGGTGGACAGAAAAGAGTTTGTTCAAGAACTTGTTAGGATTCAGTATTCCCGGACTAATTCTGATTTACAAAGGGGGACTTTTAGGTTAAGGGGAGACCAGTGGGAAATTATGCCTCCTTATGAAAATCTAGTTTATAATTTTGAAATTAAAGAAGGAAAGATAAATGATATTTTTGTGATTGATCCGGTGAAAGGTTTTGTTCCGGGAGAAACTTTAACAACAGAAGAAGTTTTTGTTTCTCCTGCCCGCCATTTTGTTACGGAAAAAATTTCTAGAGATAAAGCAATAAAAAACATTGAGAAAGAACTTAAGGAACAGTTAAAAAAATTTAAAAAAGAAGGAAAATTTTTAGAAATGGAACGTTTGGAAAGAAGAACCAAGAATGATGTTGCTATGATAAGGGAAATTGGATATTGCAACGGTATTGAAAATTATTCCCGCCATCTTTCCGGAAGAGAGTCGGGTGAACCGCCGGCTACTCTTTTGGATTATATGCCCGAGGATTTTATTACCATAATTGATGAATCTCATGTAACAGTTCCTCAGCTTTGGGGTATGTACGGAGGAGACAGAGCCAGAAAAGAAACTTTAATAGAATATGGTTTTCGCCTTCCTTCGGCAATTGATAACCGACCCCTTAAAAAAGATGAGTTTGAAAATAAAATAGGGCGGAGGATATATACTTCCGCCACGCCGGCAGATTACGAAAAAGAAAAGAGTAATCAAATTGTAGAGCAAATAATCAGGCCAACCGGCCTTATTGATCCGAAAATAACTTTACGACCGGCAAAGGGGCAAGTTGAAGATCTTATTCCCAGAATTCAAAAAAGAGTAGAAGAGGGAGATAGGGTATTAGTTACTACCCTTACCAAAAAAATGGCCGAAGATCTCTCCGAGTACCTTAAAGAAAAAGGTTTGAGAGTCAGCTATCTTCATAGTGATGTGAAAACTTTGGACAGAATAAGGATTCTTACCAAATTGAGAAAAGGCGAAATTCAAACTTTAGTAGGGGTAAATCTTTTGAGAGAAGGTTTGGATCTTCCCGAAGTTTCTTTAGTGGCTATTCTTGATGCTGATAAAGAAGGTTTTTTAAGAAGCGAAACTTCTTTGATTCAGGTTATAGGGAGAGCGGCTCGAAACGTTAAGGGCGAGGTTCTTATATATGCCGATAACGAAACCGGTTCCGTAAAGAGAGCTATTAATGAAACCAAAAGAAGAAGGAAAATTCAGATGGAGTATAACAAAAAATATGGTATTACACCTAAAACCATTGTTAAAGATATTTCTGATATTGCTCCGGTTGATGTAAGCAAAACTTTGGAATTAGAAAACAAGCCCTTGCCAAAAAATGAGAAAGAGGCAAAGAAGTTGATTAAAGAAAAAGAAAGAGAAATGAAAAAAGCAGCAGAAGGATTGGATTTTGAGTTAGCTGCTATTTTGAGGGACGAAATAAAAGAATTATCTAAAGAAGTAAATAAAAAATAGTTATGGAAGATAAAATTAAAGTAAAAGGAGCGAGAGAACATAATCTCCAAAATATATCGGTAGATTTTCCCCGTAATAAAATGGTAGTTTTTACGGGCGTATCCGGTTCGGGAAAATCAAGCTTAGCTTTTGATACTATTTTTTCTGAAGGTCAGAGACGGTATATAGAATCTCTTTCTGCTTACGCCCGCCAGTTTTTGAATAAGTTAGATAAACCCGATGTGGATGAAATAAGAGGGTTGTCTCCGGCTATTTCCATTGATCAAAAAAGTCATTCTTCTAATCCGCGCTCTATTGTAGCCACGGTTACCGAAATATATGACTATCTTAGAGTTTTATACGCCCGTGTGGGGGTTCCTCATTGTCCCGTGTGTGGAAAGATTATTAAAGCTATGAGTGTTGATGAGATAGTAGATGCAGGGATTGGTTTTTCCCAAAAAAGAAAGCAAGGAGAAAGTATTGTGATAATGGCTCCGGTAGTTTTAGGGAGAAAGGGTGAATATTATCAGCTTCTTTACAATATGCTAAACGCCGGTTTTAGAGAGGTTAGAATTGACGGAGAGTTTTATTCCTTACGGGATAGAATTAGCCTTGATCGTTACAAACAACACACTATTGA
Organism: uncultured Candidatus Saccharibacteria bacterium; assembly: GCA_964639325.1. Lineage (GTDB taxonomy): Bacteria > Patescibacteriota > Minisyncoccia > UBA6257 > GWB1-50-10 > DATGCT01. The sequence goes on from CAZXDO010000041.1 coordinate 3,418, forward strand.
AGTGGTGGTGGATAGAATAAATTATGGGGTTGACTTTAATGATAAAGATAATCGACTCCGCTTAAATGAAGCGGTAGAAGAGGCTATTAAAAGAGGCAAGGGAAACGTAAAATTTATGACCGGCGGCAAAGAGCTTTTTCTTTCTTCCAAACTTTCTTGTCCGGAAGACAACTTTTCTTTTCCCGAGATTGAGCCTAGATTGTTTTCCTTTAACAGTCCTTACGGGGCTTGTTCTGATTGTCACGGTTTGGGAATAGAAGGAGGAGAGGGCGCTGAGAAAGTTTGTGAAACTTGTAAAGGAAAACGTCTTCGCCCGGAAGCTTTAGCAGTTCTTTTAGGAGGAGAAAATATATCTCAAGTGACAGCAAAAACTATAGAAGAAGCAGATAAGTTTTTTGCCGGTTTGGAAAAAGAAGCAGATAAAAAGTTTAAAGAGGTCGCCTTGACCCCGTTGAAGGAAATAAGGGGAAGATTAAAATTTCTTTTAGATGTTGGCTTAGATTATCTTACTCTTGATCGTAGAGCGGGCACTCTTTCCGGAGGGGAAGCTCAAAGAATACGTCTTGCTTCCCAAATAGGTTCGCAATTAACCGGTACTTTGTATGTGTTGGATGAGCCGACTATCGGTCTTCATCAGCGGGATAATGATAAATTGATTCAAACCTTAAAGTACCTTAGAGATTTGGGGAACACCGTTATTGTTGTAGAGCATGATGAGCAAACAATTTTGGAAAGCGATTATATGGTAGATATTGGCCCTGGTCCGGGTATTCACGGTGGTAAGGTAGTGGCAGAAGGCAGTATTCCAGAAATTATTGATGATAAAAAAAATAAATCTTTGACTCTTGATTACTTAAGAGGGGATAAAAAAGTAGATATTCCGGAAAAAAGAAGGAAGGTGGATAAACATCATGATTTTTTGAAGCTCAAAAAAGTTTCAGAAAATAATTTAAAAAATATAAGTATAAATATTCCTTTAAGAAGATTTGTCGCCCTAACAGGAGTTTCCGGTTCCGGTAAAAGTACTTTAATGATTGATGTTCTTTATAGAGAGCTGGCTAATAAATTAAATGGTGCCAGTTACAACAAACCTTTAATCAAAGAAGTTCAGGGTTTAGAATATTTAAGCCGGGTAGTTAATATTGACCAATCGCCGATAGGAAGAACACCTAGATCAAATCCCGTAACGTACACCGGGGCTTGGAATTATATTCGTGATTTATTTGTTTCAACTGAAGAAGCTAGAATTAGGGGTTATAAGAAAGGAAGATTTAGTTTTAATGTTCCCGGAGGAAGGTGTGAAAATTGTGAGGGTCACGGAAGCATTGCCATTGAAATGCATTTTATGCCTACTGTTTATGTAACTTGCAGCGTTTGCCACGGACGGAGGTATAATCGGGAAACTTTAGAGGTAAAATATAAAGGCAAGAGTATATACGACGTTCTTAAAATGACCGTAGAAGAAGGGAGAAAGTTTTTTAACGATATCCCTTGGCTTAATGATCGTTTGGGGATAATGGAGGAAGTTGGCTTGGGATATTTGGAATTAGGCCAACCGGCTCCGACACTTTCCGGCGGAGAAGCACAAAGGGTAAAGCTGGCTAAGGAATTAGGAAGAAAGAGTGCGCGGAGAACTATTTATCTTTTGGACGAGCCGACTACCGGTCTTCACTTTGACGATGTAAAGAAATTAATTGAAGTTTTGCAGAAACTAATTGTTAGGGGAAATACGGTAATGGTTATTGAGCATAATCCTGATGTGATAAAATCGGCAGATTGGATAATTGACCTTGGTCCTGACGGGGGAGATAAAGGGGGAGAAATTATAGCTGAAGGAACTCCGGAGGATGTTTCTAAGATAGCCGGAAGTCATACAGGATATTATCTTAAGCATTGGCTTTAGTTTTATTTGAAATTTAGCAAGGTAGGTAATATATTTTAACTTGAATGAAAGAAGAGAAGAAAAAGTTATACGAAAACTTTCCCGAAGTTCCCGGGGTTTATATTATGAAAGATATTTCGGGAGAAATTTTGTACGTAGGGAAAGCAGGTAATTTGAAGAAGCGGGTTTCTTCGTATTTTTATAAGTCGCATAATCGGAGAATTGAAAAATTAGTCCAAGAAATTAAAGAAATAGAATATTTGGAAACTGATTCAGTGTTAGAAGCTCTTATTTTAGAGGCAGAGCTTATTAAAAAATACGAACCTCTTTACAACATAAAAGATAAAGATGATAAGAGTTTTCTTTTTGTAGAAATAAGCAATGATGATTTACCTCAAGTTAGATTGGTTAGGGGAAAATCTAACATAGAAGGGGAAAGGTTTGGTCCTTATACAAATGCTTCTGATTTAAGAAAAGCGATGAGAATTTTGAGGAAGATTTTTCCTTATTCCATTCATAGCCCTAAAAAATATGGAAGCTATAAAAGGCCTTGTTTAGATTACGAAATAGGCCTTTGTCCCGGAACTTGTAATGGTAGTGTAGATAAAAAGAGATATAAAAAAAATGTAAATGGTTTGAAACAGGTTCTTAGAGGTAAAAAGAAAAACTTAGTTGAGAAACTAAAGAAAGAAATGAAAAAACTTTCTGATAATCAAAATTTTGAAGAAGCAGCTAGTTTAAAAAAACAAATTTTTGCTTTGGAGCATATAAATGACACGGCCTTGATAAGCGAATCTCAACTTGGGGGTGTCGGGAACCCCCAAGTTGGAGGAAGGATTGAAGGTTATGATATTTCTAATATTTCGGGAACATCGGCAGTTGGGTCAATGGTTGTTTTCGAGGGTGGCAGGCCTAAGAAAAGTGATTATAGGAAATTTAAAATAAGAACGATTAGAAAACAGGATGATACAGGGATGATGAAAGAAACCTTGAGGAGAAGATTAAAACATGAAGAATGGCCCTTGCCTGACTTAGTTTTAATTGACGGCGGAAAAGGGCAAGTTAACGCCGCTTTGGAAGTTTTTTCTGAAAACGGAATTAGTGTTCCGATAGTTGGCATTGCTAAAGGGCCGGAACGTAAGAAAAACGATTTTGTAGGAAAAATTCCTGAAGGTTTTAATAAAGAGGTTTTAATTAAAGTGCGCGATGAAGCGCATAGATTTGCTATTGAATATCATAGAAAATTGAGAAAAAAACGTTCTTTGGAGGAGTAGTTTGAGCGTGGTATAATTGAGGATATGGATTTTAAGGAATATCAGAAAAAATCAAGAGAAACTGCCATTTATCCTAACAAGGGAGAAAATTATATTTACCCAACTTTAGGTTTAGTTGGGGAGGCAGGAGAAGTGGCAGAGAAGATAAAGAAAATAATAAGGGATGATAATTTTGAGATTAGCGAAGAAAAGAAAGAAGATTTCAAAAAAGAAATAGGAGATGTTCTTTGGTATATGGCCCAGCTTTGCACTGAGTTAGATTTGTCTTTGGAAGAAGTAGCAGAATTAAATATAGAAAAACTTCAATCAAGAAAAAGAAGAAACGTGATTCACGGCAGCGGAGATAATAGATAAAATCCAACTTGGGGGTGTCGGGAACCCCCAAGTTGGAGAAGGTGTATTATTTTGATATACTTTTATTAATAGTATGGATTTTATAGAACAAATTATTAATTTAGATTTTTGGAGTATTGAACTTTGGGGTAATAATATTGGCGACTACGTTCAGGCCGTAGCTATTTTTGTTGGTTTACTTCTCGTATTAAAGCTTTTTCAGTTTATTGTAGTTAAGAGGTTAGGAAAGCTTACCAAGAAAACAAAAACAGATATTGATGATGCTTTAATTAAGATTGTTAAAAACATAAAGCCGCCTTTTTATTTTATTTTGGCAGTTTATTTTGCCTTGAAGGTGATAATTTTAGGGCCGTTTTTATGGCAAATTGTTAATGTTCTTCTTATCGCTATAGTTGTTTATCAAATTACAGTATCCCTTAGCATTCTTATTGATTACATTTTAGAAAAAGCTGAAAAAAGAGAGATTGAGCCGGGTACCAGGTCGGCTATTAATTTGATAGGAAAGATTGTTAAGGGAATTTTGTGGGTGATAGCGGTTTTATTAGCCCTGTCTAATTTTGGAGTTAATGTAACTTCCCTTATAGCCGGTTTGGGAATTGGAGGGGTAGCGGTAGCTTTGGCAGCTCAGAATATTTTAGGAGACCTTTTCAGTTCTTTTGTTATTTATTTTGATAAGCCGTTTATAGTTGGTGACTTTATTGTTGTTGGTGATAAATCAGGGACGGTTGAGAAAATTGGAATAAAAACAACAAGGTTAAAGTCATTAAGCGGCGAGGAGCTTGTTTTTTCTAATACCGAACTTACTTCTGCTCAAATTAGAAATTACAAAAAAATGGAAGAACGGAGAGGGGTTTTTGGTTTTGGAGTAACTTATGACACGCCTCATGAGAAACTAAATAAAATACCTAAAATAGTTGAGGATATTATCAATAATGTTAAAGACGTGGAATTTGACAGAGGTTTTTTTGATAAATTTGACGATTCGGCAATAACTTTTGAGGTGGTCTATTACGTGGAAAGGCCTGATTATAATTTGTATGCCAAGAGAAATCAGGAGATTGCTTTTGAGCTAAAAAAGCAACTTGATAAGGAAGGTATTGAAATGGCTTTTCCAACTCAAACTATTTATCTTAAAAAAGAATAGTTTTTAACTTTTTCTTGCTTTGTTATTAAAGTTTAAATATGGAAAATAAAATAAAAGTTGCAGTTTTAGTAGGTGGACCGGGCCAGAAAGAACGCGAAACTTCTTTAGATATAGGCAAACAAGTTTTAAAGAGTATTGATAAAGAAAAGTATGATGCTGCTAAGGTTGAAATTAACAAGGAAGGAGTTTGGGAAGTTAACCCAAAAGATATTAAGAAAAATTTTGACATTGTTTTTATTTCTCTTTGCGGAAGATATGGCGAGGGTGGTTTTATCCAAGGTGAGTTAGAAGAAGTTAGAGTACCGTATACGGGTTCTGATTCACAAGCAAGCGCTTTATGTATGAACAAGTATTTATCTTTGAAGCTTTTACAAGACGCTGGTTTAGACATTCCTCAAACTTTTTTTCTTAGCAGGAGAGAATGGGAAGAAAATGAAGAAGTAGTAATTCAAAAAGCAAAACTTTTTATTGACCCGCCTTATGTAATAAAACCAAATAGAAGCGGTAACAGTTTTGACATGGTTATCACTTCTAATTCTGAAGATATTAGTCCTACTTTAGAGAAACTTTTCGAAAGGTACCGTGACCTTATTATTCAACCTTTCATAAACGGCAGGGAAACGACTTGCGCAATACTTGATGACGGAACAGGCGGTTCGGCCTATCCTTTATCTCCAACTGAAATTGTGCCGAAGCTAACCCACTTTTATAGTTATGATTCTAAATATAAAGTAGGCAGTGTAGATGAAGTTACTCCGGCTCCTTTTTCAGATGCTTGGCTTTGGAGAATAAAACAAGTGGCTAAACAAGCTCATACTATTTTGGGTTGTCGGGGTTTTTCTCGGGTTGATATGATTGTTGGAGAGGAAAAGGTATATGTTTTAGAAGTTAATACCATTCCCGGTTTAGGGGAGGAAAATGTTTTAGCTAAAGAAGCTGAAGATAAAAAGATTTCTTATTCAAATTTGATAGATCGGATAATTCAATCAGGCTTGAGAGCTCATAAGGTGAGTTTAGAATAATGTAATATGGGTAAACTATTTTTAGTAGCAACACCAATTGGAAATTTGGGTGATTTATCAAGTCGAGCTTTAAAGATATTGTCCTCGGCTGATTTAATTTTGGCTGAAGATACTAGAGTAACTCAGAAAATTTTAAATAATTTTGATATTAAAGCGCCTTTAAGGAGGTATAATGAACACAATCCGGAGAAGATTTTTGGAGAGGTGAAAAAAATTCTTTCTGATAATAAATCTATTGTTTTAGTTAGTGATTCCGGAACACCGGGCATTTCAGATCCGGGAGGAAAATTAGTTAATTTTGTTCAGAATAATTTACCCGCAACAAATATTTCTGTTATTCCCGGTCCTTCGGCAGTAGTGGCAGCTTTGTCAGTTTCAGGGATGCCGGCTAATGAATTTACTTTTCTTGGTTTTGTTCCGGCAAAAAATAAAAGAAAAAAGTTTTTTGAAAAGGTTAAAAATATTGAAGTAAGACCGGTGGTAATTTATGAGTCACCTCACAGATTTCTTAAAACTCTTGGCGAACTGAAAGAAGAATTAGGTGGAGATAGGGAAGTGTTTATAGCCCGAGAGATGACCAAGATTTATGAAGAATATTTTAAAGGATCATTAGAAAAAGCGATTTCCTATTTTAAGGAACATACGGTAAAGGGAGAGTTTGTTATTATTATTAAATAATTTTTAACAAGAAATATGATAAGGGGAATCTTTGATATTTTAGTTTCTGTTTTATGTCTTTTATTTATTATTCCTTTTACGCCCTTTATTGCTGCGGCAATTTTAATTGAGGACGGAGGTCCGGTGTTTATAAAGCTTCCCAGAGTAAGTAAGGGAAAAGTTGTCGGTATTTATAAGTTTCGTTCAATGGTGAGAGGAGCAAAAGAAATGAAAAAAGATTTGGAACATTTAAATGAAAGAAACGACGGTCCTTTTTTTAAAATTAAAAACGATCCGCGTTTAACAAAAACAGGCAAGTTTTTAAGAAAGCTTAGAGTAGATGAATTTCCTCAGTTTTTAAACGTTCTTAAGGGTGAATTATCGGTAGTCGGACCCCGAGCCCATGAAGTTGAGGAAGTAGAAAAATATCCTCCGGAGTATAAATTTTTAATTGATGCAAAGGCAGGCGTGACGGGACTTTCCCAAGTCAGCGGGGCTTCAAGTTTGCCTTACAAAAAAGAATTAGAACTAGATTCTTATTACGTGGCTCATAGGTCGCTTTGGATGGATATAAAGATTATAAGTAAGTCAATTTGGGTATTTTTTTCCGATCCTACGGGGGTTTAGGGGTTTAACACCAACCCAAAACAAGTTTTTTACTTATCCACAACAACGTGGGGGTTCCCGACACCCCCAAGTTGAGCCACTTATTTTTTATTCTTTATGTTTATGTTTTTTTGTTAGTGGGATACAATAGAAGATAATGAAGGTCGCATTATTACATGATTATTTAAACCAGAGAGGAGGGGCAGAAAGGGTTGTAGAAGCTATATTAGAAATTTTTCCTGAAGCCGATCTTTATACTCTTTTGTACGATGAGAAAAAATTATCAAAGGGATTTTCGAACAATTTTAAAAAGGCAAGTTTTTTAAACAATAGATTAGTTAAAAACAATCATAGGTTGTTTATTCCTTTTATGCCTTTTATGGCAGAAAGCATTAAAGGTGTCCAGAATTATGATTTAATAATTTCTTCTTCGGCCGGATACGGGAAAGGAATTGGGGTGAAGGGCAATTTTCATATCTGTTATTGCCATACTCCTTTGCGTTATGCTTGGGAGTTTGATTATTTGAGGAATTTTAAACATTCTCCCAAACCTTTTATAAAAGTTTTTAAACCTATTGCCAACTATCTTAAAAGATGGGATAAGAAAACTTCTAGAGGGGTAAATATTTTTGCAGCTAATTCAGATTATATTTCAAAAAAGATTAAGGCTTATTATGAAAGAGAGTCCTATGTTTTATATCCTCCGGTTGATTTGGAAAAGTTTTATCCGGACAGAGAATCTTTTAACAGTCACGATGGTTATTATCTTATGGTTGGGCGCTTTCTTTATTACAAACTTTTTGATTTGGGAATTGAGGCTTTTAATAAATTGGGTATTCCTTTAAAGATTGTAGGAACCGGTCCTGAAGAAAAAAAATTGAAAGCTATGGCCGGACCTAATATAGAATTTATTTCAGGTATCAGTGATGAAGAGTTAAGAAAAATGTATAACAACGCTAAAGTATTTATTTTTCCCCAAGTAGAAGATTTTGGCTTGGTTGCAGCCGAAGCTCAAGCTTGCGGTTTGCCGGTTATTGGTTACAGAAGAGGAGGAGCGGAAGAAATTATAGAAGAAGATAAAACAGGAATATTCTTTGAAACTCAGGAAATTGAGCCGTTAATGGAGGCGGTGAGAAAAGCTGAGAAAATTAATTTTGATCGTAGGTATATTGCTGACCGAGCAAAGATGTTTTCGAAAGATAGTTTTAAAAAAGGATTTTTAGGAATATTAAAAGATCAGGGTTTCGACTTGAGTAACAACAAATAAAGAGCTTTTTTGGGTAGTTAATATAACGTGGGGGTTCCCGACACCCCCAAGTTGGTATTGGTGTTTGTTAAAAGTGGGCGGCTGAGATATTATTAAAACAAAAGTAATATGTCTAAAAAGGTACCAAGAAAAAATATTGATCCTGTTTTGGTGGACGTTAAAAAGCCTAATTTTAACTATAAAAGATCCAGCAAATTTTCAAATTTAGACCTTAAACGTATTTCCGGAGAGTATAAAGGAAGCGGGAATAATTCAATTAAAAATATTTTGAAATGGGGGGTTGGAGCGATAGTTATAGTTTTTATAGTTTTTGGAACTATGACGGTAGCTAATTTGAAGAGCACTAAAGTTGTTTTGGAGGCGAAAGGAGAATTAGTTTCAAACTACCTTTTTGATTCTTTGGAATCTATTAAAAATTTTGAAACTAAAGAAGCTCAAGATTCTCTTGTCAAAAGCAAGGAAAAGCTTGATGAGATAGATAGTTTAATAAACGAAAATCCTAAAAATTTTGTTTTGTCAGCGAGTTTTAAATTTGTTCCTTTTTTAAAAGATGTGGGTAGTTTTTTAAAGCAAGCCGCTCAGTTTAATGTAGACCTTATTCATTTATCAAACATCCTTTCCACTATCCAAAGTGACGGTTTTTCATATTTTAGGAACGATGGTGAAAAATTACTTGAATTAATGCACGAGGGTAGAGAATTGTTAGGGAATATTAAATCAGAAGTTAGTTTTTTAAGAAACAAGACCGAGAGCTTAGGGAAGCTTGTTCATTTCGGAGAAATGGGAAATGTTTTGGAGAACAAATATTTTACGTATAGCAATCAGCTTTATGCGATTGAAGATTTTTTGGGCGGAGCTATTGATATTTTTGAATCGGAAGAAGAAAAACATATTATTCTTATGTTTCAAAACTCATCGGAGCTTCGTCCGGCCGGCGGATTTTTGGGAAGTTATGGAGATTTAGTAATACAAAAAGGCCAGATGAAAGACTTAATTGTTGAGGATATATATTGGCCTGATCATGAAATTAATTTTGATGAAAAATATATTCCGCCAGAACCTCTTCAGAGAGTAACAAGAGATTGGGGGATTAGGGACGCAAATTGGTTTTTTGATTTTCCTACTTCTGCTGAAACAGTTTTGTCTATGTTGGAACAATCCAAGATATATAAAGAAGAAGGTATTAATTTTGAAGGAGTAATAGGAATAGATGTAGATGTTTTGGGTACTATTATGGAATACGTGGGAGAGGTAGAACTTCCTGATTATGATATGACCATTGATCATGAAAACTTCTTAACAGAACTTCAAAGAGAGGTTGAGACCGGAAGAGATAAACAAGCCGGAGAAAACCCTAAAAAGATTTTAGCTGTTTTAGCTCCTATGATTATGGAAAGATTGGAAAATTTTTCGGGTGATGAATTAGAAAGAGTGATGGACGATTTAAATAATCATATTAATAATAAAGAGATTGTTTTTTATGCGCGAGATAAAAAGATTAGTAATTTTTTCCAAAAAAATGAATTAGCCGGAAGCATTTATGAATTACCTGATAGTTTTTGGGGAGGTTATTTAGCGGTAGTTAACAGTAATATTGCCGGAGGTAAAACAGATGCTTTTATTAACCAAGAAATTAATGTTTGGCTTAATGTTGGATCCGGAGGAGGAGTAATGGGAGATTTGAAAATAACAAGAAAGCATAACGGTGAAAACGAAGAAGATTCATGGTACCGAGAAGTGAATAAGGATTACATAAAGATATATACTAATCCATCTTCTAACCTTGTTTTTATGGAGGGCAATGATGAGCGCTATGAAATAAAAGAAGAATATGATTCCTCGTACAAGAAGCTTGATGCTTTAAAAAAAATTGAAGAGACAAAGATATATGATGATACTTATAACACTTGGAAAACCGAGGAATTTGGCAAGACAGTTTTTGGGACTTGGCTTCTTACCTCTCCCGAAGAAGAAAGTAATTTGGAGGTGCGTTATGAAAGTCCGGCAGCAAAAAACTTAAAATTGAAACCGGGAGAGAAGTTTAAGTTTATTTTTGACAAACAATCCGGTTCGGATACGGCACTGAATATAAAAATAAGCGCTCCTTTAGGTTATGTTTGGGTCGAATCCGATTCTCTTATCTATGAAAAAAATATAGAGAATGTTTCAAAAAGAGAAACAATTAATCTTACTCTAAAAAACCAGTTTGAGGAGGAGTTTATAAAGGAATAGTTTGTGAAAGAGAAAGAGTTAGGATAAGATAGGAATGAATTATGGATAAAGAAAAGACAAGAAACTTTTGTATAATTGCTCATGTAGATCACGGTAAGTCAACCTTGGCTGACCGTTTTTTGGAGGAAACTCATACCGTGGAAGATAGAAAAATGAAGGAACAGTATTTGGATAAAATGGAATTGGAAAGAGAGCGGGGGATTACTATTAAAATGGCTCCGGTTCGGATGGAGTATGAGGGGTATATTTTAAATTTAATAGACACTCCGGGACACTCCGATTTTCAATACGAGGTTTCTAGAGCTCTAACAGCAGCTGAAGGAGGAATTTTGCTGGTTGATGCTAAGCAGGGTATTCAAGCCCAAACTCTTTCTAATTTAAGAAGCGCTAGGGAGGCCGGACTTTCTCTTATAGGAGTTATAAACAAAGTTGATCTTTTTGAAGATAGAAGCAAACTGGATTACCTTATAAACGAAATAGCCGAATTATTGGACCAAGACCCTGATGAGATAATACAAGTTTCAGCAAAAACAGGAGAAGGTGTAAAAGAAACGCTTCAAAAAATAATAGAGAAAGTTCCTTTTCCCAAAAGAGGTGAGAAGGATTATGCTCGGGCATTAATTTTTGATTCTTTCTACGACAACCATAAAGGTGTTGTAACCAGCGTTCGTGTTTTTGACGGAGAGTTAAAGGATGGAGATAATATGTTTTTTTTGGGAACCGAGAGTGGTTTTCAAATAAAGGAAACGGGTTATTTTTATCCGGAAATGAAACCTATGGGAAAATTGGAGACCGGGCAGATAGGTTATGTGGCAACGGGTATAAAAAATCCTGAGAAAATAAGAATAGGGGATACCATTTCAAACAATAAAAAAGGAGAACTTCTTCCGGGATACAAAGAACCAAAGTCAACTGTTTTTGTTTCTTTTTACCCTGAAGATAAAAATGATCACGCAGACCTGGCTAGAAGCTTAGACCGTCTCCGCCTTAATGATTCTTCTCTTACCGTTGAAGGGGATAGGAATGAGATTTTAGGCAGGGGTTTTAAGGTTGGTTTTTTAGGGAGACTTCATTATGAAATAACCTCAGAGCGGATTCGTAAGGAATTTGGAATAGAGACGGTTCACTCTTTTCCTTCTGTTAAGTACAGAGTTAAGGTTAACGGGGAATGGCTGGAGGTTACTCAGCCAGAAGAAGTTCCTCTTAACTTTGAAAAAATAGAAGAACCGATGATAAAAATAAAAATTCTTCTTCTTCCAAAATTTTTGAATAATCTTGTTTCTGTTTTTCGCCGTTTTAGGATGGAAAATACTGAAACTTATTCCCAAGGAAAAAATATTTTAATTTCAGCCTTAATGCCTCTTTCGGAACTGGTTTCTGATTTTGATGATGTTTTAAAGTCTGTGACTGAAGGATACGGTTCTTTCAGTTATGAGCCGGCGGGGCATAAAGAGGCTGATATAGTAAGAGTTGATTTTCTTGTTTCCGGTGAAAAAATTCCGGGAATGAGCAGGTTTTTTCCTTCAGACGAAGCCCAAAGAGAAGGCAGGAAAATGGTTAAGGTTTTGAAAAAGCATTTTCCCAGACAGCAATACGCTCAGCCGGTCCAGGCTGCTATTGGCAGTAATATTATTGCCCGGGAAGATATTCCGGCATTTAGAAAAGATGTAACCGGTTATTTGTATGGCGGGGATGTAACTCGAAAGATGAAATTGCGGGAAAAACAAAAGAAAGGAAAGAAAAAATTGAAAGAAAGGAGTGAGGCAAAATTAGACGAAGCAATATTTAAGGAATTGTTGAAAAAATAGTTTTTTGTTGTTTTAGGTCTAATATTTTATACTGTTTTTATGAGCTGGATTTGGAAAACAATTATTATTGCCGCAGTTATTCTTTTTATCGTTTTTGGGGTTTATAAGCTTTGGGTACAGAATAATAATCTTGAGGCGGATATAGAAAAATTGAGTGCGAGTTTGACGGATATTGAAAGCGAAAATAGAGATTTAGAATACAAAATAGATTATTTTGAAAATCCTAACAACCTTTTAAAAGAATTAAAATCACAGTTTAATTATCGTGAAGTAGGAGAAGAGATAATAATTGTAGTACCCGGTAATAATGGAGAAAGTGATTAAAGTGTATAGGTTGTAACGGGGTTGACACCTGTTTTTTTGTAGATATACTTGGTAATGCGAATGTAAAGATTTGTTTTTTGAAAAAATAGAATTTCGCAATGAAATTCTACATATTGGATTTTGGATTGAGAATTTTTTAGTTGTCCTAATACAAGGTTTTATTGTTAAAACCTTTGTTACGAAATACGAAAAAAGTACGGAGGGTTTTTCTTTCGTACTAAAGTCGTGTTTCGTAATTATTGAGGATTTGATCCTGGTCCAGGATGAACGCTGGCGGCGTGGATAAGGCATGCAAGTCGAACGGTTCAACTTCGGTTGAATAGTGGCAAACGGGCTAGTAACACCTTGGTATCTTCATTCAAGTCGGGAATAACTCGGGGAAACTCGAGCTAATACCCGATAGTCCGGATATTTTAATATTCGGTAAAGCTTTTAGCGCTTGAAGATGAGCCTAGGCCCGATCAGCTTGTTGGTGAGGGTAAAAGCCCACCAAGGCTATGACCGGTAGGGGAGGTGAGAGCCTGATCCCCAGCAGCGGGACTGAGACACGGCCCGCACACCTACGGGTGGCAGCAGTCGAGAATCTTCCACAATGGGGGAAACCCTGATGGAGCGACGCCGCGTGCAGGATGAAGCTCTTCGGAGTGTAAACTGCTTTTCTGAGGGAGGAAGTCTGCCTTGTTGCAGATTGACGTTACCTTAGGAATAAGGGGTGGCTAACTTCGTGCCAGCAGCAGCGGTAATACGAAGGCCTCAAGCGTTATCCGGATTTATTGGGCGTAAAGTGCGCGTAGGCGGTTTGGCAAGTCTGTTGTTAAATCCCACTGCTAAACGGTGGGGCATGCGATGGAAACTGTCAGACTAGAGGACGTTAGAGGAGAGTAGAACATACGGTGTAGGGGTGAAATCCGTTGATATCGTATGGAATACCAAAGGCGAAGGCATCTCTCTGGGGCGTTCCTGACGCTGAGGCGCGAAAGCTAGGGTAGCGAACAAGATTAGATACCTTGGTAGTCCTAGCCGTAAATGATGTCCGCTAGCCATTTTGAGTATCGACCCTCGGAGTGGCGAAGCTAACGCGTTAAGCGGACCGCCTGGGAAGTACGAGCGCAAGCTTAAAACTCAAAGGAATAGACGGGGGTTTGCACAAGCGGTGGAGCATGTGGTTTAATTCGACGCTACGCGAGGAACCTCACCAGAACTTGACATGTTAGTGACCGTCTACTGAAAGGTAAACTTCTTCAATTTTATTGAAGCACTATCACAGGTGGTGCACGGTTGTCGTCAGCTCGTGTCGTGAGACGTTCCCTTAAGTGGGGTAACGAGCGAAACCCTTGTCCTGCGTTATACGTGTCGCAGGAAACTGCCATCCTATAGATGGAGGAAGGTGGGGATGACGCCAAATCAGCGTGCCCCTTATGTTCTGGGCTACACACATGCTACAATGGCCGGTACAACGGGTTGCGAAACCGCGAGGTGGAGCTAATCCTAATAAAGCCGGTCCCAGTTCGGATTGGAGTCTGCAACTCGACTCTATGAAGTTGGAATCGCTAGTAACCGCGAATCAGCTATGTCGCGGTGAATACGTTCTCAAACCTTGTACTCACTGCCTGTCACACCAAGGGAGCCGGGAGCGGGTGAAGCCCAGCCCTCTGTGCTTATGTTTTTAATAAGCTTAGAGGGCTGGGTTAGCTCGAGTTCGGTAACATGGGTGAAGTCATAAGTAAGTTGTGACCTTCGAAGGGTAACTTTCGAAGACAAACTCGGCTATATGCGGGAAACCCTGAGTATCCAGCACTACTTATTGTTTAGTGGTATACTAAATATAATGAGTAAAAATGTGTCTGGTGCAGACAATCCGCAGGGAAGTCCACTGACTGTTAAAAGTTATGACCCCTCAGAGACTACACGCCGAGCTCCTTCAACTAAAGGAGAAATTATTGCTTATTTGAATGGGGCAGCTCACGATGCTTCTCTTAACAAAAAGAGAAGAATAAGATTTGTCCAGAAAGAAAAGGAGTGGTTAGAAACTTTAAAATCACTTCTTGAAAAGATTGAATACAATTCTTGGATATACAAAGAAGGAAAAAATAGAAATTTGTTTACCTTAGAAACTTTATGCAAGGAAATAGATTTTGGTTTTAGCCCTTCTAACCTTTCCTTAAAAGAGAAAATCTTTTATGTAAAAGGATTTTTTGATGCGGAAGGCGGTGTTCCAAGAAATGGTAAAAGATTTTACATTCAATTTGCTCAAAAAAGTTATGAGAAAATTAAATGGATTAAATCTATTCTGGAAGAATCGGGAATTAACTGTGGCAAGATACATAATCCTAGCAAGAACGTAAATCCTGAATATTGGAGAATTCTTGTAGGAGTTAATGGTCATAGAAAATTTGCTAAAGTTGTGGGTTCGTTGCATCCTATTAAGTCAGAAATTTTGGTTGAAAGGATGGTGATATAGTCCATGCCGTATGGCGACATATGGAGTCACATGAACAAGGCACGGGTAGGGGAACCTGCCCGTAGATCAATTAAACTTATTCAAAAATATTAGAACCCTAAATCATCTTTTAGATGATTGGGTAAGGTGTTAGTCGAGGAGCCTTTATGTCTCGACTTGTTAGGACAACTAAAAAGTTCTTAATCTTTCAAAAAACAAAAATATAGAGGTTTTAAACCTCTATATTTTTTTGGAACAAACACCAATGTGGGGGTTCCCGACACCCCCATGTTGTCGTCGTTTTACTCCTCCCCAGAAACCTGCTTGTTTCTGGCGCTTCGCTGTTTTCCAACACGGGGAAAATACTTTTCCCCGACCCCCTTTGTCGTTTAATAGCTTGGTGCTTATTCACCGGTTAATTCTTTTGCCACGTTATCGGGTACAATGTTATATTGGTAGAATTTCATATTAAACGTTGTGGATAACTTTCAACAAGTTTGTCCCTGCGTCGGTTCGTAAAACAAATACATTAGTATTTGTTTTCCTGCACCTCTTGTGATAAACAAGGTTTGTCCCTGCGTCGGTTCGTAAAACAAATACATTAGTATTTGTTTTCCTCACCTTCCTTGTGATAGGATAATTATTGTAAATAAGACAAATTTATGCGTATATTATCAAAAGAAATTATTGATTATAAAGATAAGGAAATTGAAATGTCAGGTTGGGTAGCCAGCCGAAGAGATCATGGAAAAATAATTTTTATTGACCTTCGTGACCGAACCGGTATTACTCAAATTGTTTTTACCCCTAAAGATGAAAAACTTTATGATCTTGCCGATACTCTTCGACCGGAATGGGTTATTAATATAAAAGGAGAGGTAAAAAAGAGGCCTGAAGGAATGAAAAATCCGGATCTTCCCAATGGTGATTACGAAGTAAACGTATCAGAGCTTAATATTTTAACTAGGGCAGAAACCCCTCCTATTTCTATTGATGATGATGGATGGAATATAAATGAAAATAATCGGATGCGCTATCGCTATCTCGATCTTAGACGTAAAAGAGTATCAGAAAATATTAAAAAGAGAGCCGAATCCGTAAAATTTATTAGAAATTTTTTATTCGATCACGATTTTGTTGAGGTTGAAACTCCTGTCTTAGGCAAATCGACTCCGGAAGGAGCCCGTGATTACCTTATCCCTGCCCGCCTTCACCCGGGAGAATTTTATGCCCTTCCTCAATCTCCTCAACAGTACAAGCAACTTTTAATGGTGGCCGGTCTTGAAAGATACTGTCAGATTGTAAAATGTTTTCGAGACGAAGATACCCGAGGGGATCGCCAGCCTGAATTTACCCAGATTGACATTGAATTAAGTTTTACTAACGAAGAAGAGGTTCTTTCTTTAGTGGAGAAAATGATGATTTCTTTTGTTAAAGAGGTGTATCCGGAAAAAGAGCTAACCCTTGATGAAAATGGACGAATTCCAAGAATTAGCTACGAAAAAGCTATGAAAGAATACAATAGTGATCGGCCGGATGTTAGAAAGAACAAAGAAAACAAAAATGAATTAGCCTTTGTTTTTGTAACTGATTTTCCGGCTTTTGAAAAAAAGGAGGGAAAGGGGAGATGGGGAGCCGTACATCACCCATTTACCATGCCCAACATTGAGGACCCTGAAGAGTTGAAAGATAAATTTAAAGAAGATCCATCTTCCATAAAAGCTCGTCAATATGATTTAGTTTTAAATGGTTATGAAATTGCCGGGGGGTCAATAAGAATTCATAATCCCGAGCTTCTTTCAGCTATTTTCGAAGTTTTAGGGCACAAGAAAGAAGATATTGATATACGTTTTGGGCATCTTCTGGAAGCTTTTAAATATGGTGTTCCACCCCATGGAGGAATTGCTTTTGGGTTTGACCGCGTTGTAATGATTTTACAAAACGAGCCAAATATCAGGGAAGTAATTGCTTTTCCTAAAACAGGTGATGGCCGCGACCTTATGATGAATGCTCCAAGTAAAGTCGACAAAGATCAACTTGAAGATCTTCATATTAAAATTGATATAAAAAAATAAAATGGATACAAGTAAATTCAAAAAAGAAAAAACATTTGTTCTTATCAAGCCCGATGGAGTTAGAAAGGGCCTTATTGGGGAAATTATTAAAAGGTTTGAACAAAGAGACCTAAAGGTTGTTGCTATTGAAATGTTTCAACCAACCAAAGATGATATTGACAACCATTATCCCAAAGATGAAAAATGGATTCATCGTTTAGGAGAAAAAACTCTGGGGACTTATGAAAAATACAATATTGACCCTCAAGAAAATCTTGGCACTTCTGATCAAACTGAAATTGGAAAAATGGTTCGAGAATGGCTTGTGGAATATATGGTTTCTGCCCCGCTTGTAAAGATGGTAATCCAAGGTGTCCACGCTGTTGATATGGTGAGAAAGATTGCCGGCCCCACTCTGCCTTCTCAGGCTGATATGGGTACTATCAGAGGGGATTTTTCTGTCGATTCTCCGGCTGTAGCCAATAGTGAACATCGTTCTGTTATGAATATTGTTCATGCTTCAGAAACCGAAGAAGAGGCAATTCATGAAGTAGAACATTGGTTTGGAAAAAACTTTAAGCCTTTCGAATACAAGAGATTCGGCGTTGATGAGTGATGTTTGTGTATGGAAAGATATTTTAGAAATGATATAATACAAGTAGGTCCTGCTTTTAGATTCCGGATCAAATAGACTTCGTAAGGGACTCCAAAAGATTCTTTAAGAATCTCAACGAGTGCGCTAGTTCGCTGATTCGTTCAGGGATTAGTTGCTGCGGAGACCCACTTGGCAAGTAGCCGGGAAGTCTTAAGGTGGGACCCAAAGATTCCCTCACATATTAATTTATGTGAGGGTTTCTTTCTTGTTAAACTTTAAAAAATCTTTAATATAAAAGTAATGAAGAAAAAGATATTTATCGGTGTAGCTTGGCCTTATGTAAACGGGGACCTTCATGTTGGTCACTTGGCTGGCTACCTTTTACCGGCTGATATAACCGCTCGCTTTCATCGTTATTTAGGAGACGATGTTCTTATGGTTTCAGGTTCTGATTGTTTCGGAACCCCCATTACGGTTGAAGCTGAAAAAAGAGGAGTAAAACCGGAAAAACTAATTGAAGAATATTATCCCAAGCACCTTTCTCTTTTTGAAACAACTAAGATAAGTTTTGATATTTTTACAAAAACAACTACTAACAATCATCAAGAAATAGCTCAAAACTTCTTTCTTTCTTTTTATGAAAAAGGATATATTTTCAGAAAAGAAGTTGACCAATATTATGACCCCGAGAAAAAAAAGTTTCTTCCGGACAGGTACGTGGAAGGAGAATGCCCTTATTGCGGTTTTAAAGAGGCTAAAAGTGACCAGTGTGACAACTGTGGACAAGTTCTTGATCAAGGCGAATTAAAAAACCCTCATAATAAGCTGACCGGTAAGGAGGTAAAATTAAAGAAAAGCGAGCATTATTTCTTTGACCTTAAAAAACTTGAACCCTTCATTAATGAATATTTTAAAAAATCAAGCGGAAACTGGAAAAATTGGGTAAGGGAAGAAACAAGAGGTTGGCTTGAGAGAGGATTAAATGCCCGAGCTTTTACCCGCGACCTTGAGTGGGGTATACCGCTTCCGGTTAATAAAATTCCCGAAGAAGAAAGAATAGAAAATATTGAAAATAAAAGAATATACGTCTGGTGGGAAGCGGTTATGGGTTATTTTACCGCTAGTGTAGAGTGGGCGAAAAAGGAAAATAAAGATTGGAAAGAATTTTGGGAAAACGAAGACGCTCTCCATTATTATTTTATGGGCAAGGACAACCTTCCGTTTCATACTATGTTTTGGCCCGGCGAACTTCATCTTTATAATGAAAAACTTCACCTTCCGGATAAGCCGGTTATTAACCAATATCTTAATTTTGGGAAAGAGCAATTTTCTAAAAGCAGAGGAGTTATAGTTAATTCAAAATATGTTGTTGAAGAATATGGGCTTGATCCGGTTCGTCTTTATTTAACCTTAATTATGCCCGAGAATGCTGACACGGAATTTACTTGGACTGATTTTGTAGAGCGCCATAATTCTGTAACCATTGGAAACTTAGGCAACTTTATAAATCGGACACTTAAAATGGCAAAAGATCTTTCAATCAAACCTGAATTTTTAGAGGAAGAAGTTATTAAAGAAGCTGAAAAAAAGATAATAGAAGCAAGGACTCTTCTTTCTTCTCCTGAATATAAAAACTATGTTCAATCAATTCTTTCCCTTTCTGATTTCGGAAATAAATACCTCAGTGAAAGAGAACCTTGGAAAATCGAAGAAGAAAAAGAAAAAGCAAGAATTATCTCAAACGCTGTCTTTATGGTTCTTGTTATTCAAGCTCTTGCAAAACCTTTACTTGTTGAAAGCGTAGAAAAGCTTGAAAATATATTAAATGTTTCTTTTGAAAAATGGCCTGAAAATATAGAAGTTATAAAAGAGAAATTTAATGAAATTTCTATAAATAAACCTGAGCCTTTATTTAATAAAATTGATAAGGATATAATAGAGAAAGAAACGGAAAAAGCGGGATTAATTTAGTGGCAGAATGCAACCTTCCCAAGGTTGAAGTATGGGTTCGATTCCCATATCCCGCACCACACAAAAAAACGCTTCGGAGAAACCGAAGTGTTTTTATATAAATATACAAGTTTTATTGTACTAACTCTTTGAATGAGAAATAGAAGCTTTTTTTGTTAAAGTCTTTAAACATTTGCTACAAACAAGAGAAACTTTCCCATCCTCTCTATAAAGGCGGGTTTTATGGAGGTTGGCTTTCTGTTTATATTTCTTTACCGGATTATACTTTCCTCGAAGCTTTTTTCTTTTCTGAGCTATATTATATGATTTTCCACACATTTCACACTGTCTCATAATGTTTTCAGGTTATTTCAAAGTGAGATTAAAGTCAACCCATTACAGTTTCTTCACAATTCTTATCTTTAAGATTAAATTCATAATACCACCTTTCACTTTCAAAAGTTTTTAATTTTTCCTTATCTTTCATTGTAACAAAACTTTTAGTTTAGGGTAATATTTGTTATAACTAAGGGAAGTATATTTTTAATTAATTATTTTTATGACTGCTTTAACTATCTTTCAGATAATAGTTTTAATTTTTTCAATAGTTATACATGAGGTTTCTCATGGCTATGTTGCTGATTCATTAGGAGATCCCACGGCTAGAAAAGCAGGGCGTCTTACCCTAAACCCAATAAAGCATCTTGATGTTTTTGGATCATTTATTGTTCCTCTTCTTCTTATTATATCCAACGCCTCTTTTATTATTGGTTGGGCTAAGCCTGTTCCTTACAATCCTAATCTTCTTAGAGATAAAAAATATGGTCCTTTAAAAGTTGCCTTAGCCGGACCTTTTTCAAACTTGGTTATTGCTTTTTTCTTTGGAATCTTCTTAAGATTTGCCCACGGCTTCCTTCCCGAGATTACAGTCGTGGCTTTGGGATTTATAGTATTTTTAAATATTCTTTTAGCTGTTTTTAACCTTATTCCAATTCCACCTCTTGATGGTTCTAAAATTTTAACAGTAATTCTTCCTCCTAAATATTCCATGATGGTCCAGAGTGTTGGATTGGTTGGCATATTCTTGGTTTTAATATTTTTAGTGTATTTCGGAAGTTTTATTTTCGGTTTTACCGGTTCTATCTTTAAACTCCTAACGGGTCCGGAAGTTTGGCAAAATTTTGTTTCTATATTTTAAGCACTTAATTGAAATGCTTAATTTTGTTGACAACGTTAATCTATTTGTTTAAGCTAAATCTATTCCAATAGTTAAATTAATATTGATATGCCTACCATTAATCAATTAACAAACAAAGGCAGAAAGCCAAAAGCAAAAAAGCCAAAGACACCGGCTTTGAATACCTATTTCAATTATCAAAAAAATAGGCCGGTTAAATCTCCGGCACCTTTTAAACGTGGTGTTTGTACTAAAGTTTTTACTACTACCCCAAAGAAACCTAACTCGGCTCTTAGAAAAGTTGCCCGTGTTCGCCTTACCAACGGTACAGAAATTACTGCTTATATTCCCGGAGAAGGGCACAGTCTTCAAGAACACTCTGTTGTTCTTATCAGAGGCGGGAGAGTAAAAGACCTTCCCGGGGTTCGTTATACTATTGTTAGAGGAGCTCTTGATTCTACGGGAGTAGAAGACAGGAAGCAAAAAAGATCTAAATACGGTACTAAAGCTCCAAAATCTTAAAATGAGAAAATCCACTTATTACAAAAAAAGAGAATATAAACCCGATCATAAATACGGTAGAATTGACATTGGCCGTTTTATTAATTATCTCATGAAAGACGGGAAGAAAAGCACGGCAGAAAAAATACTTTATTCTGCTTTTGATATAGTAGAAAAGAAAACAAAGGAAAAATCTGTAGATGTTTTTGAAAAGGCTATAACCAACGCTTCTCCTAAGATGGAAGTTGTTTCTCGTCGAGTTGGTGGAGCCAACTATCAAATTCCAAGGGAAGTAAGAACAGAACGTAAATTTTACCTTGCTTGTAAATGGATAATTGACGCTGCCCGATCAAAAAGCGGGACCGGTATGCCCGAGCGTCTTGCCGAGGAAATTATTTCCGCTTACAACAATGAAGGGTCGACTATAAAGAAAAAGCAAGATATGCACCGTATGGCTGAAGCCAACCGCGCCTTTGCTTCCTTTTTAAGGTAAACCTCAAAAAGGAAATCACAAATTCCAAATCACAAATCCCAAATAATGACCAATAATCAATAACCCAAATTCCAAAATTTTAAAGTTAAAGCTTTGAAATTTGGTGCTCGGAATTTATTTGTTATTTGATGCTTGATATTTGGAACTTATTTTAAATTTTAATTTAAAATTTTTATGCCAAGAAAATATCCAATTGAAAAAGTAAGAGATATAGGAATTATTGCTCACATTGATGCCGGAAAAACAACTGTCAGCGAAAGAATCCTTTTTTATACCGGTATATCTCATAAAATAGGAGAAGTTCATGAAGGAGCTGCAGTTATGGACTGGATGGAGCAAGAACGTGAAAGAGGAATTACTATAACCTCAGCTGCTACTACTTGTTTTTGGACACCTATTTATCACCGTTTTGGTATTGAGGATGAAGAAAAATTAAAAGATCTCAAGGATAAATACGAGCATCGGATCAATATTATTGATACACCCGGCCATATTGACTTCACCGTTGAAGTTAAACGTTCTTTGCGGGTTCTTGACGGTGCGGTGGCTGTTTTCGATGGAGTAGCCGGAGTTGAACCTCAATCTGAGACTAACTGGCATTACGCAGATGAATACGAAGTACCTCGTATTTGTTTTATTAACAAGATGGATAGAACCGGAGCTAGTTTTGAAAATAGTTTTAAAACAATTAAAGACCGTCTTACTTCCAACGCTGTTCCCATTCAACTTCCAATCGGGGCAGAGAGTGACTTTAAAGGTGTTATTGATCTTTTAAAGAAAAAAGCTTTCAGTTTTGAAGGTGATCAAGGGGAGGTAGTTAAAGAAATTGAAATTCCCGAGAATATAAAAGATAAAGTTGATACTCTTCATAAAGAATTAATTGAAAAGATAGTTGAAAATGACAGTAAGCTTCTTGAAAAATATTTTGAAGGTGAAGAAATTTCTATTGACGAACTAAAGAAAACCCTTCGTAAGGCAGTAATTAGCCTTAAAATCATTCCTGTTATGTGTGGTTCTGCTTTAAAGAATAAAGGTGTTCAATTGCTCTTAGACGCAGTTGTTGACTATCTTCCTGCCCCAACCGAACTTCCTCCTGTTAAAGGCCTTAATCTTAAAGACGAGGAGGAGACGAGAGAACCAAAAGATGACGCTCCCGCCGCAGCTCTTGCTTTTAAAGTTACTTCTGATCCTTATGTTGGAACCTTAACTTACTTCCGCCTTTATTCCGGAACTATTAAGAAAGGAAGCTATCTTTTAAACACCAGCGAGGGCAAGCAAGAACGTATCGGCCGCATTCTTCAAATGCACGCTAATCACAGAAAGGATATTGATGAAATTTATGCCGGTGACCTAGGAGCTATTGTCGGTCTTAAAAATACTACCACCGGAGACACTTTAGCTGATCCTAATAATCCAATTATTTTAGAAAATATTACTTTTCCTGAACCGGTTATCTCAGTTCGTATAGAGCCAAAAACTAAAGCTGATCAGGAAAAAATGGGTGTTGCCTTAAGAAAACTTGGAGAAGAAGATCCTACCTTCAAAGTTAGAGCTGACCACGAAACCGGTGAAACAATTATTGCCGGTATGGGTGAACTACATCTTAATGTTCTTGTTGATCGTTTGAAGCGTGAATTTAGTGTTGATGCCGATATGGGTCGTCCTCAAGTAGCTTATAGAGAAACCATTACTAAACCTTCCGAGGCAGAAGGAAAGTATATTCGCCAATCTGGAGGTAGAGGCCAGTACGGTCACGTTAAAATTAATATTGAACCCCTTGAAAGAGGAAAAGGTTTTGAGTTTGTAAACAAGATTAAAGGAGGTGTTATTCCTCAAGAATTTATTCCTGCCGTTGAAAAAGGAGTTAAAGAAGCTATGGATAAAGGTATTTACGCCGGCTACACTCTTACCGACTGCCAAGTAACTCTTTACGACGGATCTTTCCACGAAGTTGACTCTTCAGACGTTGCCTTTAAGGTGGCTGGTTCTATGGCCTTTCAGGATGCCGCTAAGAGAGCCGGTGTTGTTTTACTTGAACCAATTATGAAAGTCCAAATTATTGTTCCCGATGATTTCTTGGGCGATGTTACCGGTGACGTTAATTCTAAAAGAGGACAAATCCAATCTATGGAAGAACGAGGAAAAGTTAGAGTGGTTAACGCTCTTATTCCTCTTTCCGAACTTTTTGGTTATTCCACCCAACTTCGCTCTATGACTCAAGGAAGAGGTTCGTTTAATATGGAATTCCACCAATATAACATTGTACCCGATAACGTGGCTAAGGAAATAGCCGAATAATATAATTAAATATTTTTAGTAAGAGAGGCGGTTCGCCTCTTTTTTATTTCTCTTTAACGATAATTTATTGACTTCTTGTTAAAAATATATCAAAATAATACAAGTATTTTAAAAATTTAATAAGAAAGGAGTTTATTATGTTGCCAAAAGAATTAGCGTTACAAATCATCCCGCTTTTGAGGTCTGAAAAACAAATTCTGGAAATCATGAAGAAAGCCGGTTACAGCAGTGATGTCTGTAAAGCAAGTGTTCCTCTTTTGAAACTAGAGGAAAAGTCTGAAGAAGAAATCTTAGAAATCATGAGAAACACCGGTTATAACTGGATTATCTGCAAAGCAAGTATTCCTCTTTTGAAACTAAAGGACAAATCTGAAGAAGAAATTCATGAAGTTATGGCAAAAACTAATTACAATCATGATGTTTGTGAGGCGGGTATCGTTTTTATGAAATCTGAAAATCGAATTTTAGATATCATGGAAAAAACTGATTATAACAGAAGTGTTTGTACGGTAGGCCTGGAATCTTTGGAGAAGTAAGTAAAAACTAGCGGTTTTTTTGATAAACAAAACCGCTTTTTTATTTTCCCTTCTATTTTTGTTTTTTAAAGGTATAGAGTAAAATATAAACATATGAAAAAGGATACAGACAGGATTAAAGAGAAACTTGATATTGTTGAATTTATTAAATCATACGTCGACCTAAAACCGGCCGGGAAAAACTTTAAAGGCATTTGTCCTTTTCATCAGGAAACAGATGCTTCTTTTATTGTCTCTCCTGAACGTCAAACTTGGCATTGTTTTGGGTGTTTTCCGCCCGGCCAAAAGATAAAGACCCCCGAAGGATATCATGAAATAGATAAAATAAAGGAGGATCAAATCGTATACTCGGGCAAAGGCAGACCTCAAAAGGTTATAGCCACCCACAAACGGAAATATGAAGGTGAATTGGTGAACATAAGTACCAGAAAGTTAAAAAATATTGTATCCCTTACGGCTGACCATAAGTTAAACATTGTTCGACCAAAAACAAAACACTATCGCAAAACGAAGCAATTCTATCGCCAAACTAGAAAATACAGAAAGGAAAATAATACTTCCTTAAGTGAAGCAATAGAAAGGTATAGCAACATAAAAGAGGTTAGTGCTGGAGAAGTTCAAAAAGACGATTTTGTATTTTATCCCATAAATACCAGAGTAAGTAAACAGAAAACAATAGATCTCAGAAAGTATCTTACTAAGAAATATACTTTTGGTCCTCATCCACCGGAGCTGAAATATAAACAGGAAATAAGTGATGATCTCCTCAAGCTTATCGGATATTGGATAGCTGAAGGAAGTAATCATCGCGCTTATATCAGATTTAGTTTAGGAAATCATGAAGAAGATTTTGCAGATGATATTGTTTTGCTTATAAAAAAACTTTTTGGCTTAAGCGCTTCTATCCATAAACGAAACGGCAAGCGAACGGGTATTGAAATAACTGCGTGCCATGCTTATCTTGCTGATATCTTTGAGCAGATGTGCGGCAAAGGAGCCGAAAATAAGCATATTCCTTGGGAACTTCAAGAAATATCTCCCCAAAAGCAAATGGTACTTCTCGACGCCATGCATCGGGGCGATGGATATACTTATATCGCAAATAATTCATCTAAAGAACACCGGGCGATTGCAACTATTTCCCCAATATTAAAAGAGCAGATTGTGGACATCCTCCTTAGAAACGGCTATTTCCCAAGCGCTCGCACCACTAAAAAAAGAATAGACAGGAATAAAGTTCATCACAGAGAATCATATACAATAGTTTGGTCTAACGAAGCTGTACCCCAACATAATTACATATACAGAGATGGAAAAAATAAGAAGGTGAAGTATTGGTTGTTACCGGTTAAGGAAGTTTCTAGAAAAAGGTATAAAGGTCCAGTCCATAACCTTACAATTAATGAAGAGCATTCATATATTGCCGAAAACTTTGCTGTATCAAACTGTGGAGAAGGGGGTGATATTATTACGTTTGTGATGATGTATGAAAATTATGAATTCTCGGAAGCCCTTAGGTTTTTAGCTGATAAAGCTGGTATTGAAATTGAAACCAGAAGTGGCAGGGAACAGAGAGAATTTGAAATTCTTTATGATGTAAATAAAATTGCTGAAAATTTTTTTCACAAATCTCTTGTTGAAAATAAAAAAGCTCTTTTGTATTTAAAAAAAAGAGGTTTAAAAGGAAGTACTATTAAGGAATTTAAAATAGGGTATTCTCCGGGAGGAGATAAGCTTATTGTTCATCTTTTAGATAAGGGGTTTAAAATTCAGGATATTGTCAATGCCGGTTTAGCTTACAAAAGCAAAAGCAATATGTATAAAGACAGATTTGCCGGCAGAATCATTTTTCCTCTTATTAATCGGCTTGATAAAACCATTGGTTTTGGAGGGCGTATTTTGGAAGAAGGAGGGGATGTAGCTAAATACATAAACACTTCCCAAACTCCTGTATATAACAAATCAAAGTTCCTTTTTGGTTTAAACAAAGCTAAAAAAGGAATAGTGGACTCTAAGACGGTTTTTCTTGTTGAGGGTTATATGGACGTTATTATGGCTTGGCAATCCGGCATTAAAAACGCTGTAGCTGTTTCCGGTACTAGCCTAACTACCCAACACCTCTCCAATCTTCAACGTTTAGCAGATTCAGTAATTGTTAGTTTTGATAATGATTCCGGAGGGTTACGAGCCCTGGAACGAGCTATTGAAATATTTGGTAATTTCGATTTCCATGTTTTAGCAGTTGATCTTGGAAAATATAATGATCCGGCGGAAGCCTGCCAAGAAGAACCCGAGTTTTTAAAGGAAGCTATTAAAGAAGCTAAACCTGCTATGACTCGTCTTTTTGAAGCCTCTTTTTCCGAAAATCTTAATATGGTGGAACAAAAGAAAAGAGTAAGAGATATGCTCCAAAAGATTAAAAAAGTAAAAAGTTCTGTTGACCAAGATAATTGGATAAGAGAACTTTCAAAGCATTCAGGAATTTCAGAAGTTTCTTTATGGACAGAATTTGAGAATATTGAAGAAGTTAGAAAAACTCAGGAAGAAACAGAGAAAGTAGAAAATCTTTCCCCAAAAGAAAGAGTAGACCTTATTTCTCGTCGTCTGCTTGTTCTTGCCTTTACTAACGACGAATTTCTTCGTATAGTGAAAGACAACAAAAAACTTTTTTCTAAAGAATATCAGGAGATAATTGATAATCCAAAAAGTGAGGAAGCCGGATTTATTGATATGGAAGCCTCTTATGAATTTGGTGAAATAAATGACAATTTGATAAAACAAGAATTTGAAGAGCTTTTAAGACAATTAAAAATAGAAAGCTTAAAAAAATACCAAGAAACACTTAGAAAGAAAATGAAAAATATTGCTGACGAACAAGGCGAAAAAGAAGAAGTTTTAAAGGAATTTCAAAAAATAGCTCTTGAAATTGACGAACTTAGGCAATTAAATATCTTTAAAAATAAATAAATATCGGTTTAAAAATATGCCCAGTAATACAACTTCCAGTGTTATCTTTAGTAATTGTATTCTGGAACTAATAAACTAAGTTTTAAAAACAAAAAAGAAAATTATGAAAAATAACAAACGCCGTGAGGTATTAAGGATTTACAAAGGTCATAAATCTAATTTTAAAAATCCAGCAATTCAAACGTTAAAAGAGGCGTTTGGTTCTGGAAGTTGATATACTGGGTATGGCTACTAATAAAAAAACATTATCTAAGGGTAAAAAAAATAAAAACCAAGTTAATAAAAAATCTCCAAAAAAGAGTAAGGTTAAGACTAAAGAAAACAAAAAGAAAACTTCCAAAAAAACGCCTGTAAAAAAAGGAAAACCAAAGAAAACTAAAAAATATATTTGTCCTAAATGTGGTTTTGAGGCTAAAAGTGAAATAGGTCTCAAAAGACACATTACTCGCCAACATGAAATTTCTCTAGAAAACGAAAAGAAATTAGAAGAAAATTTGGAAAAACTTGTAAAACGTGGGCAAGATAGAGGATTTGTCACCGATGCTGAAATTCTCACCTATTTTCCCAACATTGAAAAAGACGTATCTTTTCTTGAGCGTATCTATGACAGCTTAGAAAAAGAAGGTTTAAAAATTTCTCATTTTTCACCTCTTCTTTACGATCCTCGCGAAGAAGTAAGTTTAAGTGAGTTAAAGCGCGTTGAAAGAGGTCTTCCTGATATTGTTCAAATGTACCTTAAGGAAATAGGCAGAACTCCTCTTCTTACTAAAAAAGAAGAAAAAGAACTAGCTAAGCGCATAGTCCAGGGAGACGAAGAAGCTCGTAAAAAACTTGTTCAAGCCAATCTTCGTCTAGTTGTTTCTATTGCCAAGCGATATATTAACCGCAGTCCCTACCTTTCTATTCTCGATCTTATTCAAGAAGGAAATATTGGTTTGGCTCGGGCAGTTGAGAAGTTTGATTACACCAAAGGTTTTAAATTCTCTACCTATGCTACTTGGTGGATACGCCAGGCAGTTACTAGAGCCCTAGCTGATTATTCCCGAACAATTCGAATTCCGGTTCATATGGTGGAAACAATAACTAAATATACCCAAAAAAAACGCCAGCTTATGCAAGAGCTTGGACGGGAGCCTCTTCCGGAAGAAATTGCTCCGGAAATGGGTATTCCTGTTGATAAAGTTCGTTATATCCAGAAAATATCTCAAGAAGTTATATCATTTGAAACTCCTATCGGAGACGAAGAGGAAGACTTTACTCTTTCCGACCTTATTCCCGACGAAGAAACTACTTCACCTACCGAAACAGCTAATCGCACCCTTCTTAGGGAGCACATCAAGAGTGTAATGGTGGACCTTACTGATCGGGAAAGAAAAATTCTTTCAATGCGTTTTGGCCTTGAGGATAATATTACCCACACCCTTGAAGAGGTGGGTAAAGTTTTTGGAGTTACTCGTGAAAGAATACGCCAAATTGAAGCCAAAGCTTTAGAAAAAATAAAAAACCAGGAGAAGGCAAAAAAACTTGAAGGTTACTAAAATTAACTTATTATCAGGTCATAATGGATTCAACAGAAATCAGAGAAAAATTTTTAAAGTATTTTGAAGATCACGGTCATGTCCGAGTTCCTTCATCTTCTTTGGTCCCAACAGACCCTTCAGTCCTTTTTACTTCCGCCGGTATGCAGCAATTTAAAGATTACTTTACCGGAAAATTAAACGCCCAAAAGGATTTTGGAAGTTTAAATACTGTTTCTGTACAAAAATGTTTTCGTACTTCTGATATTGAGGAGGTGGGGGATATAAGCCATCTAACCTTTCTTGAAATGCTTGGTAATTTTTCTTTTGGGGGTTATTTTAAAAAAGAAGCCATCAAGTATGCCTATGAATTTATAACTAAAGAAATGAATCTTGAGATTGATTACGTTACTGTTTTTGATCCTGAGTATGTTGATAAAGATGATTGGAGAAGAGATGTTCCTTTTGATGAAGAATCTTTTAATATTTGGAAAAGCGAGATTGGCTTACCCAAGGAAAAAATAAAGGAAAAAATAAAGAAAAAAGGAGTTGATAATTTTTGGGGACCGACAGGAAATGAGGGTCCTTGTGGTCCGACAACAGAAATATATGTTAAAGGAGTTGAGGTTTGGAATGTTGTCTTTAACGAATACTTTTGTGACAAAAATAAAAAACTAGAAAAACTTGAAACTCCCGGAATTGATACCGGTATGGGTCTTGAACGCCTCGCTATTTTTACTCAGGGGACAGA
>CAZXDO010000042.1:0-12697 GCA_964639325.1 uncultured Candidatus Saccharibacteria bacterium
AGGAAAGTAAACACCTTGTGTTTGTTTTCTTTGTTTCCTATGGTCTTGATAAAAACATATTCTTTATGTTAACCTTGTTTAATATGCAAGAGAAAATAAAAACAAATTCATTTATTCAGTTTGTAAAAAATAACCCAAACCTTTTTGCTTTCCTAAAACCAGGTGATCTTGTAAAAGGAAAAATTCTTGATAAGGGTTCACGAGAAGTAATAGTAGACCTTGGTAAGTACGGAACCGGTATAATATATCGAGGGGAGCTTTTAGGAGCAAAAAGTGCTTTAAAAGAAGCAGAGGCAGGAAGTGAAATTCAAGCTAAAGTAATTGAGGTTGATAATAATGAGGGGTTAATTGAGCTTTCTTTATCTGAGGCAGAAAAACAAAAACAATGGATAAAAATTGATGAGCTTTTCGAAAAGGAAGAAGTGATAACCGTAAAACCATACGAAGCTAATAAAGGAGGTCTTTTAGTAAAAATTGAAGACGTCCAAGCTTTTCTTCCGGTTTCTCAACTTGTTTATGAAAATTATCCAGATGTAGGAAGTGATCCTAAGAAAATAGAGGAAGAGCTTCAAAAATTAGTTGGAAGAACTTTGGAAGTAAAAATAATTGATGCTAATCAACGTTACAACAAATTAATTATTTCTGAAAAAGCAGCTAATGAAGTAAGCTCTAAAAAATTAGCTGAAAATTATGAAGAAGGACAAATAATTGAAGGTGTGGTAACCGGTGTGGCTGATTTCGGTGCCTTTGTTCAGTTTACCGACAATCCTGAGGTGGAAGGTTTAATTCATATTTCTGAACTAGCCCACAGAATAATTGATAATCCTAAAGAAATAATTAACGTGGACGACATGATAAAAGCAAAAATTACCAGTATTAAAAATGGAAGAATATCACTTTCCCTCAAAGCTCTTGAAAAAGATCCTTGGGAAAAAATAAGTGATAAATACGAAGAAGGCCAGGAAGTAGAAGGGGAAGTTTACAGTCTTAATCCTTTTGGAGCTACTATCAAGCTTGATGATGAAATACAGGGACAGATACACGTTACAGAATTTGGTGGAGAAGAAGAAATGAAAAAATCTTTAAAGAAAGGAGAAAAGCACAACTTTAAAATTAAAGAAATTAAGAAAGAGGACAAAAGAATCAATCTTGGCCTTGTAAAGTAAAAAGCAATAAGTTATCCACAACAACTTGGGGGTTCCCGACACCCCCAAGTTGGTTTTTTAAAAATTAATTAAGACCTAGTTTCTTTTTTATTTCTTTAAGTTTTTTGTCCGCAGCAATGCGGGCTTTTTTATTACCTTTTTCAATTACCTCTTCAATTTCTTTATCTGAATATTCTTTTTTTCTGAAAAGCTCCAGCTTTTTTGTTATCAGTTCAACAAGGGTTTTCTTAAAATCTCCATATCCTTTTCCTTGAAATTCCTTTTCTGTTTCTTTAATAGATTTATCTGAAAGGGAGGAGTACAAAGCCAGAAGATTGCTTAAGCCCGGTTTATTTTTTTTGTCATACTTTATCTTATTCTCTGAATCAGTAACGGCAGACATTATTTTCTTTTTAATTTCTTGAGGTGAATCATCAAGAAAAAGACATCCTTTAGGAGAAGACTTAGACATTTTCTTTTTCGGATCATCAAGGGACATTAACCTGGGGGTTTTAGTCATTAAAGGTTTTGGTTCTATAAATACTTTTCCAAACTTGCGATTAAACTTTCTTACAATCTCTCTTGTAAATTCCAAATGCTGGAGCTGGTCATCACCAACAGGAACATATTGAACATCATACAAAACTATATCGGCAGCCATAAGAATAGGATAAGTGAAAAGACCAACATTAATATTTTCTTTCTGACTCTTACTTTTTTCTTTAAATTGGGTCATTCGGGAAAGTTCTCCATAGGGAGTAAAACAGGAAAGAATCCAAGATAATTCAGTATGGGCAGAAATGTCTGATTGGACAAAAATAACTGATTTTTTAGGATCTAAACCTGCTTTTAGATAAACTCGGACTACGTCTTTTATTTCTTTCATTTTTTCCCGGGGGTCAAAATTTTGAGTTAAAGAATGATAATCAGCAACAAAAAAATAAGGAGTGTATTCTCCGGAATTCTGAAGATCTACAAAATTCTTTAAGGCACCCAAATAATTACCAACATGGAGACGGCCCGTAGGTTGAATACCTGAAATTAAAATTGGTTTAACCATAGTAAAATTATACAAGAAATAATGATTAGCAAAAACCGGAAAACTGCTATTTTTCTATTTTCCTTATTTTCTGGCTTATAAAACTTATCCACAACAACTTGGGGGTGTCGGGAACCCCCAAGTTGATTTATACCTCAATTATTACCGGGAGGATCATGGGACGACGAGCAGTTTGTTTGAATAAGTAACTGCCTATCTGGTCCTGAATAAGGGATTTTATATAATCAACATCTAATGATTGACGGTTGGGCATACGTCCGACGATACCTCTAATTTTCCTCCGCACATTATTTAAAAGACTTTGATTGTCTCGAAGATAAACAAAACCGCGGGAGATAATATCGGGGTTCTTAAGAACCTTGCCGTTACTTCTGCTAATAGTGGTAATAAGAACAACCATACCCTCTTCGGCTAGAGCTCTGCGGTCTCTTAAAACAACTTCACCAACGTCCCCTACTCCCAAACCGTCAACCATAACATAAGAGGCCGGCAATTTTTCACCTGTTATAACAGCGGAGTTTTTTCGAAGATCAACAACAACTCCGTTATCAGCTACTATTGCTTCTTCGGGTTTAAGGTTTAAAACATCCTGGGCCATTTTAGCATTGCGCTGACGCATGAAATAATAACCATGGATGGGAATGAAAAACTTAGGCTTAACCTTTTTCATAACAGTTTTTAATTCTTCTTGAGGAGCATGTCCGGAAGAATGAATATCAAGCATTTTATAATGAAAGATAGTAGCATCCTGACGGGCAAGATTATCTTTTAGATTTTGAACACTTTTTTCGTTACCGGGAACAACAGAAGAAGAGAGAATTACCGTGTCAGTTTTCTTGATTTTAATGTATTTATGCTCACCATTGGCAATTCTCCACAAAGAAGAATATTTTTCGTTCTGGGCTCCGGTAGAAAGAATTAACACTTTATCATCAGGATATTTTTTAATGTCCTGAAGAGGAACAATAGTGCCTTGTTTGGTTTTTATAAAACCAAGACGCTTGGCGATTTCTAAGTTATTTTTCATAGAATACCCGGAAACAGCAATCACTTTACCAAGTTTTTCGGCAATTTTTATCATTTCTTTCAAGCGATCAAGGAGGGAAGAAAATGTTCCTACGATAATACGTCCCTTCGCTTCTTTAAAAAGCTTTTCAAGTTCTTTTTCCACTACTCTTTCAGAAACAGACCAGCCCGGAACTTCGGCTCCGGTACTATCAAGCATTAAGGTATGAATTCCTTCCTTTCCTAATCCATCCCATACTTCCATACCCCGAGGATTACCCTCTTCATCGTAGTCAAATTTAAACTCTCCGGGATGAACAATATTACCGATAGGAGTTTCAATTTTAACACCAAACCCATCAGGAATATTGTGTTCGACCCCGAAAAAGTTGACTTTAAAGTTTTTGGATATTTGACGAGTATCGCCCGAATGGACAATTTCAAATATGGGCTTGGGAGCGTTAGGATAATCTTCCTGTCTTTTTTGTATAATTTCTTTAGTTAATTCAGTAGTATATATTTTAGGATTTCCTAACTTTTCAAGAAGATGCGGAATGGCTCCTATATGATCAAAGTGACCATGAGTAATTATCACTCCTTTTATCTTTTTCTTTTTAACCTCTAAGTAAGTGGTGTTAGGAATAATGTAGTCAATACCGGGGGTTTCTTCTTCCGGAAACTGAAGCCCCATATCAATAATTAAAATTTCATCTTTGTATTCAAAAAACATCATATTTCGACCAATTTCTTCTAAACCGCCCAAAGCACAGAA
The DNA here is from genome assembly GCA_964639325.1 of uncultured Candidatus Saccharibacteria bacterium. Classification (GTDB taxonomy): domain Bacteria; phylum Patescibacteriota; class Minisyncoccia; order UBA6257; family GWB1-50-10; genus DATGCT01. The sequence continues at coordinate 3,983 of CAZXDO010000042.1, forward strand.
ACGAACCACCTCTTCTTCAGAGTTTTTGCTTTTTTCAGTCTTGATTTCGGTTTTTATTTGGGGAGATTTAATCTCTCCCAATTTCGTTCTTTTTTCTTTTGTTTTTGTATCTAACATTTATTAATTTATATTTTTTTATTTTTTAAGACCGCGAGAGAGTGCGGATATTCGACTTTTTATTAGATAAAAATTATTTAGAAGTGCCCTCGAGAGGAGTTGAACCTCCACCCGCTTAAAGCGGACAACACCCTGAATGTTGCGCGTCTGCCATTTCCGCCACGAGGGCTCAAGTATTTTTATTTACTAGGAAGAAGATGTAGAGGTAGTATTTTTAATAACACGGGCTCTATTAACATACCAATCGGCTACGTTATCAAACCTGTCATTGGGATTAATAATTCTACGGCTGGGATCCAATCCGAAAAGTCTTTCATGGTGGGTATAGAAATAAGGCAAGGTGTAAAGGAATGCTGCGGGATAATCTTCTTTAATTAATTCAGCCGCTTTACTAAATTCTTCCAAGCGTTTTCCGGGATCTTCATAGGTGCGGATATTTTCTAAAACAGTATCTAGATCTTCGTTGGAATAAAAAGAAAGGTTAAGGCCCGGATAAAACCTTTCTGAAGAATGCCAAAAGGGAAACAGGTCTAGATCATTTTCAAGAACATTCCCAAAAATAACCGCTTCGTAACTTCTTTCTCTTATAACCGCGTTGGTAAAATTGTCACTTTTTAAAGATACAATAGAAATATTATCAATTCCTAATTCTTCCCATTTTTCTTTTACAAACTCGGCAGTTTCTTTAAGAAAGCTGACTTCAGGAATAACTATTTCTAAAGTTAGCTCTTTCTCTCCTTTTAATTCTGAAATAACCGATCGAGCCTCTTCTTTACTTAAGAGTTGGCTTTTTTCTTTACTAATAAAATCAGAAAGCGTGTTAAATTCTTGAGCCTTTCCTTGAAAAACACTTTCAATCAGTTCTTTCCGGTTAAGAGAATCTGAAAGAACCCTTCTAAAATCTTTCTCTTTTAAAATTGAGGTAGTTTTAGGATTAAAGAAAACAGCATAGTAACGAGGGAAAAACATTTCTTCAACCGTAACTTTGTTCAATTCATAGAAATGATCATTGAGCAGAGATGCGGTTCCAAAGCCATCTACTTTTCTCATACGAAAATCATTTAAAAGGTCAATTTCGTCTTCGTAAAACTTGAAATAAAATTTTTCAATATACGGGCCTTTATTATTATAACTATCATTAGCAACAAATTGATATTCGGTAATAAAACCATTCCTCTTTTTAGAAAAACTTTTAAAAGAATAAGGACCGCTGGATACAGGTTCTAAATTATAGGAAGAAAGACGAATATTTGAGGTGGGAATGCCGCCAAAAATATGTTTAGGAATAACAGGCAAGGATTCTAAATTATTTTCAAAGAAAGAATAAGGACCGGGAAGCGTAAATTTAACTTGAAGCTCGCTTATTCTTTCTACCACTATTCCTTTCCAAGTTTTGTAAAAAGGAGAACGAACTTCCGGATCTTGGATGGTTTTAATGGTAAAAACAACATCATCGCTGGTTAAATTTTTTCCATCATCCCATTTAAGACCTTCTTTAAGTTTAACAATATAAACCCTTCCTTCGCTTTCTATATCAAAGTTATTTATAAGCTGAGAAAGATCAGCATAAACAAGAGAGCTTATATCTTGATCAACGGGATTATCAGAAATGATTGGATTTATTAAGATTGGCTGACCAACAATTCCTTCCCGGTAATAACCGCCTTCAACAGGAACATAATCGCTGTTTTCATTAATAGCCACCGCACTTCGACCAACTATAGCTATTAACAAAACAACAAAGAGTAGAATAAGGGCTCTGCGTTCAATGCGGTTAAAGGCAGAAAAAATTAGTTTAACTATTCGCATATTTCTAGTTTACGATTTGGTAAAAAAAGCTGCTTTCTAAAGCTTCAGCAACTGACTTATTTGGGTTGTTTTAAAAAATTAATAAACGAGATTTAAAACAGCTAAGATAACGAAAACAATAGCAAGAATAATGGTGCCCCAATAAATAAAATTTTCCATCCCCCGGCGGGTGTGGTAAGAAGAATCACCGCCACCTCCTAAGGCACCAAGACCGCTTGCTCTTTCTTGAAGAAGAACGAAAACAATTAAAGCGATGGAAACTATTATTTGTAAGATTGTTAATATATTCATTTTAACCAACGGGCAGATGTATTAATTATTGTATTTATAACTCCAAAAATTATAGTAGCGATAAGAAGTGGCAAATACCCCTGTATTGTAAGCTGTTCGCTAATAATGTCAAGAACGTATATAGTTAGGGCGTTAACTACTATTATAAACACTCCCATAGTAAGAACAATAACCGGCCCAAAAAGAAGTTTTAAGATAGGGCGGAAGATAAGATTTATAAGAGTAAAAACAGCGGCGGTAATAAGAAGGTCAATAAAGTCGCCTTCGAAAATAAAATCTTTAATAAAATAACTTGAAGCCATTAGGCCTATAATATTAGAGAAAATAAGAATAATAAATCTTCCAATAAAACTCATGTTATTTTTTATTTTAACTTGTTGATTTAAAAAGATTAATTATCCTCACTTTCTTTAGCCTCTCTTTCTATTTCTTTTTTAGTTTCTTTTTCTATTTCTTTAAGAAACTTTTTATCTTCTTGAAGTTTTCTTCTGGCTTTATCAAATCCAACGGCAATACTTTTTCCATTGTATTGATAACTAGAACCCTTTCTTTTTACTACTCCATATTTAACAGCACTATTTAAAAGATCGCTTTCATAGGAAATTCCTTTGCCGTAAAAAATATCAAATTCAGCTATACGGAAGGGAGCAGCAACTTTATTTTTAACTACTTTAACATTAGTTCGATTACCAACAACCTCATCCCCTCTTTTGATTTGGGCCTTTCTTCTTATATCCAAACGGACAGATGAATAAAATTTAAGAGCCCGACCTCCGGGGGTTGTTTCGGGTGAATTACTAACCAAACACCCATCCACGAAGTAATTGTGATTATTGGCAACACTGATATCGAATCGATTTTTACTAATTCGTTGACCATTTTTGTAAGGAATTCTTTTCTTTATTTTCTTTACTTTCATACCTCTTATTATCTCTTTATTTTCCCTACTATTGTCACTTCTATCTTCGTACAATTTTCTATATTTAAGAGGTAGTTTGTATGCCATTGCAGGAGGCATATATGGAGCGATAAGTTTGAAAAACTTATCTGATTCCGATGCTGAAAGTGTTATTCTTTTAGTATTTTCTACTTTGTGCCAAGAAGGTTTGATTCCAAATTTCTCAAATACTTTTGTAATATTATCTCGGCTCTTCTTATCCTTAAAACCATTTGTGTATAAAGTCGCTCTTGGTCTTCGTTTGTAACTTTTGCCTTTCCAATAACACATTCCAGTTCCTAAACTTCCATCACCGCAATACCATACAGCTAAAGCTTGAGGACCAACCTTAGAAACAATTTCTTGGGGAACTAATTTTTGCCCTTTAGGATAAAACAAATTAGACAAATCACCGAGAGACAATAAAGTTCGCGACTCCAGTAGGGCATTACCCCGATTTGTTTTAAGATTTACATTACTGATCAAATCACCCAACGCATTAGCTAGCCATTTAATATATCCAACCTGTTTTGGTCCGTGCTCTTCTCTAAAATATGCTGTTTGCTCACACTGTTTCCTAATGTTTCCATCACCAAGTAAGGAACCTAAAATAATTTGCTCCTGGCTAGGATTGAGAGGTTCATTATTGATTTTAACCATAATTTCATCTCCTACTTTAATATTCTTCGCTTTTTTCCATCCTTTTGAGGTATATATTTTATGATCAGGGGTGCAAGAAAAACCGCGTCTGCCGTTGCCGGTGTGATTTTGAACAAAGAATTGTAAGAATTCCTCTGTTTTCCCGTTTACGTGCCAGTCAGTTACAGGCTGGGATTCAATCTTGCCCTTCTCAAAATTATAAGAAAGTACGTCTACCGGCATTTTGTTATTAACAATTTTTCCTATTCTTCCTCTAGAACCATCTGCCAAAAGCACTTCTGAGTCGTATGAGAAACAGCCATACATCACACCAATTTTCATTCTGATTTGGTTTATAAAAATGATAATAGTTCCGGTTCTTCCGGCTACGGCAGTTATTTTCCTTAAAGCTTGGGACATAAGGCGGGCTTGAAGGCCGATGTGTTTATCACCCATCTCGCCTTCCAGTTCTTCTTTAGGGGTAAGGGCGGCGACAGAATCAACAACGACAATATCAATAGCACCGGATTTCACAACGTCTTCTAAAATATTCAAGGCCTCGTCACCGCTGTCGGGTTGGGAAATGATAAGGTCTTTAAACTTCACCCCGATTCTTTTAGCGTATTCAGGATCAAGGGCGTGTTCGGCGTCTATAAAAGCAGCTTTACCGCCTCTTTTTTGAGCCTCGGCAATAGCGTGAAGTGATAAAGTGGTTTTCCCGCCACTCTCCGGACCATATATTTCAATAACTCTCCCCCGGGGCAAACCTCCAACTCCAAGGGCAATGTCCAAAGAGAAAGAACCGGAGGGAATGGAATCTACGTTAACCTTTCTTCTTTCACCGAGTTTCATAATAGCCCCTTCTCCATACCTAGTTTGAAGAGATTCTATTAATTCCTCAACATCAGAAACATTTTCTGCTTTCTTTTTATCAGAAGAAGAACTTTGTTTTTTCTTAGGCATTATTTTTTAATTTATCTTTAATTTTTGTTTATTGATAAAAAGGCATTTCTTCCATTTCAGACTCATAATCAATAGTGCTGGTAGAAGAAGCTGAATTAGTTTCTTCTTCAGATGATGATTCTTCCTTATAATATATTTGCTTAACTAACTTTTCTTTTTTGTTAAAAGGGCCTTCTACTTTAAAAACGATATCATTGAAGTCAGGTTTTAATTCAATGGTTTTTTCAAAATCACCATTTTCTTCAATCTCTACCAAAATGTCATTAATCATTAATTGAAAACTAGGATCTATATTTCCTTTAATTGTATAATTTTTTTCTTGGGAAACAACAATATTTTCATTAAAACCTTCAAGAGAAAGTTTGCGGGAAATATCAAAACCGATAACAGTTTGGATTATAAAATAAGCAACAACGGCAATAATAACTAAAGCAAAAATAAAAATTTTCTTATTAATTTTAGAAACAGCAAATCTGTTCTTGGGAAGATGATCGCTGATTCCTGAAGATTTTACACCTTCGTCATCTTTAAAATACATATTCCAAACTTCCTCACCATTCAATTCAAGCTTTTCAGCAATTTTCATTATATATCCATGAAGATACGGAGCGGCGGGAAGTTGGTTTGTTTTGTCTTCAAGCATAAACCGGATAAATCTCTCAGAAATACCTGTTTCTCTGGAAAGCTTACTCGTGTTTAACCCTTTAGCCCGCATGGCTTCAGCTAAAACTACGGAAAAATTGTTGCTTGGATTATCTTTCATACCTATATAATATCACAAGGGAACAAGGGAAGACAGGCAGTTGTTAAATATCTTCTTCCTCTTTGCTTAAGTAAACTTCCCTTGGTTTGGATCCTTGGGAAGGACCAATAATTCCTTGTTCTTCCATAACATCAAGAAGACGAGCGGCTCTAGCATAACCAACCCTAAGGCGTCTTTGAAGAAGAGAGGCGGAGGCTTTGCCCGTTTTTTTAATTACTTCAATAGCTTCCGGATAAAGCTCGTCTTCTTCTTCGTTTTCAAAACTATCAAAATCAACTGAACCTGTTCTGTTTTCTTGTTTGCTCCAAGAATTAAGAGATTCTTTTTCCTCATCGCCTTCTATATTTTCAGAAGGCTGATCAAGACTATTATTTTTCTTAATAAATTCAACTACTTTTTTAAGTTCTTTTTCTGTAACAAAACATCCTTGGATACGACGGGGTTTTGAAAACTCAGAAGAAATAAAAAGAAGATCACCATTTCCAAGAAGTTTTTCTGCTCCTGAAGAATCAAGAATGGTACGAGAATCAATCCCGCTTGCTACCTGAAGAGCAATGCGAGAAGTAATATTGGCTTTGATAAGACCGGTTATTACTTCTACCGAAGGTCTTTGGGTAGAAACAACAAGATGAACCCCAACAGCTCGGGAAAGTTGGGCAAGACGGACAATAGCCCCTTCCACTTCTCGTCCGTAAGAAGCCATCAAGTCAGCAAGTTCATCTATTACTAATAATATGTAAGGCATTCTTTCACTGCTTTTACGATTAAAACTTTCTATATCTCTAGCTCCCGCATCCAAAAGAACCTGATATCTCCTTTCCATTTCACCTACCGTCCACTTAAGAGCCCCGACAGCTTTTTTGTTTTCGGTAATAACAGGAGATATTAAATGAGGAATACCGTCGTATACAGAAAGCTCAACCCTTTTGGGATCAACCATAACAAGGCGAAGCTCATTGGGGGAGTTTTTAAAAATAAGAGAGAGGATAAGGGAATGAATAGAAATAGATTTACCGCTTCCGGTGCTTCCGGCTACTAAAAGGTGGGGCATTTTAGCAATATTGGCAAAAACTGGTTCTCCGCTAACGCCCCGGCCAAGAGCAAATGAAAGAGGGGGGCTTTGTTGAAAATCTTTGTAAGAGATAAGATTACCGAGACGAACTAAAGCGGCGGATTTGTTAGGAATCTCAATACCTACTAAAGACTTGCCCGGGATAGGGGCTTCAATTCTAATAGGGTGAGCAGCTAAGGCAAGAGCCAAATCTGAACCCAGAGCGGTGATGCGAGAAAGTTTAACTCCTTCAGCCGGTTTTAAAGTATAACGGGTAACGGTAGGTCCAATTTGAACTTCTCCCATTTCCACCGGAATACCAAAACTTTCAAGAGTTCTCTTGACAATATTGGCATTGGCCTTCAAATCTCCGGCAGTAGGTTTATCGCTTTTAGAATCAAAAAGTGAAAGTGGTGGAGGAACATAATCTCCGGAATCTTTCTTTTTAAAGAGAGCAAATTTTTCTTCTTTATCTTCCTCTTCAGACAACTCTTCTTTTTGGGCTTTAACCTCAACTTCTTTTTCTTTTTCCGAAGAAGCATTTGTATCCGTATCTTTATTAGAGTCTTCTTCCCCCATACCAGAAACTCCAAATTTAATACTTTCTTTTTCCGATTCTTTTTCTTTTTGATTTTGTAAAGATTTTTTAAGAGATGAAATTTTAAAAGGTTTATTAAGAATAATAAGAAGGGAGGCAATAGTAATAACAAGAGTGATAATAATAGAGGCCGGGGTTCCAAAAAGTTTTTCAAGAGAGCCAATAAACTCACCCGTTAAACCTCCGCTTCCGGGAGAGACAATATCTATAAAACCAAGAGCGGAAATTATAAAAAGTAGAGCTCCTGAAATAGTAGTTTTCCAAAGTTTTCTTTCTTCCGGAAGAATAAAAGAAAAAGCAAGAATAAATGAAGTTACGGGCAACAAAAAATAACCGAGACCGAAAATTTTTTCAAATATTTCATAAAACCTATTACCAACAGGGCCGGCCTGTCCGGCAGCAGCCAAAATAAAAATTATGGCTAAACCCAAAAAAATAACAACCGATATATTTTTCTTTACGTCTGAATGAACATCGGAAAAAATTTTATCTTCCTTTTTGTTGTTCTTCCTTTTTTTGTTTTTATTATTCTTTGACACAATTTTTTCTTGATTTGTTTTTATTATAACTCAAAAAAATCTATTGGAAACAGTTGCTTTATTATTTAATAATTTTTCTAATTCAGGTTATTTAACTATTTGACTATTTATAATAAATGTTATATACTAAAAAAAGTTATTTAAATTATTTATAAAAAAGGAAAGGAGCTAAAAATGAATGAATGGGTATGTTTTGCTTTATTAATTAATGAACAAAATAAAATAGTTCTTGTACAAGACGAGGACAAACCTAAGCCTAATTTATGGAAAATGCCCGGAGGAAAAAAACAAAAATGGGAAGAATATTATTCTCAAACAATTACCAGAGAACTAAATGAAGAACTTCCCTATTCCAGGGCATCAATAGCAACCGCAAAACCTCTTAAAAAAATGCCTAAAGAAAAACCAATTCCCCACATGTTTATTGTTTTCAAAGGAACATACAATTTTCCGGTAAAACCGGGAGGAGAATTAAAAAAAGCCAAGGAATTTACCAAAGACGAGGTTATGGATCTTATCCAATCAGAAAAGTTGCTTGCTGGCCATTCTGAAGTTTTGAGAGAAATTTTGAGTGAAAAGATTTGAATTTATCTAAAAATAGAACAATCATAAAAAGATTGTTCTTTTTTTATATATTTATTTATTAAGATATTTTGCGACAGGATAATAATCCTGTTGCAACAATATCACTTTTGCGACAGGACAATAATCCTGTTGCAACATGGGGGTTCCCGACACCCCCATGTTGATAAAAAAGTGCTAAACACTGCTAAACACTTATTTTGGCTTAAAATGGGGTGTGAAACATTGACAAAAAAGTGCTAAACATCTGTAATATGGAAAAATGTTTGTTGCTAAACATTTTAAGAAGTAAATTTTAGTTATTTTGCTTAAAAATGTTTGTTGCTAAACATTTGCAATTAAAATATAGCAAAAAATAACTATAAATGTTTAGCAGGAAACATTCCAGATGCTAAATTTTACTTAAATTGTCTGCAAAATGTTTAG
>CAZXDO010000043.1:0-6740 GCA_964639325.1 uncultured Candidatus Saccharibacteria bacterium
AAGCAATGGGGTTCCACTCCTTTTAGGGCAAAATACGGAAAGGAAAATAAATCTCTTGCGGAGCGTAGCCAAAATTGGGCCTCTCAAGGAGGTTGGAAAGGAATGCTTGGAAAAACTTTTTCTCGACCGTTGTCTAATATTTCGGCTGTGGGAGAAAAAGCCGTAGGTGAATATGAAAAAAATGCAGAAAAATTAACTCCACTTCAAATAAAGTCCCGATTAGCTACAACCATAAACCTCGCCCAAAAAATCGCTTATTTGAAAAACTTGGCTAAAACAGGAAAACTCACAGGAGATGAAGCGGCTAAATACGTAAATCCAAAAACAAAAAAACAATTTGCTAATTTTGGACAGAACTTTAACGACATTGAAAAGGCAGCGGGGATGAGCGCGGAGATGAATGAAGCCCTTAAAAAGAATGATATGAGTGCATTGGAGCAGGGCAGTACGAAATATATAAAACCTCTTAAAGGTAAGGATGTAGAAAGCATGCCTTGGGACAGTGCCCTTAGGTCTTCGGCGCGCGGTGAAGGAGGGTTAGGGTTTGACAATGAAAAACTAAACTCATTGCTTGACCACCAACTTAGAGCTGTGATTAAAACAAATCCAACTCTCACATATAAAATCATACCTACTTTAGGTTCTGAGGCTTTAGGGTCCTTTGAAGAAAAATACAGGAAAACTATTGATTCGGAATTAGCAAAAGCAACCGCAGGATCGGATTTACATAAAAAACTTCAAAACACTAAGAAGGGTTTTGAAAAATCAATAGCCAGACATATTTTGGGAGGAGATGTTAAGTTTGAAGAAAAAAAGTCGAAAGAAAAAAAGTCGGGGGAGAAATTTGAAGCAGGTGCTGGAATTTAATAATTAAAAATGATTACCTATTCAAAAACAAAAATTAATCAAAGGTGGGATATTATGTCTAAAAATCTCCGTGAGGTTTTATATTCCCCGGCTTATGGAGAAACAGTCTTCCAAATTGCTAGAGACTATCACTTAGACGAAAGAAAATCAGAGATTATGGTAAAGTTAGTTGGTTTTGTGTTGTATGGGTTTATCCATCCTGAAGAGTTGGATGAAAAAATGATGGAAGAGGTTGATATTGACAAAAAAACAGCCGAGGAGATTTCTGATAAATTAAATAAAAAAATCTTTGACCAATTCAGAAAAGAAATATCTGAAATATACTCGCCCGTTTCTGAAGATTCTCTTCAAGTAGAAAGTATAAGAAAATCATCACCTTCTTCAAAATCCGAAAAAACTATTCTTAAAGAAAAAGAAACAAAGGTGGATGAGGGTAATCTTCCAGAACCGTTTTACTCTCCCGAAAAAGATAAAAGTTTTGACAAGGAAAGCTTCACCAAAGACAAACCTTCCTTTAAGAGACCGGTTTTTGAAAAGAAAACTAAAGACGGCGGGGAAGCTGAACCTTTTGTTATCCATAGAGGATCGGGGAGAGAACCGTCTTTTGAAGATAAAAACCAAGGACCGAAAAAAAGTTTTAGTTTAGGTGATTTTTTCGGTAAAGAACAAAAAGATAAGGGTTTTTCGGCTAAAATACAAACGCCTTTTAACAAAAATAAAGATGATGAAAAGATTGTTAATTATAGTGAATACAGAAGCACCCTAGAACCCGATAAAGAAAAGAATTTTATAAACATTCCTGATCAAAAAGAAAAGGGGTTAAAAGAGGAGGTTGAGGACAAGAAAGAGGTTGGAACACCTCTTCAACCAGAAGAAGAGATACAAAAAAGTAATCCACCTAAAAACAAAATACCCGCTTCTCTAAATGAGGAAAAGAGTAAAAAGGAAGAAGATAAAAAAGACGGCTCAGGTCCTTCTGTAAAGGGTAATGTAATTGACTTGAGGAATCTTTAATATGGCTCGATTTCAAGTACCACAATTTATAGAACAAGAAGCGAAAATTATAGGACCATTAACCCTTCCTCAGTTTATGTATTTAGGCGGGGCGGGGGCATTAAGTATTCTTGCTTTTTACACTCTTCCGGGACTTGCCGCTTTCTTGGTTTTAGTAATTGCCGGAGGATTGGGTTTAAGTTTAGCTTTTGTAAAGATAAATGGCTTAAAGCTTCCAAAAGCTGTTTTAGCCGCACTAAGATATTGGCAAAAACCTAAAAAATATGTTTGGCAGAGAGAAATGGAAATGACCGATTTAGATGTTTCTTCTATTGAAAAAATAAAAGCCTTGCGCAGGGATATGAGCTTGCAGGAGAAAATAAAGTCAGCGATAAACAAAGTAATGACGGGTGTTGTTCCCTTTAAGGAAAAAGGACAAATTCAACAAAGAGAAGATTATCAAGTGGTTCGTTATGCTACCGGAGAAAAAAGAAAGGTTAAGCGAGTGGATTATAGTGAGTAAATGTTTGGGAATATAATTGTTTATAGGTTAAAATAATAAATGAAACAAGGTTACAAAAAATTATTTAGTTTTTAAAAATTTAAATAAACATGCCACAAACAACAGGGGCAACACAAAAAATTGTAGATATTAAGGAAGTTAAAGACGGGATTATTTATATGAAGAACGGCGGATTAAGAAAGGTAATGATGGTAAACGGAATAAATTTTGAACTCTATTCCCAAGAAGAACAGGAAATAACTTTGGGTTCTTTTCAAAGATTTTTAAACAGGCTTGATTTTCCGGTGGAGTTTTTTATTCATTCAAGAAAAATAAACATCAAATCTTATCTAGATAAAATTAGGGAACATAGAGAAAAGGAGGATAATCAATTATTAAAAATTCAAATTGAAGAATATATAAATTTTGTAGATTCTTTTGTTAAAGATAACCCTATTATTACTAAAAGCTTTTTTGTGGTTGTTCCTTATGATTCAAACACGGTTATGGAAACGGCTCAAAAAGGGGTTAGCGGAATTTTTTCATCCTTGTCCGGTGGAGGGGGTGGGGAAAAAGAAGATTCTTTTGAAAAAAAACTTAAGCAGTTAAGTTATCGGGTTGATGAAGTAGTGGCCGGTTTGGAACAAATTGGTTTAAGAATAACAGAATTAAACGATGATGAATTAGTGGAATTATTTTACAACCTTTACAATCCTCAGCTTATTGAAAAAGAAAGAGGTAACACATCATAAATATATGGCTAATATAAGAATACCAAAACCATTCGAACCATCTGAAGAAACTTTTCCTAATATTGTAGCTCCGGCCGGTCTTGAAAATAATACTAATTATTTAAGACTGGGAAACTACTATGTTAAAACCTTCTTCATTTATACTTACCCTAGATATATTTCAAGCGGTTGGTTTTCGCCGATAATAAACATGGCGGAAATGATGGATATTTCAATTTTTGTCCATCCGGTTAATACCTCTACAACTCTTAGGAAGCTGCAAAAAAAAGTGGTTGAGGTTCAAGCTGAAATAGCGGAAAGACAAGAAAAAGGAATGGTGAGAAACCCCCAGCTTGAAACTGCTTATCATGATATTGAAAATTTAAGAGATACTCTCCAACAAGGAACTGAAAAAATGTTCCGGGTGGGAGTTTATATCACTATATATGGTTCTAGCTTAGAAGAAATAACTAAATTGGAAAATGGAATTCAATCTACCCTAGAGGCAAAGTTGATTTATATAAAAACAGCTCTTTTCCGCCAGATGGAAGGTTTAAAATCAACCCTTCCTTTGGGTGAAGATAAGCTTGAGGTAAACACTCTTTTAAATACCGGACCAACTTCTTCTCTTTTTCCGTTTATTTCTCCAGACCTTACTTCAGAAGAAGGTATTATGTATGGAGTGAATATACACAACAACAGTTTAGTTATTTTTGACAGATTTAATTTGGAAAATGCTAATTCGGTAGTTTTTGCAAAATCCGGAGCCGGTAAATCTTACGCCACAAAACTTGAAATACTGAGAACTTTAATGGTGGGTACTGATGTAATCGTAATTGACCCTGAAAATGAATATCAAAGTTTGGCCGAGGCAGTTGGAGGAAGCTTTTTGAAAATATCCTTAACCTCGCCCAATAACATTAATCCTTTTGATATTCCTGATGTTCCCGAAGGAGAAGACCCGGCTAATGTTTTCAAATCTCATATTTTAAGCCTTACGGGCCTTGTCAAACTCATGCTTGGAGAAATATCTCCTGAAGAAGAATCTCTTATTGACCGAGCCTTAATTGAAACATATGGAGCAAGGGATATCACAGCAGAAACTTTTGGCAAAAATCAGGAAATTGATCCTCCAATTTTAGAAGATTTTCAAACCGTTCTTCAAAACACAGAAGGAGGGGAATCTTTGGCTCAACGGATCGAAAAATATGTAAGCGGTTCATATTCGGGCTTTACTAATTCACCTACTGACGTGGACACTACAAACCGCTTTATTGTTTTCTCTATAAGAGACCTTGAAGAAGAGTTGAGGCCGGTGGCAATGTATATTGTGTTAAATTTCGTTTGGAATTTAGTTAGGGTAAAATTAAAAAGACGCCTTATGATAATTGATGAAGCTTGGTGGATGATGCAATATAAAGATAGTGCTTCTTTCTTGTTTGGTTTGGCAAAGAGGGCTAGAAAATATTATTTGGGCCTTACTACCATTACCCAAAACGTGGAAGATTTTATGAGTTCAGAATATGGAAGACCGATTATCACAAACTCGGCCCTGCAGTTATTAATGAAACAGTCGCCGGCTAGTGTTGATATGTTGGCTAAAACATTTGGTTTAAATAGAGGAGACAGGCAATTTTTATTGGAAGCGGCGGTAGGAGAAGGTCTTTTCTTTGTAGGATTGAAACACGTGGCTATAAAAATTATTCCCTCATACACCGAAGACCAGATAATTACAACCGATCCGGAACAGATTTTAGAATTAAAAGGTGAATAATGAGCAAGTTTAACACATCAGAAATTGTATTGGGAGGATTATTCACCTTGTTAATTGACGCAACAGCTGCTCTTTTTGATTTATTAGCACCCGTTACAGCAGGAATAACTATGACCATAGGAATATTTCTTCAGTCAGCAATGAGTTTTGCAACATCTTGGTGGTTGATGTCAAAAGGAGGACAACGAGCTTGGAGATTAGAAAGGCAACTTATAAAACAAGTTTCTAATTTCCTCCCGGTAGTGCCAACAGCCTTTTTAGCGTTTATAATAGAAGTAGTGCTTCATAATAGAAAAATTAATAAACCAGAGGAAAATGAATAAAACAATAAACAAAATAATCATTGTAAGTTTGTTGGTCTTGTTCTTGTTGGTTGTCGCTGTTAAAACGTCTACAGCCCAAACATATAACTCTATCATGACTTGGCAGACAGACAGTTTTTATCCTGCGGATTATAAAGGAAAAGCACCGGCGGTTTTTGATTCTACTGTTTCTGTTTCTCTAACTATTTTGGAAGATGGTATGGTTGCAGATACTTCTAGCTCAGAGATAATTTGGTATTTAGATAATAAGTTTTTCAAAAAAGGAATTGGGTTAACGGAGGTGTCTTTTGTTATAAACAAAACTAAAGGAGGTGAACATTTTTTAAGAGCAATGGTGAGTATGCCTGAAGAAAGTTTAGAAAAATCGGTTACTATCCCTGTGAAAAGCCGGGAATTAGTAATTAATAACCCGCACCCTTCTAATTTAATAAAACTTGGAGAAGAGGTGGTTTTAGAAGCCATACCCTACTTTTTCAATGTAACCTCCTTGAATTATCTTTCTTTCTTTTGGAGTGTAGATAATGTTCTTAGAAGAGAAGAAAGGTCAAGTTCTTTAATTTTAAATACAGGATCATTGGAATCTCTTAAAGGTACAGACGTATTAATCACGGCTCAAGTAGTTAACAAAAATAAACCAACAGAGTCAGCAGAATCAAACTTAGAATTAAATATAAGATAATTTTAAAATGTTCAGATTAAAAAATAAATTTAATAAAGTTTTTAACCTATTCGTCTTAATTCTTTTTTTGGGTTTTATGTTGCCTTTAACAGCTTTGGCCCAGGGTATTACCGGCAGTATAAATAAATTTTATAATACAGCTCTTGGGTTAGGAGGTATGGCGGCGGTAGCGGTTATTGTAATTGGAGCAATATATTACACCACATCAGGCGCAATTGATAAGAAAAACCTGGGAAAAGAAATGATAACTTCGGCTATTTGGGGTCTGGTTCTTCTTCTAGGAGCTTTTATTGTCTTAAACACAATCAACCCTGAGTTAGTGGAATTAAAAGCTCCGGAAGGGCAGAAAATTAACACCATTGGCTCTATTCAATCGGCTAATTGTGTTAATTATCCAAATCTTCCTGAGTGTGGAGTGGGGGAAGCACCCGAAATGGATGAAGAAGGAAACCCGAGTTGTTGTGTCTCTGTTAGCGGTATATGCCCTTCAAACATTGTTGATAATTGTGAGCCAAAAGTTGAAAACACAAGTTTTTCTGTACCCACTTTCCCTCTTGGCCAAGAGTGGTTAGGTTGGATCGCAACAGGAGAAACAACGGTTACCGGAACAAAATGGCAGCATGCATATTATCCGGTACTTGATGGGGAAGAAAGAGTGGATGAAGCTCAATGTGTTATTTATGCTTACAGAAGAGATGATATGGAAGATGGTTTTATTCGGGTAAACTTGCCGGATGAATTAAGAAAATGTAATTAAATTATTATACAAACCATGAAAAAGAAATATAAAATAGTTTTAACAATTGTGGTAATTGCTGTTATAGCTGTCTTAGTTGTTTTGTTTTGGCCTAAAGAAAAAGAAACAGAAACT
>CAZXDO010000044.1:0-3360 GCA_964639325.1 uncultured Candidatus Saccharibacteria bacterium
TTAATGTTTCTGAAAAGTCGTTTAAACTTTTAGAAAGTCCGTTTAAGCCGGAGTAGCCGCTGGATGATGAGGCTACAGTGAGAATCCCTATCTCCCAGCCAACACGGGCAGGTCTGCAACCGTACCCTCATCATTCAGCTCTCAATTTTCTGGATAGTGAAGCTATTGTTCTACTTCGTTCTATGTAATTGAGCATACCGGTTTGGGCCCATTCGGTCCCCATATCTGTGGTACTAGATTCGGGGAATTGAACATATCGGTCTAGGCACTTCCGGTTTGTTTAAACAAATTTTTAGAAATTCAAAGGTTTTTAAGTTTACAACTACTTTAAGATTTTAAAAAATCAGAAAGTTTAATTAGTGAATTTCCTTTTAAAAAACTTCTAAAGAAACCAATACTTACACTTCTTGGTGGAGTAAAATCAACAACATATTGATATGGCCTTTTGATATTCTCGCCAAATAAATGATTTATTATGAATATGCAATCGCTAGATTTCCCATAAGGAACAATTAACCAATAAGACCAAAAAATACTACACTTTTTAAGTCTTTTAAGCAGCTTGTTTAAATTTATTTTGTAATGCTGGTTTAAAGAGAAAACCGCAAGATGTATATGTCTACCATAATTTTTACCTTTGTTATGTTTTTTCTCTATTGCACTCCAAACCTCTTCAGTTATATCTAAATTAGTAGGTTTAGTAGATACAGTTTGTACATCTGCCCCAGAACCATTTGCATCTATCACAACAGCATCTACAACATTGTTTTCCTCATCTAAAAATGCAGGAATCCACACTTTTTTAGAAGTAAAACTAGCAACGGCTGCTATTAATGCGGCACTCAAACGTTCTTGAATTATTTTTGATTTTAAAAATGTATTTCTAGTAGGACTTTGCAATTGTGGGGCGATAATATTACATAGCCAATTCCCAACATTCATGATTCCATTAACTGGAATACCTACTTCAAGCTTTTCTTCCATATCATCTAAAGTCTAAAGAATTTTACTTGTATATTCAAATCTTCAAGCGCGTAGTTACAAGCACGCCCGTACTGGCTAGTCAATTAGGTCTCTAACCAATTCATCCGATAATATTTTATGTGATTAAAAGATTCTAGCTTAGGGGTTTAATTTATAATCAAGATAGGTTGTGTCGTCATATTCTCCACCGGGAAATCGTAAATTTTCTTTATCGGACTTAATTTGGGCTACAATCCTAAGTAATTCTCCAGACGATTTTATGTCATCAGAAGAAATTGTATATTGTATTTTGTTGTCTGTTCTCCATTTAAACCCTCCGCCCTCCAAGCCAATTTGATCATTGAAACGTGTAGAATTTGAATTAAAATTATATAACAATTGTCTGCCCTTAGGGTCACTCGCTTGAACTTTCCACTCTATTGTATCGCCTGATTTAAGGGTAATGCTGGTTTGATTAGAGCTTTGTAATCCATAATATCCATTATAACTAGAACGTTTTATTAGACTCCCTTTATTATCTGAAAAAGACAAAATAATTGGATAGTAGGAATCGTAAGAATAAGATTCTTGAGAAAAGGCAGGCTTTAAAGTTTGAGACAAACTTTCATTTGCTCCTTTAGAAATTGTCTGGGTGGGAGTTGGTTTTATGGTTTCAATTTTCTGGATTTTTTGTAAAATATCTTTTGCTTCCGAATCTCTAGGATCGTTTTCAGCCATTAGATTAAAGTATTCTCTTGCAATTGAATACTGCTTGTTATCAAAAGCTTCTTTACCTTTTTGATAGTTATCACTTGACTGAATCATGATTTTTGTCTTATTGATTTTGGAGTAGAGATCACGGTCCCTTAATTTAAGGCTGATTTTTTCTGGAAACCATAAATCTTTTGCTCTCTCATATCTTGTTAGGGCTTG
Source organism: uncultured Candidatus Saccharibacteria bacterium (assembly GCA_964639325.1). Classification (GTDB taxonomy): domain Bacteria; phylum Patescibacteriota; class Minisyncoccia; order UBA6257; family GWB1-50-10; genus DATGCT01. Next base: position 1,897 of record CAZXDO010000044.1, read on the forward strand.
TATATAATCCATGTTATTATAGTCAATATCCCCTTCAGACTTTGTTTTTAATGAAAAGGTTAAGGTTGTTCCTCCTATACCTAAAATTAGAATCGCAAATATAGAAAATATTATTAGAATCTGAGTTTTACGTTTGATTAAAAAAGATATTAAACGGCTTTTCTTATTAATAAAGGCGGGAAAAATCTTGATCTTTTTGCTTTGAATTATCCTTACTAGAAGACAAATAATAATTAACAGTAGACTGGCAAACATAAAGTTTATTAATGTTTGCAAACTATTACTAGCGCTAAGTCGCATTCCTTATTATAGATTTGGAATGAAAAGAAGTCAATTTTTGGCTTAGATTTTAGAAGTCTCTTTTATTTCTTCCAGAGACGAGCCAATAAACTTGTTTTTTATATATATTTGTTTACCTAACGCTAAAACCAAATCCCTTTTTTCTTGGATTGTTCCACTGGTTAAAATATAACGAGCAAAGCTAACCGGATCCAAGAGAGCATCCTCTGGGTTTATATCTTGTTCATAAAGAATTTCTTCCCTAACTGATCGATAAGAAGAAATACTATTTTTAAGAACTTCTGTTAATTTTAAATGTTTTGGATGGGCAATATTCATAAAGTTGATATATCTTAGAATTTGTTTAATTAATTTCTCCTCGCTTATATATGGTTCCGGACAATGGTTTAATTGTCTGGAGCAGTGATAATAAACATGTCTTATTGGATCTCCCCACTTTCTTTTCCTTAATTTTTCTTCACCAACAATATTTGATCCACAACTACCGCATTTGAACAGTCCTTTAAATATGACAATCTTTTCCCCCCAACCAGACTTAGGAGCAGTAATCAGCTGTTTTTGAACTTTATCAAATATCTCTTTAGTCACTAATGGTTGGTGTTTCCCCTGATACCAAACTCCACTCCCAACGGGATACTCAAATTTACCGTAATAAAAGGGGTTTTTGAGCATTTGATAGATTTGGCTTAGTGCAATACCTTTTCCTTTTCGTGTTGTCATTTTTATCTGATCAAACCATCTTTTAATTGTTCTCCCGCTATCGCCATTCTTAGCAACTCTCTCAAACATCTCTTTGACAATGTGACCTCTGTCTGGATCAACGATAATGTCCTTCAATCCTCCCATTGAGCGATTGTAATAACCAATTGGCGGAGGCCCCGGTCGCCAACCCATCTCACATTTAGCTCTGATTCCTCTTTTTACATTTATCCCTCTATTATCATTTTCTAATTTTGCCTGGGAACATAGAATCATGAGTAAGAACTTTTCGTTGGGATTATTTGAAAAGCTTTGAGAAAATGTTTTAATTTGATGAAGTTTGCCTTGATCCATAAGGTCAACAAGCATTCCTAAGTCTCCTGCATTTCGGGAAAGCCTATCCGGTGCCCATGTCAAAATGCCATTAAATTGTCCGTTTCGGATATCAGTTAAAAGTTGTACAAA
>CAZXDO010000045.1:0-21773 GCA_964639325.1 uncultured Candidatus Saccharibacteria bacterium
GACAACGCACCGAAAAAGCGAGGCTCGACTGCTCGTGAGGCGGAGAACATCGGAGCTAGAATAGCTCAGGTAACGTCTCCATGCACTGCCTCCGGAAGGAGACGAAGACCAAAAGTAACCGAGCGTACGCCAATAATTAAACGCGCCATCGGAGTAGTAACGATAACCGCCGCCGGTGGCCGACCAGCCGGAAATATTACAAGTAGTGTCCCCGCAAGTTTCAGACGACCAACCGGGAGTGGAAGATCCGCCTAACTTAAGCTTGCCCCCCACGGGAGAACCTCTCCAACCCGTATCATTAGCGTCTGAACTACTCATCCCCAAAGACATCTCCATTTGCTTAAACTCTTGATCTGTTGGCAAATGCCACCCTGAAGGGCAAAGACCTTGGGCACCTTCAACAACACTCCCATCCATTGCCGCTGACCATTGGTAAAGAAGGCCATTTTCTTCTCCTGTATCGGAAGAATGGTAACCGCACCATCCTACATCAGAACTGTTAATCCAGGTAATTTCGGAACATCCATCGTCATAATCAAGATTTTCCGCAAACCAACATTGTTCGTTGTCTCCCTCGCCGATAAGGGTAAGCTGGTATGTATTACCGTCTCGGGAGTCGGTCAAAACCCCTCCATCTCCGCAGGCTCTTCCATTTATTATCCCGGGAGCACTCACACTTTCCTCTGATTTCACAACATAAATTGTTCCCACATCATCCCGTCTTCTTTCGGATTCCATTGTGGCACTTATATACCAAGACCCGGAAATATAGACATAATATTTGCCGCTATCAAGCGTATTTATCGGATCTACCGGATATCTGGAAAGAGGTGCAGAAAAACTCATAGAAGTAAGGTCAACAGGTATCCAGCCACTTCCGTCTACTTTTTGAAGATTATCTTCAGAAACACAATGATAGCTCCAACCCGAAGGAAGGGCGGGTAAATCAAGGTTTGGGCAACTGGAGCTTGTATCCGGAATAGATAGATAAACTGTTTGAGCGTCTCCCATATCCCCTGCTATCTTATCGGTTTGATAAAGACCCAAAGCTTTGTTTATTTGGGCTAAATCGGAAAGACGAATAGAATCCCGACCTTGTCTGATAAACTCAGCAGGATTGATAATTAAAGTCACTGCCACTGCCAAGACGGCTAATATTGCTATTACCACCAATAATTCTATAAGGGTAAATCCTTTTTTTTGATCTTTTAAAAAATTACTAGGAGTATTTTTAACATGCATGATATGAAATAGATATTTACATATTACCACAAAATAGGCCAAACGTCATTCATATTTATCCCCTAATTTAGACAACCAATAAGGGGTGCTCAAAAGTTATCCACAACAACTTGGGGGTGTCGGGAACCCCCAAGTTGAAAGTTTAAGACCCAGAATAGCAGATTTTTAATTACCGCCGCCTTCGTGCTTTGAAACGGCTTGAGTATAAGCGCAATAATCACAAAGAGGAGATGGTTCCGGAATTTTATCACTTACTAAAGTTTCATGGGCTTTTCTTAAAACTTCCTCAACCCAAGCATCACTGCCTTCATAAGAAATTAATTTAACATCAAACTCTAACTTTTTATCAAAGGCCTGCTTGTCAGTATTCCCGTTAACGTAAACAAAATATCCGGTGTCTGAAACTTTAAAACCGTTCTTTCTTAAAAGCCATTGGTATATTTCAATCTGCCTTTTGTAGCTTATCTGCCAATCAGCATCAATATTTACCTCTCCATCTTTTGAAGTTGCCTTGTAATCAACCACTAAAAGTTCTCCTTTAGAATTCTGCCAAATATCATCTACTCCTCCTGTTACCAAAAACCCGGTCGGCTCATGGAAATATCTCACCCCTCCTCGCAGGGAATCTCTCCACTCCTCCATTTTCTCATGCTTAAAAGGAACCGCATCAACACCGTATGATTCCGTAAGAGGATGCTTTTCTGCCTTTACTCTGTAAATATCAAATTCTTTCTTTAATAAGTTATCTACGGCCGAATTCAAACTAAAAGGATACCCCGGAGGGCGGCCCGTCCCCAAACGCCTATCAAGATAAAAACAGCGGGGGCATTCTAAAAATAAATCAATTTTGGAACGGCTTAAGCGAAAAGGTTCTTTTGATTTAGGGTCAAAAATATTTTTGGTTCTATGGGGATTATAAAAACTAGACATTACTTCTATCTTAACACCTGTTCTTGGTATAATAAAGAAGATGAAAAAAACTAGAGAAACAATATTTTTTGTATCCCTTTTTATCATTTTCTTGTTGGGAACAGGGTTTCTTATAGGACAGGCCGATACCAATATTGACCCTAACGACCGATGGGCTTGGAGTGACACGGCAGGCTGGTGGGATTTTTATTCCACAAATTCTGTTGAGGTGGGCACTTCAACCCTTCACGGATACGCCACCTCTTCTATAGGAGAAATGGCTCTTAATTGCGACTCAGCTCCAAGCGGAAATATTTGCGGAGACAGTGACTTTGCAGTAGAAAACACAGACGCCTCGGGCAACCTGTCAGGATGTGCATGGAATGACACTATTGGATGGATAAGCTTTGATTGCGCTGACTACGACTGTCAAGGAGGAAATATTTGTGCCGAATCAGACTATCAAGTAACAATTGACGCTAACGGAAATTTTCAAGGATACGCTTGGAATGATATAGAGGGATGGATAAGTTTTAATTGTGCTAATAATTCAAGCTGTAATATTTCAGATCACAAAGTAAATACTTCCTGGAGAACCGGTCGGCTCACCGGATACTTAATTTCCTCTGTAATAGATAGCGGAGGAAACGTAACTCTTAACAGTGTTATTTGGCAAGGATCCCAACCTTCCGGAACCAGTGTTGATTTCCAAATTGCCGTTGCCACCAGCACCGAAGGACCATGGAATTATAAGGGACCGGATGATACAGATTCAACTTGGTTTGGGGCCGAATGTCCCACTACCGGCGTCTCTGACCCGGCGGCCGGGCCTAATAAAGCAATTTGTCTTGATAAGGATATAACAGTTAACAAAAGATATCTCCGATACAGAGTCAGGCTAAGAAGTAACACCGTCCAATCACAAACACCGGTAATTGAAGATATAATTCTTAACTGGAGCAGGTAAGCTTTTGTCCAAGAGCGAAGCGATTGGCTAACAAAAGCTTACCCAGCCCTCTAAGCTCTTTATCAGTTTTATCAATCAATATATACTTGGAAATAAATGACGTTGGATAATTTTGATTATTAGCATAGAGGGCTGGGTACTCAATGTTGTAACTAAATTTACTTCGTTCAGCATTGAGCTTCACTTATAAATTAAGACAACATTGGTATGAAAATAAAAGATACTCTTACGGGTGAAAAAATAAACTTAGAAAAGAAAGGTGTAAAACATCTTTTTGTCTGCGGCCCTACCGTATACGATTACTCTCACATAGGCCACGCTAGAACATATCTTGCTTTTGATATCGCTGTCCGATATCTCAGACACTCAGGAATAAAAATAAAATACGTCCAAAATATAACCGACGTAGACGACAAAATAATTAATCGTGCCAAAGAAAAAAATATTTCACCCTTTGAGTTGTCTTGCAAATTTGAAGAGGAATATTTCAAAGACATGAAAAGGTTGGGTATAAATTCCGTTAACCATTATGTTCGAGCTACTAATGTAATTCCTGAAATAATAGCTCAAATCAAAAAACTGGAAGATAAAGGATACGCCTACAAAACAGAAACAGGCATATATTTTAAAGTTAGAAAATTTAAAGATTACGGCAAGCTCTCCAATCAAAACATTGATGCTCTTGAATCAGGAGCCAGGGTTAAGCCCGAAGAAAGTAAAGAAGACAAACTGGATTTTGCCCTTTGGAAATTTCCAAAATCAAAAGAAGAAATAAATGAAAAAAATGGACCCGTTATAAAAAACGGAGAACCGCTTTGGCCTTCCCCGTGGGGCTGGGGACGTCCGGGCTGGCACATTGAGGACACAGCCATAAGTGAAAAATATTTCGGACCGCAATATGACATCCACGGCGGAGCTGAAGATCTTAAGTTTCCCCACCATGAATCTGAAATAGCTCAACAAGAAGCTGCTTCCGGACTTAAGCCTTTTGTTAAAATATGGATGCACACCGGATTTCTTAATATAGGTGGAGAAAAAATGAGTAAAAGTTTGAATAACTTTCTAACTATTCAAGATTTTCTGAAAGAATACAGTCCCAAAACATTCAGATTTATGATTCTTTCCCACCACTACCGCTCCCGTTTTGATTACACTCCCGAATTAATAAAAAAGACTAAAAGAACTCTTAAAAACTTAGAAAACTTTATAGAAAAAACTTATTTTGTTTCAAAGAAAGCAAAAAGATTCTCTAAAAAAACAAATATCAAAGAAGAAATTCAGGAAACTAAAAAACTTTTTGAGGAAGCAATGGAAGACGATCTCAACACCCCAAAGGCTTTAGGGTACATTTTCAAACTAATAAGAAAATCAGAAAACCAAATATGGGAACTAAACCGGAAAGATGCTCTAAGACTTAAAAAATTCTTAGTTAAAACTTTTAAGGTTTTTGGTTTTAACTTTAAAGAATTGGGTGAACAATCAAAAGAAAAGAAAAGAGCTGAAATAATATCTAAAAAAAGAGAGATATTCAGGAGTAATAAACAGTTTATCAAGGCCGATGAGTTGCGCGAAAAAATACACGGTTTAGGATATAAAATAGAAGATACGCCATTAGGACCTTTTGTCTGTAAAAAATAATTCAACAAAAAAACCGTGTTTGATAAAAAAAATTTTAAATTACCTCCTCAAGACATAGAAGCAGAAAGCTCAGTTCTCGGATCACTAATGCTTGATAAGGACTCTATTCTTAAAATAGTAGACACTTTAAAGGCGTATGATTTCTATCATCCTCATCACCAGAAAATATATCAAAGTTTAGTAGAGCTTTTTGAGTCAGGAAACCCTATTGATATTGTCACCGTTACCAACAAGCTTAAAGAAAAAAAACAACTAAAAGAGGTCGGCGGAAGTGACTATCTTTCCGAGTTAATAAATAAAGTTCCCACCTCTGCCCACATTGAACACTACGCTAAGATAGTTAAGGAAAATAAAATAAGAAGAGATTTAATAAATATTTCTTCTGAAATAAATGAAGAAGCATTTTCAAACACAAACTTTGATAATCTTCTTGATGCCGTAGAAAAAAAAGTTTTCGGAATTTCCCAACATTCCCGCACTCAAAAATTTATACCCTTAAGAGAGGAATTATCCGAAGCCTTTGAAAGGTTTGAAAAACTTCATCAAGGAGAAAAGGAGGGTAAACTTAGAGGTGTTCCCAGTGGTTTTCCTGGATTGGATAACATTCTTTCCGGACTCCAAAGATCGGATTTGGTTCTTTTAGGGGCTCGCCCATCGGTTGGAAAAACCTCCTTTGCTTTGGATATTGCTAGAAACGCCGCCCTAGATAATTACAAGGTAGGAGTATTTTCCCTTGAAATGTCTGCTGAACAAATTGTAGACCGTGTTATTGCAGCCCAATCCCAAGTACCTCTTTGGCGTCTTCGCACGGGCCGCATACAAGACGAAACCGAATTTGCTATGATTCAACAAGCTCTAAGTACTCTTTCTAATATAAATCTTTTTGTAGAGGATACCCCTTCTCCAAATATCCTCCATATCAGATCCATGGCTCGAAAACTTCAACTTGAATACGGTCTTGATCTTTTAGTTATTGATTACCTTCAACTTATTATGCCTACCACCTCTTCGGACAGTATGGTTCAACAAACTACAGAAATATCTCGAAATCTCAAATCCCTTGCTCGAGAACTTAATGTACCCATCCTCGCCCTTTCTCAGTTGTCCCGGGGAGTAGAACAAAGAGAAATTAAAATTCCCCGCCTTTCCGACCTTCGTGAAAGCGGCTCGCTAGAACAAGATAGTGATGTTGTTATGTTTATCTACAGAAAAGACAGAGATAAATTTGATATTTCCGATGAAGAAAAAAATATCATTGAAATAATCGTAGCTAAACACAGAAACGGCCCTCTAGGGTCAGTAAAATTACGCTTTGACCCTGAAAAAGTGAGTTTTCAAAACATAGATACCCGCCACGAGGAAGAATAAAAATATTGTAATCTAAATTATGCTGCCGAAAAATATTCAAAAATTTATAGAAACTTTTTCTAAACTCCCCCTTATTGGACCACGAATGGCTCATCGCCTCAGCTTTAACCTCCTTAAATTAAACAAACAAGATTTTCAAAACATAGAATCAGCTCTTGCCGGCCTTAAAAACATTGACCGTTGCCCAAAATGTTTTTTTATTAAAAATACTGAAGATAAACTGTGTAAAATATGCTCCGACAGCAAAAGAGACGAATCTCAAATTGCTATAGTTGAAAAAGAAATTGACCTTATTTCAATTGAGAAATCTAGGGCTTTTAAAGGAGTTTATTTAGTTATAGGAGAATCAGACAACAGAAATAAACTAAGTGCCGGACAGAAATTGCGCTTAGAACATCTAAAAAAACTTGCTAGAAAAAATCCTGAGAAAAAATTCAATGAAGTGGTAATTGCCATAAACCTCACTACCGAGGGAGATTATCTTACTCAAAAAATATCCCAAGAAATAAAAGATTTTACCAAAAAAATATCTCGGCTAGGCCGGGGTATTCCTACGGGCGGAGAAATAGAATTTGCCGATGAAGAAACTCTATTAAACTCACTTAAAGGAAGATATTAAACCTTCCCTTATATTTTTAATACCTTAATTTCGGTATAAGGAGTGCGATAATTATTCTTTTTTCTATAGCGTTTTTTAGGTCTGTACCTAAAAACAATTTTACTTTTTTCTTTACCAACAGATTTAACTTCAGCCTCAACCTTAGAATCAAGGTAAGGTTTTCCAACTTCCAAATTTTCTCCATCAACCTTCAAAAGAACTTTGTCAAAAACCACCTTTTCTCCTTCTTTATTTTCCATTTTATCAACTTTAAATACCTCTCCTTCCCTAACTTTGTATTGTTTTCCTCCTATTTTTATAATTGCAAATTTTTCCATATTTTTAAAAATTTATTGCATTAATAAGACTACCTCATTGGGAAAATAAAAGTCAACCCCACACCAAAGCAAAAACCCCTCAATAAAAGTTCAAGGGGTTTTTGGGTTTCTTTCAAAAAAACCGTTTTTATTCTTCGTGATGGTCTCTCAAACGAGACACGAGATATGCAGCATAATCCTTTCCGCCAAGGCCAAATGCTAAACCACCGGCTAAAGCTATCATTGCAATAACTCCAGCTACCAAAGTATTTATTATATCTTTGGCTACTCCCAATTGGGAAATTGAAGCTAAAAGACCAAAAACAATGATGGCCCACCAAGTTAAAGAACTAAGAAACTTGTACCCTTTAAGTTTGGCGCTCTTAACCGAAGATAGCACAAGGCTCTTCAAGAAACTGGCTAAAATAATAGCCACAAGCATAATAAGGATTGCTACAATTACATTTGGAATGTAAAGCAAGACATCTCTAAGGAACTCAGAAAGTGTTGTAAAACCAAGAATATCAGAGGCGGCCAACAAGAAAACAACTACAATAAACCAATAAACTATCTTTCCAAAGAATTTACCGCTATCAAGTTTTATTCCGGCTCTGTCAAAAAATTTCTCAACACCTAAACTTCGAAGAAGAGAATCAAGCTTTACTAAATCAATAGCCTTTTTAACAAAAGCTCCTAAACCAGAAGCTACTATCAAACCCACCAAAAACACTACCAATGCTCCAATAATATCTCCTAAAACATTCACAAAACCCATCCAAAGATTTTGTAAAGAACTAACTGTCACAGTTATCCAATCTTGTACTCCCATAATACGTTATAATTAAACTAACCTTGTCCTAAAGAAAAAATAATGATATTAGGAACAAGCTTTGTTTTAATTTAATCTCGACCTTTAGTTATTGACATAATTAATACCGTCATAAACAGTTAACAATAAATTGTCTGTTTTAACAGCTATATATATTATAACATAAAAACCTTTAAAAATAGGTTTAATTCAATAAAAAAATGAAAAAAATATCATCTCAAGTTATTCTATTAACATTTTTAATTGTGCTTGCTTTTTCTCTAGGTTCTGTATTTAAATTATTTTCAAAGATATCCTGGTATGACGAGTTTGTTCATTTTATAGCCGGCGCTTGGGTAGCAATATTAATTATATGGATTTCAGAAAAAATAAATTTTCCATCTTTTCTGAAAAAACTTTTTAAAGAAAATTTTGCTCTAACCATAATCACTTCAACTCTTATAGTAGGACTCGTTTGGGAATTATTTGAATTCGGGATAGTCCAATATCTCCTAAACGTTTATGAATACAAAGCCGGTCTTCAACCAAGCAATCTTGATACCTTATCCGATCTTCTAATGGATATACTAGGAGCGGGATTAATTGTCTTTATAAGAAAACGTGGGGGTGTCGGGAACCCCCACGTTAGTTTGTTCAAATAATTTTGTCGGGGCGACTGGATTTGAACCAGCGATCTCCGCAACCCGAATGCGGCGCCTTAAGCCACTAGGCCACGCCCCGAATTATTTTACCTTATGCTTTTCTTTCAATTCTCGAATTATCCCTTTCTCAAATTCCTCCTGCTCTTTCTCTCCCGCCTTAGCTTTACTTTCAAGCTCCTCATCGCTTAATTTAACCAATTCCTTTGCCCTTTTTTCAAGATAATCTTTACTGTTTTTATCCGGTTCATCCAAAATTTCCTCCATAAGAGCGTTTAAAACCCAACCCACTTTGGGGCCCGGGCTAATACCGGTTATTGCCATCACTTCATCACCGCTAATTTTTAACATCTTTGTTGAAATAGGGTCTCTTTTTACTTTATCAATCATAAAAAGAAGATGACGATTTTTGTAAGGAACGGCTTTAGGAACACCGGAACCAACTCTATCAGCTTCCCTCAACCTCATCAAATCATCAATATATTCCGAACCAACACGACGCAAAAAACGTCTTACTCCAGCCTCGGTAACTTCTCCAACATTATAATAAAAAAGGTGATAACGAACTAAATGAACTACTGCCTCTGATAAATCTTTAGGAAATTTTAATCTCTTCATAATTTTTTTAGCCATGTTAGCCCCTACCATTTCGTGGTTATAAAATGTAGCCTTTTCTCCTTTTCCTTCTTTAGTTCTAGGTTTTCCCACATCATGCAAAAGAGCTGCCAACCTAATTTTTAAAGAATAATTATTTTCTGCAGCATATTTTAGAGAACGAATTGAATGTTCCCAAACAGTATATATATGATGCTTTGCCTGATCACACCCTATTCCTTCTCGAAGCTCGGGAATTATATGTTCCAAAAGATTTAATTCCTCCAACAACCTTACTCCTTCATCTGCTTTATCAGCCATTATTATTCTTATAAACTCATCTCTAATTCTTTCCTCTGCCACGTTAGTTAAAAGATTTGCTTTCTTTTCTATCGCTTCCCTGGTTTCTTTTTCTATCTTAAATCCTAATTCTGTGGCCAACCTAACTGCCCTTAATAACCTCAAGGCGTCCTCGCCAAAACGTTTTTCTGGGTTTCCTACTGTTTTAATAATTTTTTTCTTCAAATCTTTTTGTCCTCCATACAGATCAATTAATTCATAATCCGAATTATTAATCTCAAGAGCCGTTGCGTTTATTGTAAAATCACGGCGGCCAAGATCATCCTCAAGTCTTTTGGAAAATCTAATTTCATCTGGATGACGTTTATCTGAATAATTGCTCTCGACTCTAAAAGTAGTTATTTCAACAATTTTTAATCTCTCATCTTCGCTTTCCGTTTTTACGGCTACGGTACCAAAGTTATTTTCATAAACGCTGTCTTCAAATAATTTTTGAATTTCCTCCGGTTTAGCATTAGTGGTAATATCCCAATCTTTAGGGCCTTTATCCGGAGATATTCCTAACATTACATCACGGACGCACCCTCCTACCGGATACGCCTCAAAGCCGGCCCCTGAAAGTTGGAGGATAATGTCTTTTACTTCTTTTGGAATATTAAATTTCATATTTTCAAAAAATATTTAATTAAAGCACTATCTTAATTATCAAGTCATTACACAAACTTTAGTATTCTTACCTAATTTACCTAAAATTTCTAGTAAATCACTTCTATTCAAGGCAATGCAACCTTCTGTTGGTTCATAACTCTCCCTCGCTATATGCATAAAGATGGCACTCCCTTTACCCGGAACCACCGGACTATCATTATAACCCAAAACTACTATTACATCATAAACGCGGTCTTCGCGCCACAACGATTCTGCGCTACTTTTATAAGGCAAAATCACCTGTTTATTATACATTTCGTCCTCCGGGTTATCACACCAACCATCATTTTTTAATATCTCCTGAGCCTCAAAAGGAACTTTGGGCAAATCAACTCTATCTTTTCTATACAAAACAAAGCGAATTGGAAAGCACCCAAGAGGTGTGGCCCAATCTCCTTCTTTTTTATTCTGAATAACACCACCTTTTCCCAAAGCACACTTATACTCACACCCTTTAAAAAATAAACAACCGTTTGATTTTACTGTAATATTATCCATAATCTTAAAATTTCTTTCTAAAATAGAAAAACAAAAAACCTCCTATATAAAGAACACCGAAAAAAATTGAAACTTCAGTCAAAAAAGGAATCTCATAAATTTTTTCACCCAAGTATGTTTGGGCGAAAATCGTAGGAACTAAAGCCAAGGTTGAAGCAACTAAAAACTTTTTAAAATTAATTTTTGTTAAACCGGCAGCGTAACTAAACAAATCAGAAGAAGTTATCGGATTTAACCTTAATAAAAATATCGCCAGAGTACCATATTTAACAGAAAACTTGTCCAATTTGTTTACTACTTTTTCAGGAACTCTTTTTTTAACCCAGTTTCTTCCATAATGCTTAGAAATTTGAAAAGCTAATCCGGCCCCAATTAAATTTCCGAATATTCCAATAATCCCTGACTCTAACCAACCAAATACCGCTCCTCCGGCAATATAAAGAATTAACGGAGGAAAAGGAGCAAAAACACATTCAAAAACAATTAATAAAAAGAATAAAAGAAAAGAAATTTCCTTAAATGAGTTTATTCTTGAAACAATACTTGAAACTTCTCCCGTAAAAGACTCATAAACAAACCCTTTTGAAAAATAAGAATAAGCAAACCAAGAAACTATTACTAAAAAAATAAATAAAACTAAAATCCCAGAGTATTTTTTCAATTTGCTTTTTTTCATGAACAAAAATTTACCCATTAGAAACCTCAATACTAGCTCCTAGAGCCTTAAGCCTGTGGGCTAAATCTTCGTAACCCCGGCTAATGGAATAAACATTTCTTAATATTGACTCCCCCGAAGCAGCAAGCATCCCAATCAAGATAATAGCTGCAGGCCTTAAGGCGGGAGGACAAATTATATCAGCGGGCTTAAAATTAGTAGGGCCGTTTATATAAACTCGGTGAGGATCGGCCAGTATCATATCAGCCCCTAATTTTACAAGCTCCATATAGTAAATAGCACGATTTTCATAAACCCAATCATGAATTAACGTTTGCCCCTCTGCTCTAGTGGCAATAGGAACAAAAAACGGTAAGTTATCAATATTAAGCCCGGGAAAAGGCCGGGCATAAATCTTTTCTTCCAAAGCTTTAAGTTTAGATTTCTTTGTTTTTATATCAACAAGGTCCGTGAAACCATTATCTGACTTATATTCATTAACAATCTCATAATGGAACCCCATTTTCTCTAATTTTAAAAGCTCTAATTCAATAAAGTTTCTAGGTGCTCCTTTAATAGTAATCTCTGAATTTGTGGTAATGGCAATAGAGAGAAAAAGCATAGCTTCAATCGGATCTTCGCTAAGAGTAAATTCAATATTTTCATTTATTTCTTTGACTCCCTCTATTATTAAATTAGTAGAACCAATTCCCTCAATTTTTACTCCCAATTTTTTTAAGAAATTACAAAGATCTTGAATCTGATAATTAGCAGAGGCAAACCTTATCTCGGTCCTGCCGGGAATTAAAGCAGCAGCCATAAGTAAGTTTTCGGTTACGGTGTCACCTGATTCATAAAGAACCACCCTCTGGTCCTTTTTTAAAACATTAGGAGATTTAACTTCGTAATCATTTTCTGTAGCTTTAATATCAACTCCTAGAAAATCCAAAGCATAAAAATGAGGTTTAACCGTTCTGGAACCCAACTTACAACCTCCGGCTTGAGGAATCTTAAAATGGTTCAGTTTATTAACAAGCGGTCCAATAAGCATAATAACACTGCGGGTTCTTATAGCAGCTTCTCTGTCAATATTTTCTAAATCAAATTCTTCAGGAGGATTTATTCTTAAACTATACTTATCAAGCCACTCAAATCTTACCCCAACACTTTCCAAAACTTCTATTACTCGAAAAACTTCTTCTATGCGAGGAACTTTTCTAAGAATTGTCTTGCCTTTATTTATCAAAGAGGCGCATAATAAAGCCACGGCAGAATTTTTAGCCGTGTTTACCTTAATTTCTCCGGATAATTCTTTTCCTCCTTTAATTTCAAAATTAAGAGATTTCTTACTTTTCATAATTTAATAACAATTTAACTATACCCTAATATTATCAGAAAACAAAAACCACTTCCAAACTAAATATTTTCAATTATAATAAGACCTGCTCATTTTTATTTGTTTCCAAACAACATTGACACAATAAATAAAAGTAGTATAATATAAGCATAAAATAACGTTCTTTGTTAAAACAAATATTAAATCTATTCCCAAGAAACCAATCTGGTTTCGGGGAGTAGAATGAGGAAGAGTTTTGGACTCTTCCCCATCCTACTCCTCAATATTGTGGAGCGTACTTTAAAAACCAAGAATTATGGAAAGTATTGAAGTAAAAGAAAAAGCAATGAAAGGAAAAAAAGAGTTAATCGAAGAACTAAAAAAGTTTAAAAGCGAACTGGAAGAAATTCCCAAAAATGGAGGAATTGAATCTTTGATAAGATTTTTCCAAGTCGTATCTTCTTTGCAAGACACAAGTATAATAGAGTTTGCAAAGGAAAGAAGAAAATTCGGGTTGCAAAAAAGCATGCTGGAAAGATTGAATAGGGAAATTGTTCGAAACGGAAGATGTCCTCACTTTGGAGTAAACCGTTCTTACCCCGGAGAAAAAATCAGCGAAGACAAAATCTTCCTGGGATGTATTAACGGTCTTTCTATTCATTCCGTTTCTTGGTGGAAAAGCCATCCGGAACCAAATCAAAAAACCCTAGAGCATTTAAACAAGCAAGCGAATTTCCTCCTTTCTCGGGACAAGGAAGAATTAATAAGGAGAACCAGTGATCTTTTAAATACTTTTTAAGTATTTTTCTATTATTCAAACAAACCCTTCTGTTTTTAAACAAAAGGGTTTTTTTATAAATAAACCTTAAGACGTTCTGGTGGACCTAGGGAGAATCGAACTCCCGTCTCCGCAATGCGAATGCGGCGTCTTACCACTGGACTATAGGCCCCAATAATTAATTTTTTAATAATCCAACTTAAGTAATATAATAAAAGACAATATTTTGCAAATAAATCACATTTTTATATAATTACCCTAAGTGTCCGCAAGCAAAGCTTGCATACGCTACACTTAACAAAAATAAGAATAGATTTTATTTTTATTCCATTTGCGCCTGTGGTGAAACGGATATCACTACGGTCTTCGGAACCGTCGTTGGGGGTTCAAATCCTCCCGGGCGCACAATGTCTATGCCCTACCAGAAAAAACAGAATAATCAAAACATTGCCAAAAATAAAAACCTTAAAGGATTTGAACCGGGGAAGGGGTCAGAAAATTGAAAAATTAAGAAATTGATTCTTTATAAAGTTTCATTATCCTTTTTGTGACTTCCCCCACCTCACTGTCACCTATATTCTTCCCGTCAACATTTACAACCGGCAAAACATTTTTATTTGTAGCAGTTAAGAAAACTTCATCTGCATTTACAAACTCTTCTAACTTGACGTCACGTTCTTCAACTTCAAACTCTTTTTTTATCGTGTTTATTACTTTTTCTCTCGTTATGCCCAATAAAATATTATTTTTAGGAGTAATTATTTTCTTATTCTTAATAATAAAAATATTACTGGTTCTTGCTTCTAAAACAAAACCATCCTTTACAAAAACAATCTCAAAAGCTCCTTCTCTTTCTGCTTTTGGCTGTTCACTCGCTCCCATTAAATAATCTAAAGTTTTTGAAACTGGAAAAGTGCGTTGGTATTCCTTAGTTAAAACCTTTACTCCTTTTTTGTAATAATCTTCAGGCAGGGGAACAAACTTATTATGAAGAACAAAGACGGAAGGTTTCTTGCCTTTAAAATCACTCTCCATTTCCCCGCCGGTTATTATTATTCTAAAAACAGATTCCTTAAAATTATTTTTTCTTAACAAGGTGCTAATTATATCTTTAATATCTTCTCTAGAAAGAGGCATACTTAAAGAAACTTCCTGGACCGACCTTTCCAGCCGGTCCAAGTGTTGTTCAAGATACAAAGGTTTACCTTTTTCCGTTCTAAAAAAATCAAAAACTCCGTAACCTCTCAAAAAACCCAAGTCATAAACACTTACCCTTGCTTCATTCGAAGGTACTATTTTTCCGTTTATGTAAGAGTAGCTTTCCATAACTATTCTTTTTCTTCCCACTCTTCTACGTTCTCAAGAATATCACCTTCTTTAAACAATACTGCCTCAAGAACTTCTTTCCACTTCGGAAACTTTCTAACAAGCCAAGCTAACTCTATGGCAAAATGCTCCATTTCTTCCTCTTGAGAATGTCTAATAATTCCCTTTACTTCTTCATCTTTAGAAGCGGCTATTCTTTGTTCATACCAACTTATTGCTTCAGCCTCTTCTATCATAGAAGTTATTACTCGAGCCACATCTTTAGTTTCTTCACTTAAATCACTTGCTGATTCATGATATTGATCTGTAGCCATTTTTTTGTTTCAGTTTATTTTTATCGACCTTTAATAACCATCAAAAATTATTATAAGCTCATTCTAAGTTATTTTTCTAAATACCCCTCCTTCGTTTTTTGGATATAATTATATGCTGAAAGAGCAGCTTTTACACCATCCCCAGCCGAAATATTATTTTGTTTATAAGGGTCATCCGTAACATCTCCAGCTGAAAATATTCCTTTTTGGGAAGTACCGGCATATTTTGAATCAATTATTATCTGTCCAAATTTATCAAGATCCACTAAGTCCTTAACAGGTTCAGAATTAGGGAGAGAACCAATCTCTACAAACACACCATCCACCCCAAGAGTTTTTTCTTCACCTTCTTTATTTTTGTAAACAAGGGAGTTAACAAAATTGTCTCCTTTTATCTCTTTTGCAAAAGCGTTTAAAATAATCTCTACCTTGCTCTCCTTGTTTATTTTTTCTTGGGTTAATTTATCAGCACTCAATTTATTTTCCGTCTCAAGAAGATAAATCTTCTCAGCATATGGCAAGAGATCAATTACCGCTTCAACACCTGCATTTCCCCCTCCAACTACCGCCGTTCTCTTGTTTTCGAAAACAGGAGCATCACAAGTTGAACAATACACCACCCCTTTTCCCTCAAACTCTTTTTCCCCGAGAATACCAAGTTTTTTCCGCCTTCCTCCCGTAGCAAATATTACCGCTTTCCCCTCATACAATTCCCCTTTTTCAGTCTCAACTTCAAAATCAAAAAGTTTATCTTCTTTAGTTTCAATCTTCACCACCCTTATTACCTTTTCTCCTTCCTTTATGTCAATCTCATTTTCGTAGGCCTTTATATGATTTTCAAACTTTTCTGCCAGCTCTACTCCGCTAATATGAGTTTCTCCTATCCAATTTTCTATATCATCAGAAACTATTGATTGTCCGCCAAAAGAATCGGTGATAAGAAGAGTTTTTATTCTTTTTCTGGCTGAATAAACCGCAGCCGCTGTTCCGGCCGGTCCACCGCCAATAATTATTACATCGTACATAAGTCCTATTATACCACACCAAATTTGCTTAAAAGAAATCTATTGTTATAATAAAAAAGTTAAAAACAAAAAACGAAACAATGCCAAAAGTAATAGTTTACAGCACTCCAGTATGTCCGTACTGCGAGATAACTAAAAAATTTCTTCAAAAGAATAATATAGAATACGAAGAAAAAAACATAGCCGGAGATCAAGAAGCGGCGAAGGAAATGATGGAAAAATCAGGACAAATGAGCGTACCGGTTATTGATATTGACGGTAAAATAATCGTAGGTTTTAATAAAGAAAAAATTTCCGAGCTTTTAAATATTTAAATATCCCCCCGTAAAAATCGAGATTTTTGCGGAGAGGGCGTTCACCAGAAATTAAAATATAAAATTTTCATTTCTGTTTCACTTCCCCCCGTAGCTCAATTGGCAGAGCAGTTGCCTCTTAAGCAATTGGTTTTAGGTTCGAGTCCTAACGGGGGGACAAGACTTTACTTTATACCCCAACACAGACTGGGTATAATTTATTTATGACTAATATAAACTCATCTCTCTCAGAAATACCTTCTGCTAAACGGTTTATTCCTAAACTTAAAAAACTTAATATCCTTACCCTTAATGATCTTCTCTCACATCTTCCTCGCCGTTACGAGGATTTTTCTGATATTAAAAATGTATCAGAATTGAAACCCAACCAAGAATCAGCGGCTAAAGTAAAAATTACAAACTCATACATATACCGACCCTGGAAAACAAAACTTTTTATTTTTGAGATTACGGCAGAAGACAAAAGCGGCTCTATAAAAGCAGTTTGGTTTAACCAACCCTATCTCACAAAAATACTAAAGAAAGGGAAAGTTGTTTACCTTGCGGGAAAAACATCCCTCCGCAAAAAAGAACTAATTTTTTCCAACCCTATTTATGAACTGGAAAAGAAAAACCAAGAAATGATCCATAGCGGAAGAATTATACCAATATATCCGGAAACAAAAGGTCTCACTTCCAGAGGTTTAAGGTACCTTATAGAAAAAGCTCTTAAAGAAGTTGAAAGCATTCCGGAAATAATTCCTGAAGACATAAGGAAAAAGATTAATATTCCGGAAATAAATTCCGCTATCCGCCAGATTCATTTTCCGGAAAATAATAAAGAAATTAAAAAAGCACAGAAAAGGTTTGCCTTTGAAGATCTTTTTATTCTTCAACTTTCTAATCTTAAAAAAAGATATGCTTTTTCTAAAAAAAACGCTCCTAAGATAGAAACCAACAAGAAAAAAATATTTGAAATAGAAAATAGTCTTCCTTTTAAATTAACCGAAGACCAGGAAACCGCTCTAAAGGAAATAATTATTGACCTCCAGTCGGGTTATCCTATGAATCGCCTTCTCCAAGGCGATGTAGGTTCCGGAAAAACAATTATAGCCGCTATAGCCAGCATCATAACCGCTGAAAACAGCTTCCAAAGCGCTTTTATGGCCCCTACAGAAATTCTTGCCCGTCAACACTATGAAAATTTTAAAAAAATATTTAATAACTTTGAAGAAGGTGTCGCTCTTTTAACTAGCGATGAATCAAAAATATTTTTCGGCGAAGGAATGGAAAGCAATCCAAATAAAAAATCTCTCTTAGAAAAAATAAAGAAAGACAAAATAAAAATTGTTATCGGCACCCACGCTTTAATTCAAAAAAACGTTTCTTTTTCCAATCTGGGTCTTGTAATAATTGACGAACAGCATCGCTTTGGAGTAGAACAAAGGGCAAAACTTGTAGAAAACAAAGAAAAGATCCCTCACCTTCTTTCTATGACCGCTACCCCTATTCCAAGAACCTTGGCTATCACGGCCTTCGGAGACTTAGATATTTCCTCAATAATTGAACTTCCTAAAAATAGAAAAAGGGTTATTACTAAAATAGTTTCCCCCGATAAAAGAGAAAAAGCCTACCAATTTATCCGCCAAGAAGTAAAAAAAGAACGCCAGGTCTTTGTTGTTTGTCCGAGAATAGAGCAAAGTGAGGGAAATGGAGAGGAAAAAGATAAAAGAAAATCATCTTGGGATGACGTAAAAGCAGTTAAAGATGAATACAAAAAACTCTCTAAAGAAATATTTTCACAATTAAAAGTAGAAATGCTTCACGGAAAAATTAAACCGGAAGAAAAGGAAAAAATTATGAAAAAAATGAGAGAAGGAAAAATTGATATTCTAGTTTCCACCTCCGTTGTTGAAGTTGGAATAGATATTCCCAACGCTACAATTATGATGATAGAAGGAGCGGAAAGATTTGGTCTTGCTCAACTTTATCAATTTAAAGGCAGGGTGGGCAGAGGCGCTCACCAATCATATTGCCTTCTCTTTTCAGATTCAAACTCCCCGGAAACAAAAAAGAGATTACACTCTATCACAGAAGCGAAAAACGGCTTTGAATTAGCTGAAAAAGATTTGGAAATAAGAGGACCGGGACAATTTTTAGGTAAAAGCCAGGCCGGTATACCCGACCACGTCATGAGAGCTCTCCAAAAACCAATTCTTATAAAAGAATCTCAAAAAAGTGCCAAAGAAATAATTAAAAAAGACCCTCTTCTAAAAAAACACCCCCATCTTCAAAAGAAAGTTAATTCTTTAGAAGATAAAATTCATAGAGAATAAAAAATACTTTACTTATCTTACTACTGCTCCAAATTTATTTTCCAAAACTGAAGTTATTTTTGTCATTTTACTATCAACCTCTTCTTTAGAAAGAGTTCTATCCTCTGCTCGAAAACGAATTCTTAAAGTAATACTTTGTCTTTCTTTTTCAGCACCAAGATACTCATCTATCAAATCAACGTCTTCAATCAATTTTAAATCAGCTAATTGAATTTCTTGAATAACATTACCAATTTTTTCATCCTTCTTTACTAAAATAGAAACATCTCTCAAGACAGCCGGAAACTTAGGCAGGGGTTTAAACGATAACTCCCCTTCAACTACATCCATTAAAATATCGGATTTTAGCTCTGCTACCGTCGCATTATTTTCTGTTTTCTCGATCCGACCAATTTCGGTTTGATCGGCATAAATTACTAAACCCAAACTATCTCCGTCTTCTGACATATAAAAATCAGTAAGACCTAATCTCTTTAAAAGACTGTCAACCACTCCCTTAACTTCAAAAAATGTCTCTTGTTCCGAATTATTTAAACTTGGCTTTTCATTAGAACCAAAACCAATACCTATAACATCGCATTCCTCCTCTTTCCTAAAAACTCGTCCTACTTCAAAGATTCTAACTTTGTCACAATATTTAAGATTTTCTTGAATATTCCTTAAAATAAGAGGCTTTACCGTACTTCTTAAAAAGGCCTTGTCTTCCGAGGCAGGATTTTCAATTTCTATCTCACCATAAGTTTTACTTCCAACGAAAGAATAATTATAAACTTCATCGTAACCTAAACTTGCCATAATATCCCTAACCCTATTTCTAAAAACAAACACATTATCTGTTTCAGGAGAACTAATATTAATAATTGGTGATCTTGGCTCAACTTCATCAAAACCCATAACACGTCCGGCTTCTTCAATCAAATCCTCTTCAGTCCAAATATCATCCCTCAAAGCCGGTACCCTTACTTTTCCTTCCTCAATTTCAAAACCAAGTTTCTTTAAGGCATTTCCAATTTCCCTTTCTTCAAAGTCAGCCCCCATAAAAGAATTAAATCTTTCAAAACTAAAAAAAATGCTTTTAGGAGGCTCGATATCCAAGTTTGAATTAATTTTTCCTCCGGGTTTTGCTCCCATAATTTCTTCTAAAAGCTCACCTGCTCTCTGAAGCCCTGTTAAGGCCAATTCTTTGTGAAGAGAATGAGAAAACCTCAAAGAAGCGTCGGTAGAAAGATTTATATTTCTTGAAGTATTGTATATTGAAATTGAATCAAAATTGGCCGACTCAACTATAATTCTTTTCGTGTCGTCTTTAATTTCCGCCTTTCCCCCTCCTTTAATTCCGGCAATAGCCAAAGGATCTTTTTCGTCGGCAATAACAAGCACCGAAGGATCCAACTCGTATTCTATTCCCTCAATAGATACTATTTTCTCTTGCCTTTTTGCTTTCCGGACTACAATTTTTTCTCCCTCAAGTTTGTCATAATCAAAAGCATGAAGAGGTTGGCCGGTTTCCAACATAACGTAATTCATTATATCTACCACGTTATTTATAGGCCTAAGACCGCAATCAATTAAAACTTCTTGAATCCATTTTGGAGAAGATTCTATTTTAATATTCTCAAAATACCAAGCTGTGTAACGCGGACAAAGTTTTTCTTCTTTTACCTCAAGAGAAAACTCTTTTTCACCTTTTTCTTCTTTAAATTTAATTTCAGGAATTTTTATATTTTTTAAATTCATTACCGCTGCTGCTTCTTTAGCTACGCCAATATGGTAAGAGGCAGTTGAATACCTGTTCGAAGGAACAGAGACGTCAAAAGTATCACCTCCTACGTCCTCTGTTTCAAAAGCACGCATAGTAAGAGAATTAATTAAATCTTCTTTTGATTTAAGGTCCGGTAGATATTTTTTTATTAATTTATATGAAAATTTCATTTTAAAAACTTTTTAAAATTGTTTAATAAATCTTAGGTCTCCGGAATAAAATAATCTAATATCCGGAATATTATATTTAATCATTGCCAGACGGTCTATTCCAATACCAAAAGCAAAACCCTGAACATCGTCCGGATTATATCTAGCCGAGCGAAAAACGTTTCTGTTAACCATACCGGCTCCCATTAATTCAAGCCACTCTCCTCCTTTTTTGTGGTTTTTTGGCAATTTAGCGTCAACTTCAATACTGGGTTCTGTAAAAGGAAAATAACTTGGGCGAAATCTAAATTCTATCTCCTTAGAGAAAAAACGACTCAAAAATTCCTCAACTATGTATTTTAAATTAGCAAAAGTTACATCCTTTCCCACCATTAATCCCTCTAATTGGTAAAAGTTTATCTCATGAGAAGCATCCGTGGCTTCATACCTAAAAGTTCTTCCGGGAACTATAATTTGAAAAGGAGGGTTGTGGCGCTCCATATACCTCACCTGAACAGGCGAGGTGTGAGTTCTAAGAAGAAAACTTTTTTTAGAATCGCTATTTTTTGAGATCCAAAAAGTATCCCACATATCTCTAGCCGGATGGCCGGGTGGAATATTTAAAGCATCAAAATTATAATGTTCATTTTCAACTTCGGGACCGTTAATTACCGAGAAATTAAGTGAACGGAAAATATCAAAAATTTCCCTTTCTACCCTAGTTAAAGGATGCAGATGGCCTGTTTTTATTTTCGAACCAGGTTTTGTTACATCAAAATTGGAACCTTTTTCTTTTTCAAGGATTGATTGCTTTTCTGAAATAAGTTGGGAAAGTTCATTTTTTAAAGTATTGGCTTTAGGACCTAACTCTTTCTTTTCTTCCAAAGAGAGGTCTTTCAAGGACTTTAAAACCTCATTCAACTCACCCCTTCTTCCCAAATAAGAAACTCTTGCGTTGTTTAACTCTTCTAAGCTTTTCGCTCCTTCTATTTCTTTTATCGCTTTTTCTTTTATCTCTCCTAAATCCATAATGTCATTATCGCAAGGAAAGCGAAAAAAGTAAACATGAAAGTGTTTATTTTTTGAGCTAACGAAGCGAAAAGCTTTGCTTATCGCAAGGAAAGCGAAAAAAGTAAACATGAAAGTGTTTATTTTTTGAGCTAACGAAGCGAAAAGCTTTGCTTATATATAAA
>CAZXDO010000046.1:0-24650 GCA_964639325.1 uncultured Candidatus Saccharibacteria bacterium
AAGCAACGATTTTTGCTGTTCCCAATTTTTGAATTCGGAAGCCGGTTTTTTGCTTTTTCTAATCAAGCGCCAAGCAGCTACGTCAACGTGTTTAGCAAATCTTCTATTGTTAGAAATTTGAAAACACTCATGGCTTGTGTTGAATAAGTAAGGTTTAAACGCTTCCAAGTCAAGAATTGACAATTCACCCGGCATAGCAATCAAGAGATGGGTTTTTTTGCAGCTTTCAATTAATTCCCTTGAAAACTTAACCTCGTTCAATTCATCTCGCTCCCTTTTGGTAAACACGTCATTACCAAAAAATTCCTGGCTGTCTTTGATGCCAATAAAATCATCCATTAATTCAGCAGTTTCGGAAACTGATAACAAGTCTTTCATAATAATGTACCTCCTATTTAATTTTTAAAAATCCTTTAAAATAATACAACTAAATTAATGTATTTGTCAAATCAATCTA
Source organism: uncultured Candidatus Saccharibacteria bacterium (assembly GCA_964639325.1). Classification (GTDB taxonomy): domain Bacteria; phylum Patescibacteriota; class Minisyncoccia; order UBA6257; family GWB1-50-10; genus DATGCT01. The sequence continues at coordinate 458 of CAZXDO010000046.1, forward strand.
AGGAAAGATTGGGTTGAGATTCAATTTTATATTCTTTGCCCTGAAGGAAATTTATATAAGAGGCAAGGGCAATAATAACAGCGTTATCAGTATTATATTTTAAAGGAGCAACATAAAATTGGGCTGATAACTTATGACTAACATCTTTTAATTTTTCTTGAAGAATTTTATTGGCCGCTACACCTCCGGAAAGAAAAATTGATTTAGCTCCGTATTCTTTTGCCGCTTCTTTCGCTTTTTTAACAAGCGGGGCAAAGGCCGACTCTTGAAAAGCATAAGCAACTTCTTCCGAACGGGCTTTAGGATGATTTTTTAAAAAATAAAGAACAGCAGTTTTGAGGCCGGAATAGCTAAAATCATAATTTTTGGAATAGAGCATGGGTTTGGGAAAATCAGGAATACTCTTTGATTCTTTATTGGTTTTAGAAGAAACTTTTTCAATTTCCGGACCGCCCGGATAAGGAAGGTTAAGAAGCCGGGCAACTTTATCAAAAGCTTCTCCGGCGGCATCATCTCTTGTTTCTCCAAGTTTTACCCATTTATTCATTGATTTCATAAGAATAAGAAGGGTATGGCCTCCGGAAACAACAAGAGCAATAGCGGGAAAAAGATTTTTAAGGCTTTCAGCCTTGAACTTATTCTCGTCAATTTTAAACTTGTCATCTAAAAGAAAACTATAAAGATGGCCTTCCAGGTGATTAGTTCCTAAAAGTTTTGTTTTGGAAAAATATTCTTGATAAATATTTTTTGTAAAGTTTATTCCGCTCCATAAACAAGGATCTAGACCGGGTCCAACCGTAACAGTGATAATATCACCTTGGTTAAGGTTTTTAATTTCGGGTTTTATTTTATTAAATAAAAGAGGAAGATTCTTTTCGTGTTCCCTCCGAGCCAGACCGGGAACTACTCCGCCGTACTTCCTATGGATTTTTATTTGGGTAGCAATAATATTTTCGGTTATTTCAAATTCTAAAGAATTTAAATCCCCTTTTGCTTCAATAAGCGAAATTCCTGTTTCGTCACATGATGTTTCTATGGCTAAAATTTTCATGATTTCATAATACTGGCATATTGATAATATGAAAAGTGTAGTATAATATAAACGTTATGATATTGAGCGAAGAAAAAATAAATAAATACAAGGAAGAGCTTTTAGAGGATAAGAAGAATACAGAAAATAACTTAGAGCAGTTGAAAAAAGATCTTGATCTTGGTGACGAAAACGATCCTGATACAGAAACAGATGAAACGGAAGAGTTTTCAAACTATATCGGAATAAAAGCTAACTTAGAAAACCAATTGGAAAATATTGAAAGCGCTTTAGAAAGGATTAAAAGCGGAACTTATGGAGTTTGTAAAAAGTGCGGAAAAAATATTTCGGAAGATGTTTTGGACGCAAACCCGGCTTCTACTCTTTGCAGGGAATGTAAAAAAGCGATGTAATCTGTTTTAAAAGATCTGTTTAAAAACAGTCGGAAAAACCGGCTGTTTTTTATTTTTAAAAATTTGACTTTTTGTTTATAAAATTGTAATTTAAGGATTAGTTATTAACAATTAAAAAAGAAGGAGAGGAAGATATGTCAGAAAAAAAGAAAGAGGTTGTGGAATACAAACCTTATGAAAAAAGAATTCCGGATGCTCAATATCGGAGATTATTAGCTAAAATATTAAGGGAAGGCGAGGTAGATAACCCTGTTCAAGATTCTAAATCTTTATCTACTTTTGGTTACCAAATGAGATTTCCCCTTAACAACGGGATTCCAATTATAACGGAAAGAGATGTGGTTAATGGAAAATATTCTATCTTTTACCAGTCCCTTGGAGAATTATTCGGCTTTTTAAATGGAGCCAGGACTCAAAAAGAACTTGAGTCGTATGGATGCCGATGGTGGTCATCCTGGGTTACGGAAAGAAAATGCCGAAAACGCGGTCTAGAACCGGGTGATCTTGGTCCGGGCTCTTATGGCCCTGCTTGGACGTCATTTCCGACTTTGGAAGGCGGGAGTTTTGATCAAATAAATCATTTAATTGAACAAATAAAGGAACTGCCTCATTTAAGAACTCATTTGGTTAACCCGTGGATACCCCAATATATCGGAAGGGGCAAGGGTAAAAAGCAAAAAGTTGTGGTAGTTCCGTGTCACGGATGGTTTCATGTAAAAGTACATTTAGAAGCCAAGGAGCTTTCCTTGCACCATCTTCAAAGAAGCGCTGATGTTCCGGTAGGCCTTACGGCTAATTTAATCCAGTATGCAGCTCTAACTATGATGATTGCTCAGGTCACGGGCTACAGGGCAAGAGAGTTGGTTTATACCATTTCTGATGCTCACATTTATTTTACCGAAAATAATCCCGAAAAAGACCAGAGGCCTCAAGTTGAAGAAATGCTTCAACATACGTCAGAAAGATTGCCCACTTTGAGAATGTCACCTGATATTAATGATATTCGGTCATTTAGGCAGGAACATTTTAGGGTAGAAGATTATTATCCCAAGCTAAAAAGGCAAAGGATATGGACTCCTATATAATTAAGTTATTACCCCGTTAGAAACCTTGAAACTTCTAACGGGGTTTATTATTTTCTGGGTAAAATTTATACTTAAAGCAAATGGAAAGCAATAAAAATTATGTAAACTTGGATAACGCCAGAAAAAAGGACCAAGAAGAATCAATGAAAAGAATTCAAGAAAGGAAGGAGTGTCCCTTTTGCTGGGAAAACTTAGAAAAAGAACACAAAGAAGAAATTTTAAAAGAAGGAAAATTTTGGCTTATTACAAAGAACCAATGGAAATACGAAGAGGCTGACCTTCATCTTCTTTTAATAAGCAAAGAACACGCTGAATCATTTAGAGATTTAAAGCCGGGGGCGGGAGATGAACTTTTAGAATTCTTGCAGTGGGCCGAAGAAAAGTTTTCTTTAAATTCCGGAGGAGTTTGTATGAGGTTTGGTGATATTAATTATAACGGGGCTACGGTAAGCCACTTTCACATACACCTTATGAAACCGAAAAATCCGTTAGACGATGACTATAAACCGATACGTTTCAGAATTGGAGGAAGAATCAAAGAAAAAGAATAAGTTATTTTTAAAAAAACCCCGAATGATTAAACACTTGGGGTTTTATTTTTAACATAAATAGTTTTTACGCCAAAAGAGTTAAGGATATCTTTCGCATCTAACATAGAATAACCTTCGCGAAAGAAAACTCTTTTTATTCCACTGTAAGCAATGTATCTGGCACAAACCGGACAAGGAAAAGTAGTAACGTATAAATCTGTTCCAAATAAAGAAATTCCTCTCTTAGCCGCCGATGATATTAAAGCCGCTTCAGCATGGATGGCTGAAGATAACTCAATAAAAATTCCTTTATGAAATTCTCCTCTCGGATCACCAACAATGTAAGGGGTATGCTCTGAAGGAAGGTGTTTGTTGTAAGCAGAAAAAATAATCTTTTTATCTTTTACAACAACAGCTCCAACTTGGCGCCACCAATCTGAACTTCTTTCTGCTTCTTTATAAGCAATACCAAACATTTCTTTTGTTAGTTCAGTGCAAGATACAGCATAATCATAATCAACCCTTTGTTCCTTCTTAGCCTTATCACTGTTCCACCTTAGAAAAATAGGTGAAAAGATTACCTTGCGGTCAATAAAATATTTCTGAGCAACTGTTTTTGAAATATTTTCACAAGGCATAATTATTCGGCTTCCTTTGGGAATTATTTTAAGGGTTTCGGGTAGAGCAACGTCTACGTGTCTAAAAAATTTTAGAGCCTCAGCCATTTTTGCTACATCCTTGGGGTTTGCGGCCCTAACATCTTTTCTCAAGTGCCTAAAGGAATTTATAATCTCCTCTCCAAATACATACAAAAAGGAATTTTTTCCTCTATATTTTTCAAAAAGATTAAGATAGCCTTTATGAATAACAGGTACGTAACCTATTACAAAAGTTCTCATAATTATCCTCCTTTCTTATTTATCAGGTGTCATTTCATTAATAGATTTACTGAATTCATCAAGTTTTTCTTTAACATTCTCAGAAAAGCGTTGATATTTCTCTTTGAATTTTTCAGCAATATTTACGTGAAGAAGCCTGATTTTTGCGCTGGTGGAAGTTTCGGCTTGAGCCTTCAATTTCACAACATTTCCGCAGTACTGTTTTAACTCGGTTATTTTTTCCTTATCATAATTTTCCTTGCTGGTTTCTGAAATAATAAGGATATCCGGGCAAACAGTTTTGATAAGCTGCCAGTGAGGGTCTTTTTCTTGTTTTACCATTACTAAATCAACGTGACGGGTATGGCAAATCATTTCGCATCGTTCTTTTTCCGGAACAATAGGACGATTAGGACCTTTTTTCTTTTTAACTTTTTCGTCACTATCAATCCCAACTACCAGAATCACCCGACCGGAATCAATTTTAAGTTTTTCCATTGCAGCTTTCCTAGCATTTTCAAAATATCGGCAGTGGCCGATATGAAGAAGATCAAAAGTTCCCGAGGTCAACACTATGGCATAACCAATCTTCTTACAACCTTCAATTCTTTCATTAAGAATTTTGTAATCTTTTAAAACCCTGTTTTCTACATTAGCTCCAGGACCAAATATATCATTCATAACAACCTCCTATTTATTAAATTTTAATATTAAGTAACTGATTGTTACTTTACATTAAAGAAAGAAAGGCGTCAATTATCTATTACAAGGAAAGCGAAGAAAATATTGAAATGAAGTTTCTATATTTTCTGAGCTAACGCAGGAACAAGCTTTGCTTATTTAACGGCAAAAGGATTTTGGGCGCCGTGGACTTCAAAGTGAAGATGGCAGCCGGTAGGGCCATCGGTACGGCCGGTGTTGCCGATAAGGGCAATTTCTTCACCTTGGAGAACATAATCTCCTTCGGAAACCAGGTTTTTCAAAGTGTGAGAATATCTGGTTTTGGTTTTGTTGGGATGTTCTATCATTATGTAATTTCCGTGACCGCTGTTCCAATAGTTGCTACTTGATTCTTCTATAACCAAGCCTTCGGCAGCAGCATAGATAGGATCGCCACAATCGGCAGCAATATCAACAGCGTTGTAATAATGAAGTTCACCCCAATTCCAACCAATAGCAGGAAGGGTAAAATAATTATCTAAATTAGGAAGGTTTTCTTTGTAGGAACTGGTGTAAGACCATTGGTTTAGAGGTTCAGTGTAAGGAAGAATAATCATTTCTCCCGGAGATTCAAAAAGTTTCCGGTATTCCGGATTGTATTTTTCTATAAGTTTGGGATCGGTGCGATACTTAGCCGCCACACTCTCCATAGTATCTCCTTCTTCAATATTATAAAGAATCCCGGAAACGGGCAGGATTGTGATTTCGTCTCCGGGAGAAATAACCGAACCAACATCAAGGTTGGCATACTTTATAGTCTCTGTAGTTACGCCAAATCTCGCAGCAATTTCAGAAATTGTATCTCCTTCCCTAACCTTGTATTTTTTCAACCCTTGGCGGGTTGGTATTACGTTGGAATAAGGATAAGAAACGCCGACAGCTAAACCACTGTCGGCATATACAAAAGAAGTATCTACTTCTTCAAGAGAGGTAGAATATTTAGGAGTAGAGGAATTACTTTCCAAATCAAGAGTTGTTCCGCTTTGGTATTCTTCTCTAGAAACGGGTCCTCCAAAACTCCACCGTTCCTTGTCTTGATAAGAAAAAGGCTGTTTGGAGGCATAAAGGAATAAGCCGTTTGTTAAAAGAAGACAAACAATAAAAACAGCTGTCCAAAAATTTTTTGTTTTTAGCGTATCCTTCAATAAGATACGTAAACCGTCTATGTCGATATTCATTTATTTGGTATTAACAATTATACCACACTTAACCCTTTAAAAAGGGTACGGTTAATATAAATATCAAATATTAGATAATAAATCAAGTCTTTGGAAGATATTTCAACATGAGGGGTGTTGAACACCTCTCATGTTGTTGAAAATAATACTATATTAATATTATATATTTTGCGACAGAATTTTGGTATGATAATAGGTGTAATCACAAGACAAAAACATGGGAGAAATAAAAAACTTAGAAAAAGAATATTTAGATTATTTAGAAATTGAGAAAAACAGGTCCCCAAAAACAAGAGAAAATTATAGGCGCTATCTTGATGATTTTATTAAAACTACCGGTATTAAAAACCCTTCTTTAATCTCAGAAAAAGTGGTTAGAGATTATAGAATGGATTTAGCTCGGCGAGATATTAAAAAAATAACCCAATCGTATTATATTATTGGTCTTCGTAATTTCCTTAAGTACCTTATAAAAAGAGATATTGAAACATTATCCCCTGATAAAGTAGAACTACCCAAAGTAAATAGAAGGGATATAGAAATGTTAAGGTATGAAGAGTTAGAAAGACTCCTAAAAGCTCCTGAAGGAAATACTTTAAGAGCAAAAAGGGATAGAGCTATTTTAGAAACTCTCTTTTCAACGGGTTTGAGAGTCTCAGAACTTTGTTCCCTAAACCGCTACATTGATTTAGAAAGAGGAGAGCTTTCGGTTAGAGGAAAAAGAGAAAAAGTCAGAGTAGTTTTTTTCTCTAATCGGGCCAAAGAGACAATTAAAAAGTATTTAGAGGCGAGGGAGGATACCGAGGAAGCTCTTTTTGTGAGTTTAACAAAACAAGGAAAAGTAATTGGAAGAATTACCCCTAGGTCAGTCCAAAGAATGGTGGATTGGGCGGCTAAAAAAGCAGGTATAGCTAGAAGTAATGTCAGTCCTCACACTTTAAGACATTGTCTTCACCCTGAGACACTTATTTCTTCACCGACCAATATTATTTCCGCCAAAGATCTTTATAGAAAGAATGATTATGTGGTTTCGTTTGATTTTAAAAATTTCTATTTCCTCAAAGGGGAAATTATAGGAAAAGAAGAACATAGTTCCCCGAAGATTTTTTTAATAAAAGCCGGGGGTTATGATTTAAAATGCTCTCCAAAACACCGACTTTTTACGATTGGGGAGGAGGGAATTAAGGAAATAATGGTAAAAGACTTGAAAGTAGGAAATTATATTGCGGGAGTAAATAAAATCGAAATAACTAACCGAAGAAAGAAAAGGCAACGCTATGATTTTTTAAACGATAAATTTTGGAGATTTTTAGGTTACGTTTTGGGTGACGGTGTGGCAAGTGAAAGGAGAAGGGGGATCACAGTTGCTGATAAAGATGTAAAAAAAATTAATTTTTACAAAGAATTACTGGAATCTCTTAATTACAAACCAACCATAACAAAAAGTACTAATTCAAGAGGAATTAATCTTAATTTGTATTCCAAGGAGTTGGTCAAAAAGGTAAGGGATTTTGGCATGGACACTAAAGGTAGGGATACTAGAGTGCCAAAGGCTATTTTTGAAGCTAACGAGAAGGAAATTAGACAATTTATAGCCGGATTCTATGATGCGGAAGGAAATGAGGGTACGGGAGGAATTAAGATGTTTTCTTCGAGTAAATTATTACTCCAAGAAATTCAGATGTTACTTTTGACGCTAGGGATTAGCGCCAGATTATATACCAGAAAAAGAAAGGTTAAATTACCGAGTAGTGGGAAAGTAATAAAAAATACAACTTATATTTTACAAATAATAAGAAGAACTGATCAGGATAAATTCTTAAGACAAATACCAACCTTAAAAGATGTTTCCCGTTCACTTAGCCCCTACAATATTGATGATAAAATTCCCGTGCGGCCCTTATTAAAATCAATCTATGACGATATGGGCAAGGGAAGGTGGAGCAGTTTAGGTAAAAAAATAAAAAAAGAAGAGCATATAGATATATATAGATATGTAGGTAGTACAACAAAAATAATTCCCACCAGAGGAACTGTTAGAAAAATTATTAAATATATAAAGAATAGTGGTTGTTCCGGAAGAAAAATTGAAATTTTGGAGAAGATCGCGGGAGATAAAAACATTAAATGGCTTAGAGTTGGAAAAATAAAAGAAGAAAAGTATAGGGGTGTAGTTTACGATTTTACCATTAAACCCCAAGAGACCCTTGTTACTAACGGGATAATCTCACATAATTCATTTGCCACCGATCTATTAATGAATGGAGCTGATTTACGGTCTGTCCAAGAACTTTTAGGGCATTCTGATATTTCTACAACCCAAATATACACTCACTTAACCAATAAAGATTTGAGAGAAATTCATGATGCTTTCCACGGAAGGCGAAGAAAGGGCTTGAAATAGCAGGGGTTGATTGTTTTAGAAAAAAAAGATATAGTTAGCCCATGGCATTAACTAAAAGAAAAAAGCAATCAACTATCAAACAAAACCAACAGCACGAAAAAGATACCGGTTCAGCTGAGGTTCAAATCAGTCTTCTTACTAAAAGAATTGAAGAATTGGTTGATCATCTTAAAAAACACCCTAAGGATAATCATTCCCGCAGGGGTCTTTTAAAAATTGTTGGAAAAAGAAGGAGACTTCTTAGGTATCTTAAACGGGAAAACGAAAAAAGGTACGAAGAAACAACGAAAAGTTTAGGCATTGAAAGGAGGTGATATTTTATTAAACAGCTCGAAATCGAGTAAAAAAATGATTCAGCAAAAAAATCAACGAGTAGGAGTCTTTGTAGACGTTCAAAATTTATACCATTCGGCTAAGAATATATATAAATCCCGGGTTAATTTTAAAAAACTTCTTAAGGATTTAGTTGGTGATAGAATTTTAATAAGAGCTGTGGCTTATGTTGTAAAAAGTGAAACCGCTCTTGGTGAAAAAAGTTTCTTTGATGCCTTGGAGGCGGCCGGTTTTGAGCTTAGAATAAAAGACCTTCAAACCTTTTCCAGTGGAGCCAAAAAGGCCGACTGGGATGTGGGTATGGCAATTGATGCCATTAGAATTTCTAATACGCTGGATGCGACAATTATTGTTACCGGAGATGGGGATTTTATTCCCCTGGTGGAATATCTTAAATGGGGCTTGGGTAAACAGGTTGAAGTAGCTGCTTTTACAAAAACCGCTTCTTCAAATTTAGTTGACTGTGCAGACAGATTCTTTAAGATTGAGGAACTGCCCAAAATCCTTATGGATATTCCAAAAAAATAATAAATAAAAGGTCTAAAAAACCAATTCAAGTTTACGAATGCATCCGAATGATCCGAAGAATTTTTTTCGAATTATCCGGATGTGGTTCGAATCACTTGAATTGGAAAACCATTTTAAAGATGGTTTTGTTAGGATAGATAAATAAAATAAACAAAATAATGAAAAAACAAAGTCTAAATAGAAAAAAGTTTGAAACAGAAATAAATGGGGAGAAACTTACCTTTGAAATTTCTGATATGGCTTTACAGGCCAATGGAGCGGTAATGGGAACATACGGGGAAACCGTGGTTCTTGTTACAGCAACTATGAACGACAGACCAAGTGATATGCCCTTTTTCCCTCTAACCGTTGATTATGAAGAGCGTTTTTATGCAATAGGAAAAATTTTAGGCAGCCGGTTTATGCGCCGAGAAGGGAGGCCTTCTACCGAGGCAACTCTTTCGGCCCGCCTTATTGATAGAAGTATCCGCCCCTTATTTGATGAAAGGATGAGAAACCCTATTCAGGTTGTTGTCACTGTTCTTTCTTATGACGAAGAACATGACCCTGATATAGTTGCTTTAATTTCTGCCTCTCTAGCTCTTGGAATATCAGATATTCCTTGGGATGGACCGGTAGCCGCCTTTAAACCGATAAAGGGTTCTATTTTTGCAGGAATAAAAGACAGAATTAATATGATTGAGTTCGGGGATAAAGAAGTTTCTGAAGGACAAGCAGAGAAATATTTTGATGAATCTTTGAAAGAAGTAAATCGTTTAGTTGAATTTCAAGAAAAGATTATTAAAGAGATAGGAAAAGAAAAAAAGAAAATGGACTTCCCCGAAGTTTCTGAAGGAGTGGAAAAATTTATTGATAAAATCATAAGCGAAAAGATTGAAAAAGCATTTGAAAATGGAGAAGTTGATAATCTTTCAGAAGAACTTGATAAATATTTAGAAGAAAATGAAATCGAAGAAAAAGACATTGCTTATTATACCCTTGAAAATAAAATTAAGGACTATGTTGTAAGAAAAGCTATTGATGAAAAGAAAAGGGTAGATGGGAGAACAATTGATGAAATTCGTCCTTTGTATTCAGAGGTGGGCCTCTTTAAGAGAACCCACGGTTCCGGTCTTTTTATGCGGGGAAAAACTCATTTGCTAGCCGTAACCACCACCGCACCTCCGGGCTCAGAACAATTGGTGGAAACTATTGAGTTATCCGGAAGTAAACGTTTCCTTCTTCATTATAATTTCCCAAGTTTTTCTGTGGGAGAAGCAGGAAGAGCAAAATCACCCGGACGGAGAGAAATTGGCCATGGGGCTCTGGCTCAAAAAGCTATTGAACCCTTTATTCCCTCTAAAGAATCCTTTCCTTATACAATTAGGGTGGTAGCAGAAACAATGTCCTCCAATGGATCTTCATCAATGGCCACGGTTTGTGCCACTTCTTTGTCTTTAATGGATGCCGGTGTTCCTATTAAAAGCCATGTAGCCGGAATTGCTATGGGTCTTATGTATGACGAAAAAACTAAAGAATATGAAATCTTAACTGATATCCAAGGTCCTGAAGATCATTATGGAGGCATGGACTTGAAAGTAGCGGGAACAAGAAATGGTATTAATGCTATTCAAATGGATGTTAAAGTAGATGGACTAACGTTAGAAATGTTTAAGAAAGGATTGGTTCAAGCAAAAAAAGCTCGTCTTGAAATTATTGAAAATATGGAAGAAGTTATTTCTGAACCAAGAAAAAATCTTTCTCCGTACGCTCCAACTATTTTTATCCATAAAGTTAAAGAAGACCAAATTGGAGAAATAATCGGACCGGGAGGAAAAACCATTAACAATATTTCAGACACGGCCGGAAACGACACTACAATAGATATTGATGACGATGGAACAGTATATATTTCCAGCCCTGATAAAGAGTCGGCAGAAAAGGCCTTAGAAATGGTAAAAGCTATAACTAAAAAGTATGAAGTTGGAGAAATTGTTGAGGGGACAATAATAAATATTCTTGATTTTGGGGCAATTGTTGATTTAGGAGGGGGTGCAAGCGGTATGATTCATGTTTCGGAATTAGCCGACAAATATGTAGAGAAAGTGACGGATGTGGTAGAAGTTGGAGAAAAAGTAAAAGCTAAAGTGATTAAAGTTGAAAGTGGAAAAATTGGTTTATCCTTAAAAGGGATGAAAGATAGCAAGTAATGATTAGAAGTTAAAAAACATTTTTCATCAGGGAGCTAAAAAGCTCTCTGATTTTTTATTCTTTTGTGATAAGATATAATGGAGATACAAAAAAGGGCGAGGCCTGGTTAATCTTTACAGGCAAGTATCCACAGAATCAATTTTAAAAGACTATTTAAATTCTTTATAATAAAGATGGTAAAAAACAATCAAGGTCAAAAAAATAACGGGTTTTCCCGTTTTAAAAAAATAAAATTAAGAACAATGGATTCAGATAAAAAATCAATTCAGGAACAAGGAGGAGGAGCTCCAAAACCATATTCACCCGGAGAAACCGGCAATTCTTCTGCCGGACAAACTCCTTTTCCTTCTTCTAATAATGAGGGGGGTCAAAACTCTTCTCAAAATTTTCCACCTCAAAGCGGAAGCAGTCAATTTCCTCCAGTTAATAAAGGTTCTGATCAAAATAACCAAGGTGGAGAAAGTTTTCCTCCCAAGCCAACTTCCATGCCCGGGGAAGAAAACGCTTCAATTAATAAACCTTCCAAAGAAGGCGATGGAGGCGTAAAACCTATTGGTCCGGAAATGCCGGCAGGAAAGAAAGGTAAACCCGGAAAGAAACTTTTTATTTCTCTTCTTGTCGTAATTCTTGTTGTTGGTCTTCTTGCTGTCGGTTACTTTTTTGTGTATCCCGAGTTTATAAAAAGTGATTCTGATTTAGAAAATGGTTCAGAATCAGAAATAGAAGAATCAACACCTGCAGAGGGTGCTGAAACAGAAGGTATCGAATCTGAGGCAACATCAGAAGAAGAAGATTTTGATGTTCCTATGGGACCGGCAGAAGAGGGTGAAGATGATTTAGAAGAAGAAGAATCAGCTGAAGAAAGTGCGGAAACCGGTGAGATTCCATCAGATAATCATATTTCTCTTTTTTCAACCCCGGCAGATTCTACGGTAAAAAAAGTTCTAGCAACAGTTAACCTAGAAAACATTAAAAGCGCTTTAGAAATTTCATCAACCGAGGTTCCTATATTTAGAGAGATAATTCTTACAGACGAAGAAGATAATTTAATTCAGAGCGCAGAATTGCTTAGTGTTATAGCCCCTAATACTTTCTCTAGTGAAATTCAAGAAAGTGTTGAAGCTGACTCTACCTTGTTTACTTACACCGACGAAGGAGGTACTTGGTTTGGGTTGGTTTTGAATGCTAAAAGCTCAGCTGATTTAGCTCAGTTGAAATCTAGTATAAGCCAAATTGAAGAAAACACTTCAGAGGTTAAAAACTTTTTTCTTTCGGACCCGGGAAGTGAAACTTCATGGAAAGATGGTTCGGCTCACGGCGTAGCAAGTCGATACTTAAGTTTTTCTGCTGAAAATGCTTCTTTTAATTATGGTTGGTCGGGTAATGCGTTAATCATTTCCGGATCTTATTCTTCTTTTGGAGAAGCAATTAACCACCTCTAAACTATGATTCAATTTCTTCTTGTATTAAGTAATTGGGCTCTTTTGGCCTTTAGAGTTGTTCTTGGCTCGGTTCTAGTAGTTCACGGATGGCCTAAACTTAAAAAAACAAAAGAAGTATTGGATTCTTTTGAGAAAGCAGGTTTTAAACCAAGTTCTTTCTGGGTGACGGTAGCAGCAGCAATTGAATTTGTAGGGGGGATATTTATAATTCTTGGTTTATTTACTCAAATAATTTCTTTTCTAGCTTTTCTACAATTTCTAGTAATCCTTATTGTTGTTAAAAGAAATGCTAGATTTAAAGGAGAAGTTGAGTTTGATCTCTTAATTTTGGCTGGTTTAGCCATTTTAGTTACTATGGGAGGGGGCGCCTTAAGCGTGGATGAAAGTTTAAACTTTCTTATCTATTAAAACCCTGAAAGTTTGTAATAAAAAATCTATCAATTAAATCCGATAGATTTTTTATTTTTAGCTATTTGTGTTTGACAATTATCTATTTATAATTCATTATTTAAATAGAAGAAAATAATTTAAAATCCCGTCAAATTACGACGGGTTTTTTGTTGCTATTAACAAACAAAATTATGTAAGCTAATATTTAAATACATTAAAACTCACTTAATTCTGGTGAGTTTTAATTTTATGAGATAAAATAATTTATAATGGAAGAAATAGTTACAGAAGCAATTGTTTTAGAATCAAAAACTCGGTGGAGCGGCGATCGTCAGGTTAGTTTATTTACCAAAGATTTGGGAAAAATAGAAGCCAAGGCTACAAGCGGAGCAAAAATAACTTCTAAGTTATCACCCCACCTTAACACAATGAATTTTTCTCAAGTCCGTTTGGTTTATAAAAACAATTATATAATCACTGATGCTTTGATAAAAAACAGATTTGAAGGGTTAAGAAAAAAAACCGAATTAACAGAAAAAGCTCTTGAAGTAATTTCAGTTATTAATTTAATCACTCCTCCCAACCTAAAAGACCTGGAACTTTGGTATTATTTAATAACAGGTTTAAATAAAAATATTTTTGATAGTAGAATCCTTTTAAAAATTCTTGGGTATGATCCTAAAATGGCAACTTGCTTTATGTGCGGCAAAAAAGGAGTAAGTTATTTCTTAGCCTTGGATCAATCTTTTGTTTGTGAAAAATGCGCCGAAAAGATTGATGTTTTAAAATTATTTAAGATATAAAAATATAAATAAAATTAAAATGACAATAACAAAAAATAAAAGGAAAAAGGGATTAAAAATTGATAATGATGTGGCTTTTCTTCGTCAGTTAACTATTATTGCCATACTAATAACTTTAGCGGTTTTGACTGCTATTGTAATATTTATATTCAGCTATCAAGACACCGGCCAAGAACTGTATTTTTCAATTGAGATTCCTGAAGAAAAAATAACTAGAAGTATTCCTTTTGAGGTTAATGTTAATGTAGATAATAAAACAGGAAGTCTTTTAACTGATGTTGAAGCCTCCCTTTCTTTAGATGACGGCCTTATTAACCTTGGGTATGACAATAAATACACTTCTATCAATGATGAAATTGGCAACGTCGAAAACAATAGCGTAAGTAAAAGAACATACCAAATACTACCTGTAGGGAAAAGTGATTCAACTTTAACAATTACAGGAACTCTTTCTTATAAAATAGGCGAGGCTGTTTTTGAAAAAGAAATTTCAAGGGAGATAAAAATTTCAGATGAAGCTCTTTCTATAAATATTGAGAAGCCTGACCAAGTGCTGGCAGGTTCTGTTTTTGGGGTAACCGTAAATTATGAAAATAAAAGTAATTTTGATTTTTCTAATCTTGAATTAGAAATGGATTATCCCGAAAACTTTTCTTTTGTTTCGGCTGATTTAGAACCTGATTCTTTTACAAATTATTGGAAATTAGGAACTCTTAAAGCAAACTCAAAAGGCAGTTTGGTGATAAGGGGGAAGTTGGAAGAAAATCGGAGTGTTCCTAATTTTGGAGCAAAATTGTTTACCGTCTTTTTTGGAAACCCTTATTCTGCAGCTGACACAGAAAACAAGTTCATAACTTCTGAAGCTCCTATATACCTGGAGACTAAAATAAAAGGGACTAGAGATTATGTAGCTGAAATAGGCGACTCTCTTCAGTATACAATCGATTATAAAAATGAGAGTGGAATTGTTTTGGATGATGTAGAAATAAAGACGGAATTAAAAGGAGAATTGTTTAATTACAATACCCTGGTTTCCGAGGGAAAGTTTAATTCTCTCACTAACACATTGACCTGGGATGAAACCACTAATCCCGAGCTTGGCTTCTTAGAGCCCGGTGAGTCGGGAACGGTGCGGGTAAATATAGGACTTAAAAATATTTTTCCTATAAAAAGGATTAATGATAAAAATTTTACTTTGGAGGCTAAGTCCGAAATAGAATCCCCCTCAGTTCCGCATAACTTTTCTTCTAACAAAACCACCTCTGCTGATTTTTTGGAAACCAAAGTCGGAGGATTAATTATTGTTGATGCACAAGCGTTGTATAGAGACGCTTCTTCAGGAATAGCTAATGACGGCCCTCTCCCTCCAAAAGTTGGAGAAAGCACTAAATATACTATACATTGGATTATTCGTAATTATTCAACAGATGTCGAGGACGCAAAAATATCATCAGAGCTTCCGGAAGACGTAGAATGGACCGGTATTGTTAAAAGTAACCTTGACTCGGTTCCTCTTTACAACGAAAAAAACAGAGAAATAGTCTGGGAAATAGGAGAAATTAAGGCAACAAAAGGAATATTAGACTCTCCAGTTGAAGCCATTTTTCAAGTGGAAGTAACTCCTGATAAGGGTATGGTTAATAAATTTCACCCTCTTCTTTCTAAAACTGAAGCTGAGGCTGAAGATAAGTTTACGGGCACAACTCTCAAATCTTCAGATATTTCTCTCAACACTTCCCTTATTGACGATCAAACAGTTGGAATAAGTGAAGGATTAGTGGTAGAGTAATTTAAATATGAGTATCCTGGAAAAAATTTCATCTTTAGCCAAGAGGAGAGGTTTTGTATATCCCGGGTCAGAAATATACGGGGGATTGGCCGGAACTTGGGACTACGGACCTCTTGGTGCAGAGCTTAAAAAAAACCTCAAAGATCTTTTTTGGAAAGATATTGTTCAAAAAAGAAAGGATGTGGTTGGAATTGATGCTTCAATAATTATGAATCCCCGAGTATGGGAAGCTTCGGGGCATTTAGAATCTTTTACAGACCCTCTTGTGGAATGTAAGGAGTGTAAAAAACGCTTTAGAGAAGACCAACTAAAAGAGAAAGGCAAGTGTCCTGAATGCGGGGGAGAATTAGGAGAACCTAAAAATTTCAACTTGATGGTAGAAACTTTTCTAGGTTCAATAAGTGAAGAAAAACAAAAAATGTACCTTAGGGGAGAAATTACCCAAGGAGCCCATGTTAACTTTAAAAACGTACTTGATTCTACCAGAGTTAGAATTCCTTTTGGAATTGCTCAAATTGGAAAAGCTTTTAGAAATGAAATTACCCCCGGCCAGTTTACTTTCAGAAGCCGGGAATTTGAACAAATGGAACTCCAATTTTATGTAAAACCTGAAAAAGAAGAAATTTCAAAGTGGTACGAATATTGGAAAAATCAAAGAATGGAATGGTATAAAAAATTAGGAATTTCTGAGGATAAATTAAGGTTTAGGCAACACGAAAAAGATGAAATGGCTCATTATGCCAAGGACGCTTGGGATATTGAATATAATTTAGATGGAGAATGGAAAGAGTTTGAGGGAATTCATAACCGAGGGGATTGGGATGTTAAAAGACACCAAGAATATTCGGGAGAAGATTTTCGTTATACTGATCCGGAAAGACACGAAAAGCTTCTTCCTTATATTATTGAAACCTCCGGAGGAGTAGATCGAGCCGCATTCTTCTTTTTAGCAGATGCTTACTCTGAAGAAGAAACAGAAAAAGGAAAAAGGATTGTTCTTAAACTTCATCCGAAACTGGCCCCTTACAAAGTAGCTGTTTTTCCTCTTCTTTCCAATAAGCCGGATTTAGTTAAAAAAGCAAGGGAAATATTTGATCAGCTTAAAGAAAATTGGATGGTGGCTTGGGATGAGAGAGGAAATATTGGAAAAAGATATTGGTCTCAAGATGAAATTGGATCAGTGGCTTGCGTAACCATTGATTTTAAAACACTAGAAGACGATACCGTTACAATCAGAGACAGGGATACAACAAAACAGATTAGAATTAAGGTGGCAGATATAGAACGTTCTATCCAAAAAATAATAGACGGAGGAAAAATAATATAAAGAATGAAAAACGATTTTGAGGTGTACAAATTAAAGAACGGAATGGAAGTTATTCTTGTTTCCCGGCCGGAAAGCCCTTCAACCACCGTAATGGCTACGGTAATGGTCGGCTCTAAATACGAACATAAGAAAATCTCGGGGCTTTCCCATTTTTTGGAACATATGGCTTTCAAGGGTACAAAGAAACGCCCAAAACCGGAAGATATTTCCGAAGAGTTAGACAGTATTGGCGCTTCTTATAATGCTTTAACGGGCCAGGAAAAAACAGCTTATTTTGCTAAAGCCAGAAATAAACATTTTGATCAAATTCTGGATATAATTTCTGACATATACTTGAATTCAACTATTCCAGAAAAAGAGATGGAGAAAGAAAGAGGGGTGATAACTGAAGAAATAAATATGTATGAAGATATGCCGATGAGTAAAGTTCAAGAAAATTTCTTAAGAGTTCTCTACGGAGACCAACCGGCCGGCTGGCCTATTGCCGGGAGAAAAGAAGTTGTTGAACAATTAAGCCGGGATGATTTTATAAAATTTAGAAATACTCATTATAAGTCCCGTAATACTATCCTTACTATTTCAGGAGGGTATCCCAAAAAGGGTATAAAGAAAAAAATTGAAAAAACTTTTGAAAACTTGGAAGATCAACCTGAAACTAAAATGCCCGAGGTGATTGAAAAACAAAAAAAACCGGCTGAATTGATAACTTTTAAAAAATCCGATCAGGCTCATTTTGTTTTGGGTTTTAGGGCTTTTGATGTTCATAACAAAAAGAGATTTGCTCTTGAGGTTTTAGCGGATATTTTGGGCGGAGGAATGAGTTCTCGTCTTTTTAAAAAAGTGAGGGGGGAGATGGGAGCAGCTTATTATATTTATGCTGAAAATGAGCTTGATACCAACAGCGGAGTAATTACTGTTAGTGCGGGAACAAATATTAACAAAACCGAGGAGGTAATAAAAGCTGTTTTGAAAGAGTTTAAGAAATTTAAAAAAGAACCGACACCGGAAAAAGAGTTAAAAAAATCAAAAGAACACATCACGGGCAAGTTGTTTCTTGCTTTGGAAACTTCGGCTCAACTAGGTGGTTTCTATACGGGCCAGAGAGTAGAAAGAATGAATATATTAACAGCTCACGAAATTGCTAAAAAAATAAATAAAGTTACTGCTGAGGATATAAAATCGGTGGCTAAAGAACTTTTTATAAACAAAGGATTAAACCTAGCTCTTGTTGGACCTTTTAAAAACAAGAGTTTTCTTGATATACTTAAGGTGTAACTTTAGAAAATTATGAGCGAAAAAGTTAACTTGGAAATTTCTTGGAACACACTCTGGAGGATTTTGATTTTTCTCGGAGTGCTTGCCCTTATTATATCGGCTAAAGAGGCCTTAGGAGTCCTTCTTATTGCTGTTTTTATTTCTTTGGCCATAAACCCGGCCGTTTCCTGGCTTAAGAAAAAAGGGGTTCATCGTATTTTGGGAACTTTAATTGTTTTCTTTTTCATATTTCTTCTTTTTTTGATAACTATTTACTTTTTAATTCCGGTAATTGCTACCGAATTGCAAGGTTTTATTAATCAAATTGATAATTTGTTGTCGCAATTTCTTGGTATTGAAGTTCCTAAAACAGTCATTGAGGGTTTAAGTGATAGCTTAAACCAAATCCTTGGATCATTGCAGGCAGCAAACGTTTCTATAACGGGAACTATTTCAAAAATTTTCAACAATATTGTGCTTGCAATAACTACCTTAATTATTTCCTTTTACCTTTCAGTTGAAGAAAATGGAACAGAAACTTTGATTAAAAAAGTATTGCCCAGAATTTACGAAGGACCGGTCTTAAAAGTTTTTGGCAGGTTTAAGGAGAAAATAAGATTTTGGGCGATAGCTCAATTAGGCATATCTCTTATTGTTGGAACAATAGTTTCAGTTGGTCTTTGGATTTTTGGGGTTAAGTATCCTTTAGTCTTGGGTCTTTTAGCTGCAGTTTTTGAGCTTGTTCCTCTTATTGGTCCAATTCTAAGCGGGGTTGTAGCTTTTTTAATAGCTATAGGAGATTCGTTTATTTTAGGAGTTTATATAGGTATTTTCTTTATTCTTGTCCAACAACTTGAAAATAATGTATTGATTCCTCTTATTTTTAAAAAATCAATGAAGATACACCCGGTAATGGTTTTGGTTGTTTTGCTTGCCGGAGGATATGCCGCCGGATTAATAGGAGTGATTCTTTCTGTTCCTATAGCTCTTTTGGCCCAGGAGATGATAAATTATTTTGCCGAAAAGAAGAGGGATGAAGAATTAAGAGAAGAGAAAGAAAAAGAAGCATGATTGAGTATTTTGATTCACACACCCACTTACAATTCCCTATCTATAATAAAGAAAGAAAAAATCTTATAGAAAAAACTCTTCAAGGAGGAGTTGGTTTTGTTGATGTGGGAACTAACAAAAAAACCTCTGAAGAAGCCTTGATCTTAGCTTTGGAATACGAACATCAGCCAATTTATGCCGCTGTTGGCCTCCACCCGATTCATACTCATAAAAATAATTTTCTTGATAAAAATGAATTATCTTCGGGAGAAAGTTTTGAAGAATTTGATTATGCTTTATACAAAAAACTTGCAGAAAATAAAAAGGTTGTGGCAATAGGAGAATGCGGTTTAGATTATTACAGAATCAAAGACAACGACCTAGAGATAAAAAAGAAACAAAGAAAAGTATTTGAAGAACAAATAAAACTTTCTATAGAAGTTAAGAAACCTTTAATGATCCATTGCCGAAATGCTTACCAGGATTTATTTTCTATAATACAAAGTTTTAAATCTATGTTACCTGAAACGCCGGGAATTGTTCACTTTTTTGCAGGAACTAAAGAAGACGCTCAGAAATTTCTCGAGCTTGGTTTTTATTTCACTTTTGGCGGGGTAATAACTTTAACTCGAGATTATGACGAGGTAGTAAAATTTATTCCAAAAGACAAAATACTTTTAGAAACTGACGCGCCTTATGTAGCCCCTAAAACAAATCGGGGAAAAACAAACGAACCTCTTTTTATAAAAGAAACTTATGAACGGGCTGGTGAAATAAAAAATATTTCTCTTGATACTCTCAAAAACCAAGTTTTGGAAAATAATGAAAAAGTGTTTAGGATAGGTCTCCCGAAGCAAACACTTTAAAAATATATATTAATAGTGTTATAAATAAAGTTATGGAATATAACTTCAAAGAAATAGAAAAAAAATGGCAGGACAAGTGGTATAAAGAAGATACTTACGAACCTGACCTGGATAACCCTAGAAATCATTTTTATAACTTAATGATGTTTCCCTACCCTTCGGCGGAGGGGCTTCATGTAGGAAATATGTACGCTTTTACAGGTTCTGATATATACGGCAGGTATAAAAGAATGCAGGGCAAGGATGTTTTTGAGCCAATAGGGTTAGATGGTTTTGGAATTCATTCTGAAAATTATGCTTTGAAAATAAACAATCACCCAATGGACCTCTCCAAAAAGTCAGAGGAACATTTTTACAACCAGCTTAAGATAATAGGAAATGGTTTTGCTTGGAAAGAAAGGTTAGAAACATACAAGCCCGAATATTATAAATGGACCCAATGGGTGTTTAAGAAAATGTTTGATCACGGCTTGGCGTATAGAAAAAAATCACCGGTAAATTGGTGCCCGAGTTGTAAAACCGTTTTAGCCGACGAACAAGTTATTTCAGGAAAGTGTGAAAGATGCGGCGGAGAGGTTGAAAGAAAAGAATTTTCTCAATGGTTTTTCAAAATAACAAAATACGCTGACCGTCTCTTGGATGATTTAGAGAAAATTGATTGGTCAGAGATAATAAAAACAGCCCAAAGAAATTGGATAGGACGAAGTTATGGAAGTATGATTGATTTTGGAATAAAAGGAGAAGAAGAAAAAATAAAAGTTTTTACTACAAGAGCTGATACTCTTTTTGGAGCTACATATGTAGTTCTTTCTCCGGAACATAAATTAGTAGAAAAATTAAAAGAAAAAGCAGAAAACAAAGAAGAAATTGAAAAATACACAGAAGAGGCGAAAAATAAAACAGAACAAGAAAGAATTGCTGAAAAAAAGGGAAAGACGGGGGTGGAAATAAAAAATGTTTATGCTGTTAATCCGGTTAACAACAAAGAAATACCGATATATATAGCTGATTATGTTCTCTCCGGATACGGAACCGGAGCAATTATGGCAGTACCGGCCCATGATGAAAGAGATTACGATTTTGCTAAAAAATATAATATTCCAATAATTGAAGTCATTAAACCTTTATCTCCCGATAAGGTATTAGAAGACGAGTTATATGAAGGAGAAGGAGTATTAGTTAACTCAGAAGAATTTAACGATGTTAAATCAGAAGAGGCCAGGGGAAAAATAACTGAAAAGGTGAGAGGGGAAACACATACAAATTATCATCTTCGGGATTGGCTTATTTCCCGCCAAAGATATTGGGGGGCGCCGATACCTCTTGTGTATTGCGAAAAATGTGCTGAAAAAATTAAAAATGGAGGATTTGAGGGAGAATTAAGCGAAGGAGAAAAAGAAAATCCCGGTTGGTTTGCTGTACCGGAAAAAGAATTGCCGGTAGAACTTCCTTATATTGAAGACTTTCGACCGACGGGAACGGAAGAATCTCCTTTAGCTACGGTAGAGTCATTTTACAAAACTAAATGTCCTAAATGTGGGGGAGAGGCCGTAAGAGAAACGGATGTTTCAGATACTTTTCTTGATTCTTCCTGGTATTATTTCCGATACATAAGTCCGAATAAAAAAGAAGCGGCTTTAAACGATGATCGTGTAAAAAAATGGCTGCCGGTTAATATGTATATCGGAGGGGCTGAACATTCGGTGCTTCATCTTTTGTATACCAGATTTGTCACAAAAGCTTTTTATGATTGGGGACTTATTAATTTTGACGAACCCTTCACTTGTTTTCGGGCTCACGGACTTTTGATTAAAGAAGGGGCAAAAATGAGTAAATCCAAAGGGAACGTAGTAAACCCGGACGAATATATTTCAAAATACGGAGCAGATTCTTTAAGAATGTACTTAATGTTTTTGGCTCCTTTTGAAGAAGGGGGTGATTTTAGGGATTCGGGAATAAAAGGAATTGTTCGTTTTCTAAACCGAACTTGGGTATTTTGTAATAATTTAGAAAACAAAACTCCTAAAGAGTTAGATAAAAATATTGATACGATTTTACACCAAACAATAAAGAATGCATCAGAAGATATAGAAAATTTAAAATATAACACTGCTATAAGCAAATTGATGGTTCTTCTTAATGAATTTGAAAAGAATAAAAACTTGGTTAAAAAGGAAGAGGTGGAAATATTTTTAAAACTTCTTGCTCCTTTTGCTCCCCATGTCACTGAAGAACTTTGGCACAAACTTGGAAACGAAAGTTCAATTCACAAAGAAAAGTGGCCTGATTTTGATCCGGAAAAAATAAAGGAAGAGTCATTTGACTTGATAATTCAAGTAAATGGAAAATTGAAAGATACCGCAAAAACAAAAAAAGATATTACAAAAGAAGGGGCTGAGGAAATAGCCTTAAAATCAGAAAAAGTTAAGAATCATGTTAATAGAGAAAAAGTTAAGAAAGTGATATTTGTAGAAAACAAGTTAATTAATTTTGTAATATAATGCACCATAAATATATAGGCCTAATACTTATTTTCCTTTTATCAACAGCAATGTATGTGATAAGCAAAGCTTGTTCCTGCGTTGGTTCATGAAACAAATAAATACTTCGCATTTATTTGTTTCCCTCACCTTCCTTGTAATAATCGGCCTTTTGGAGGCCGATAAAATTACTTTGGGAATTTTAAATTAAATCCTTTCAGTTAAAACAACGGTAGTTTCAATTTCTTTTTTACTTCTTAAAATTTTCATTGTTACCTTATCACCAACTTCTGACTCAGAAAGATAATCTTGAAGGTTTTTTTCAGGAGTTATTTTCTCTCCATTCCATTCAACAATAATGTCTTTTTCCTTAATCCCGGCTTGGTGAGCCGGGCTATTTTTAACCACGGCCTCTCCGAAAGAATCGTCTCTTATGATAAGAGACCCATGATTAACAGGAAGATTTAACTTATCACTTACTTCACTATCAATTGAAATATAACGAACCCCTAAAAGAGGTCTTCTTATTCGGCCGTATTTTTTTATTTCACTTAAATCCCTTTCAACCACTTCAATTGGCATAGCAAAGCCAACATTTTCAAGTCCAACAATAGTAGCGATATTTATACCAATCACTTTTCCGGAAAGATCAACAAGAGGTCCTCCTGAGTTGCCGGGGTTAATGGCGGCGTCGGTTTGGATAAGGCCGCGTATTTCTGAAGGTTCCAAACCTTCGCTAATTTGAGCAGTAATAGAACGAGCAAGACCGGAAATGATACCGGCTGAAACCGTATTCCTAAAAAGTCCTAAAACATTTCCAAAAGCTAAAACACTTTCTCCAAGTTTAATCTCTCTGGAATTACTCAAAGGTATAACAGGAAGGTCTTCTCCTTCGGGGTCTATTTTTAAAACAGCGATGTCGTCAATAGGATCACGAGCTAAAAGTTTGGCTTTAAATTTTTTACCGGAACCAAGTATTACGCTATACTCTGCTTTGGGGTCGGCCATTACATGACGGTTGGTAAGAATTATTCCATCCTTTTTTACAATAAACCCTGATCCTCCGCTTATAAAAGCTTTGTTTTTTTCTTTATTGTTCTTTTTCGAAACAGTTATTGAAACTACTGCCGGCATTACCTTTTCAATAATCTCTATTATTTTTTTATTGTTGTCCTTAAAAATATTCATTAATCTAATTATCTTAATCTTATCAGCTATCGGTTTAATTATAAACAAAAAATATACCCGAGGTACAATTATTTATATATTTATATTTAATTTATAATTTATATTTAATTTATAAATCAGATCCGAAACTCCAACAATCTAACCAAGAAAGTTATCCACAACAACTTGGGGGTGTCGGGAACCCCCACTTAAACAAACTCTTAACTTTGGGATGTCGGGCTCACCCCTTCGGGGGGATACCGACATCCAACTCAATTCAAACACGAACTCAAACTCCCAATGTGGGGGTGTCGGGAACCCCCAAGTTGAAAATTT
>CAZXDO010000047.1:0-5253 GCA_964639325.1 uncultured Candidatus Saccharibacteria bacterium
TCTCCTTTATCACGTTTACCACTTGATCCGGTAAATGATGGAACTAATTTTTATGCTTATAAATCTAATGAAGATGAGGAATACGAAATCATAACAAAGATGGAAAGTACTCGGTATTCCAACGGAGGAGACGGTGATGTAGA
Organism: uncultured Candidatus Saccharibacteria bacterium; assembly: GCA_964639325.1. Classification (GTDB taxonomy): domain Bacteria; phylum Patescibacteriota; class Minisyncoccia; order UBA6257; family GWB1-50-10; genus DATGCT01. Next base: position 144 of record CAZXDO010000047.1, read on the forward strand.
AACTACTGATGGAGGGGATAATGACGAGTGGTATGAGATAGGAAATGCTCCTGCATTAGATTTGTGGTAAAAATATTTTTAGTTATGTAAGTTTTGAGACCAGACTTAAAAAGGTAAAAATTTTTTTAAAAGAGCGGGTTAGAACTGCTCTTTTTTGTAGTTTTATATTTTCAACTTGGGGGTGTCGCACCCCGCCCTCTGAGCTCGTGGAATATTTTTGGTTGGAATGTATGTGATAGGCATAGAGGGCGGGGAACGACACCCACGGGAATATCAACTTGGGGGTTCCCGACACCCCCAAGTTTGTGGATAACTTTTTGTGAGTTTGTATTTGGTGGAGAAAATTAAATAATTTATACTAGTAATATTATGACTTCAGCGGTGTATTTAACTTTAGGTGTTCTTGTTTTGGGCTTAGCGGTTCAAATTTTTAGAAATAAACCTGAAAGAAAAAAGAAATTTTGGGTTTGTTCTTTTTTTTGGGTTTCTGTGGCGGCGGTCTTTATTTATTATATTCTTTTTACAGTTTTGCAATATTTTATATGGAAAAATGGCGGCAAACCCTTCATTTATTTTTTACCTCCCCATGAAAGTATTTTTTATCTTTTGAATTATCATTTTATTCGTTTTCTTCTTTATTATCTTATCTCTTTTGGAGCAGCTTTTCTTTTTCTTTATTTTACAAAGAGATATAACCGAAAAATGGGGTTTAAATTTTTTGAAGACGAGGAACCTTACTTTGGAGCTCTTTCTGTATTTCTTTTAGGCAACCCTAGTTGGCCGTGGTTATGGATTTATTATTTAGGGGCAGTGTTATTTTTATCCTTTATTTTTTCTTTTTTCAGGAATTATTTTTTAAAGAAAAAAGAAAGATTTCCTCTCTATCACCTGTGGTTTCCTGTGGCTATATTGGTTATAATTATTAACGTAATCTTTTGATTGAATTGGTATGATAAATCTTGGAAAACAAAAGTTAAGGGAACTTATAATAGGCGAGGGTTTAGCTGATGAACAGACATTTGAAACCCTTTATGAGGATGCTCTTAGAAGAAAACAAAATCCGGCAAATGTTTTTATTTCTAAAAACATTGTTGGGGAAGACCAATTTTACAACCTTCTTTCACGTTATTTGAATATTCCGAGAATTGATTTGCGTCGGGTTGAAATTGATGAAAGGCATTTAAATATTATTCCGGAAAATATAGCTCGACAGAAACGGGCGATTATTGTGGGTAAAAACGAGGATGGTTCGTATAATGTGGCTATGGAAAATCCAATTGATTTGGATACCATGAACTTTTTATCTCTTCGTTTGAGTGCGCCGATTCGCGCTTATTTAGCAACGGATGATGACTTGAACAGAGGGTATACTCTTTACGGCCAAAAGCAGGCTGAAGATTTTAAAAGAGTTATAAACGAGAGTATTCAAGAATCCTTGCGTTACAAAGCTAAAGGAATTGAAGAAGCGGCCAAAGATATTCCAATAGTGGCGATAATTGATAACCTTTTGGCTTATGCAGTTTCTTCCAGGGCTTCTGATATCCATTTTGAGATTTTAGATGATGCGGTTATGATTCGTTTCAGAATTGATGGTATTCTTCATGAAATAATTAGAATGCCTAAAGAAATTCATCCTGCCGTAGTGGCGAGAATAAAGATTTTATCCGGTTTGAGAATTGACGAACACAACGCTCCTCAAGACGGACGGTTTAGATACAATATAGGAGACGGTTTAATCGATGTTCGTGTTTCAATTATACCCGTTTTTTATGGTGAGAAAGTTGAACTCCGTCTCTTGGATGCAGCTCAAAAACCTCTTTCGTTAGAGGAATTAGGGATGCTTAAAGAAACAAGGGAAACGGTGAGAAGGGCAATTAATAAAAGTTACGGTATGTTTCTTGTTTGTGGTCCGACCGGTTCAGGAAAAACTACTACTTTATATTCCATTATGAATATTTTGAACCAGCCGAAAGTAAATATTGTTACGGTTGAGGACCCAATTGAATATGATATGCGTTATGTTAACCAAATACAGTTAAACCCGGCAGCGGGTCTTACCTTTGCCAGTGGTTTACGTTCTATCCTCCGTCAAGATCCAGATATTATTATGGTAGGGGAAATTAGAGATACAGAAACAGCGGCTATTTCAGTTCAATCAGCTTTAACCGGACATTTAGTTCTTTCCAGTTTGCACACCAACGATGCTCCAACAACCGTGCCTCGTCTTATGGATATGAATGTTAAAAGATTTTTAGTTTCAGCTGTTTTAAACTTAGTTTCAGCCCAGCGTTTGGTGAGAAAGGTTTGTGATAATTGCAAGGTGGCTTACAAACCAAACAAAGAAATGATTGATTCAATTAAGGAACAATTAAATGACTTAGGGGTGCCTCCTGAAAAACAAAAAATTCCGGAAAAGTTTTATAAGGGCGAAGGATGTGATTCGTGTAATGGTCTTGGCTATCGGGGAAGAATTGGTATTTTTGAGGTAATGGAGGTAAATGATAGAATAAAGGAATTTATAAACAGCGAAGATTTTAACTTAGAAGGTCTTCAAGAATTAGCAAGGCAAGAAGGAATGAAAAGCATGTTTGAAGATGGCTTAGAGAAGGTAGGTAAAGGAGTTACGACTATGGAGGAAGTGTTTAGGGTAATAAGGGAGTAAGGGTTATAATAATTTTAAATACTAAGTTTTAAATATATGGCAAGATACAATTATACGGCATCAAAACAAAACGGTGAAATCGTTGAGGGAACCGTAGAGGCGGGCAAAGCTTCGGATGTTTTAAATTACCTTACTTCCAGAGACATGAAGCCGGTAAGCGTTAAGCCGGTTTCAACCGGTGAAACAGGGGCTTCCAAGAATATCCACCTTTTTGGCTGGGGAAAGATAAATATGGAAGACCAGATATTTATTTTTAGGTATCTGGCTTTAATGTTGGGTATTGGAACAAACCTTCTCCGGGCTATAAATATTCTTATTGAAGATTTTGAAAAATCATCAGTCAAAAACTTTTTGATGGAAGTTCGTTCTAATCTTGAAAAAGGTAACCCTTTTTATATTGCTTTTTCTAAATACCCTAAAGTTTTCAACGATGTTCATGTTAATTTAATAAAAGCAGGTGAAGTTTCGGGAAACCTTGAGGAAGTTTTTCAAAATATTACAGACGCTCTTGTTAAAGAAAAGGATTTGGAAGATAAGATTAAAAACGCTCTTATTTATCCTTCTCTTCTTTTAGGAATTTCAGTTATCATTTTGGTTTTTTTGGTAACTTTCGCCTTGCCTAAAATTGCTAACGTCTTTTTAGAAAGTGGTTTCGATCCGCCCATTTTCTCAAAAATTGTCTTTACGGTCGGGCTTTTCCTTGGAAAAATATGGTATTTGGTTATAGGAGGGCTTGTTGGAGCAGTGGTTGGTTTTATTCTTGCATACAAAAACTCACTTTTTGTTCAAAAGTTAGTTTGGAGAATGATTATTAAAGTTCCGGTTATTAGGGAAATTGTTAGAAAAAGAGCTTTACAAAGGTTTGCTTCTACTGCTTCAAACCTTATTAAGGCCGGGATTCCGATAAACAGAGTTTTAGAAATTACCTCAGAAGCAGCCAGTCACGTTGAATTAAAGGAAGCTTTAGAGAGGGTTAACAAAGAAGGTATTTCTAAAGGACTTACTTTGGGAGAAGCTTTTAGAAGAGAGCCATTTTTTCCTAACGTAGTAATGAACTTGATAGCTGTTGCTGAAAGAGCAGGGCATTTGGAAAATGTTTTAGCTACCTTAGCTGATTTCTATATCACTGAGGTTGATAATTCAATAAAAAGATTGATTTCTGTTTTAGAACCGCTTCTTCTCCTTCTCATAGGTGCTGTAATAGGGGTAATTGCTCTTTCAATTATTGTTCCTATTTATCAGCTTACTACTCAGTTTTAGCAGAAATAAAGAATTAAGAATAGTAGAGGTTTAAATTCATAATTCATGAATCATAATTCACCGCAAAGCGGTTTCACTTTAATAGAATTGATTATAGTTATTGCTATTGGAGCTATTCTCTCTACGGTTGGGTTTTTAAGTTTTTCTAGTTATAAAAATAAAAAGGATATTGAATTCTCTTTGAATGAAGTTTCTTCTGTAGTTAAAGAGATTAGAGACAGGTCAATAACTCAGGAAGATGGCAAGGCGTGGGGGGTAAGGTTTAACAGCTCTAGTACAGCGGTAGATAGCTATGAAATTTTTTATGGCTCTAGTTATTCTACTAGTTCGGTTGAAGATTCGTGGGGTTTTCGCAGGCCTGTTGAATTTAGTGAGCCGAGTGGAGGCCGAACGGTGGATTTAACATTTGAGGCAATAACAGGGAAAATTGATAATAAAAAAATAATTTCAATAGTTCATAAAAATAACGCGGGCAGGGTAGGGGATATTGTAATAAACACCTTAGGAAAAGCTACAACAAGATTAGAAGATGATATTGTCGGCTATTGGCATTTTGATGAAGGGACAGGGACAAGCACCCTAGACGCTTCGGGAAATGAAAATGACGGGGAGTTAATAAATGGTCCTACTTGGTCGTCAGCATCAGATTGCAAAGCGGGGAGGTGTTTGGATTTTGATGTTGATGCATCTGTTCAGCAAGTTAATGCTAGCAATGGCTCCGGTCTTGATTCTCAAGTACCTCTTACTCTTATGGCTTGGATTTATCCGGAAGGAACTGGAGGGACGGATTCTAGAAGTACCATTATTAAAGGATATGATCCTTCTTCTTATTACTTGTCATATAACGATACTAATAGAGCCCTGGATTGCTATTGGTATGAAACAAGCCCTGCTGGTTATCATAGTACTCCTAGTGATTCGGTTTCTTTAAATGAATGGTCGCATATTGCTTGTGTTTGGGACGGGTCTTATTTATACCAGTATGTTAACGGGGAATTAAAAAAAACAACCGGAGTAACCGGTTCGGGAAGACAAGCGTCAAGTATAACAATAGGAGCAGAGAGTACAGCCAGACAGTTTGATGGTTTGATTGACGAAGTAAGAATATATAACACAGCTTTATCTTCAAGCACGGTTAAATCAATTTATGATGATCTTAAATAGTAAAAATAATAACGTGGGGGTGTC
>CAZXDO010000048.1:0-3403 GCA_964639325.1 uncultured Candidatus Saccharibacteria bacterium
GTTTTATTATAGCATAAACCCAACACCGTAAGTTATCCACAATTATAAATCCATAAACAATTATGGATGATGTATAATATAAATATGAACAAATCAACAAATACTATTCTTGTAATAATAATTGTAATCGCTGTTGGAGTGGCCGGGTATTTTGCCGGTGCAAGTATAGGTAAGCAAAAAGGGATAGAACAAACAGAGTCTAATCTAATGCCTATAATAGATATGGCCTTTCCTCCACCTCCTGAAATGTTAACCAGTACCGGAGGTACTGTAACCGGTGTAGAAAATGGAGTTATTAGTTTAGAAATAACCGACCCGGAAGATTATCTTCCCCATCCTGACGGTACGCCGAAAAACAAAATCGTTCGCTATGTAGAAGCAACTCCCGAAACAGAAATTATTTATACCGACTTCTCAAGTCCTGATCCGGAAACCGGTCTTCCATCAGAGATTGCTATCGAAATATCTGAAATAGAAGAAGGTGATAGAATAAGCGTAAGAACTGAAGAAAATATAAGAGAACAAGAAAATATAACCGCTACAAGAATTGAGGTTGTAAGCTTATAAACTTTAAAAACAACCTTTTTAAAAGCCCGAACATTTTGTTTGGGTTTTTTAATACCAGTTTGACTTTCTATTTCTTCTAAGTTTTAATGTAATTATGAATTTAATTCCCACTGTAATAGAAAAGTCAGGCCGTGTAGAAAGGGCCTATGACATCTACTCCCGCCTTTTAAAAGAGCGGATTGTTTTCCTAGGCGGACCGATAAATGACCAAGTTGCTAACATTATCATTGCCCAACTCATCTTTCTGGACCATCAAGATTCCAGTAAAGACATTAAGCTTTACTTAAACACTCCCGGAGGATCGGTAACAGCCGGTATGGCAATTTATGACACTATGCAATACATCAAATCCCCCGTTTCCACAATCTGTGTTGGTATTGCCGGATCAATGGGAGCGGTTCTGTTAGGCGCCGGGGAAAAAGGGAAACGTCTTATTCTTCCAAATTCCGAGGTTCTTCTTCACCAAGTAATGGGAGGCGCCGAAGGTCAAGCTATTGAAATAGAAATTACCGCCCAGCATATTATGAAAATAAAAGATAAGTTAAACCACATTCTCTCAAGCCATACCGGACAATCCCTTAAAAAAGTAGAACAAGATACAGACCGCGACTTTTGGCTTGATGCTGAAGAAGCCAAAAAATACGGAATAGTTGATAAGATAATAAAGACCAAAAACAAATAAGAAAGTTAGCTTTGCTTAAAGCCACCTCAAAAGGTGGTATTTTCTTTTGCCCCGCTTAATTACTAAATATTTATTGTATAACCTCTCCTTAGAAAATAGCTCTCTTTCTTCGTTTAACGCTTCCCCGTTAATATAAATTGCACCGTTTTTAATATCCTCTCTGGCTTGTCTTTTTGAAGAAACAACTCCTGCCTCAACCAAAATATCTACCAAATTAACACTACTTCTGCCCTTAATCTCGTAAGAAGAAACTTCATCAAAGGCTTCTTTTATCTCTTTCTCTTTTAATTCTTTTATTCTTCCGTAAAAAAGAATTTCTGAAATTCTCTCCGATCTTGCCAGGGCCTCTTTTCCGTGAAGAAAATTAGTTACTTCTCGAGCTAATACTTTTTGGGCCTTTCTCCCTGATGAGTTATTTTTTACCTCTTCTTCTAGTTCCTTAATCTCTTTTTTGGAAAGAAAAGTAAAATATTTCAAAAACTTAATAACTTGTTCGTCTTCTACGTTAAACCAAAACTGATAAAATTCATAAGGGCTGGTTTTTTTAGGATCAAGCCAAATTGTCTTACCACCGGCTGATTTCCCAAACTTAGATCCATCTGATTTAGTAACAAGAGGAATAGTTAAACCATAAACCTCTTCTCCTTTTACTCTCCTAATTAAACTAACCCCGGCTGAAATATTTCCCCATTGGTCACTCCCGCCAATCTGAAGACGGCAATTATATTTTTCAAAAAGATTCAAAAAATCATAAGCCTGGAGAACTTGGTAGCTGAATTCTGTAAAAGATATCCCTGACTCAATCCGGCTCTTTACCGAATCCTTGGCAATCATGGAACTCACCGAAAAATGTTTTCCTGCGCCTCTTAGAAAAGAAATTACATCAATTTTTCCAAACCAGTCATAATTATTTACTAAATAAGAACCTTTTTTGTTCAAATCAACTATCTTTCCAATTTGACCTTTTATGTTTTTAACCCATTTTTTAACTTGGTCTTCAGGATTTAGTTGGCGTTCCTCGGACTTGCCGCTCGGGTCACCAATAAGACCGGTTGCTCCACCCGCTAGGGCAATAACATTATGACCCGCCTCTTGAAATCTTTTTAAGGTTAAAAGAGGTAAAAGATTTCCTACTTGCAAACTGTCAGCCGTAGGATCAAAACCCACATACAAAGTAATAGAATTTTTCCTTACTTCTTTCTTTAAGGATTCCAAATTAGTTGACTGATTAACAAGCCCCCTAAATTCTAAATCTTCTATTATATCTTTCTTATTATCCATATTTTTATATAGTACCCCCGGCAGGAATTGAACCCGCATTACAGACTCCGGAAGTCTGTGTTCTATCCATTAAACCACGAGGGCATCTCTTTATTCTACAACCAACTTTGCCTCAAAACCTTCCCGACATCCCTCGCAAATTATTTCAAACTCACCTACATCCAAGGCCTGAAAGGCAATCACCTTCTCTTCGCCCGGTCTTACCGTCTGGGAAAGCCCGTAACTCGGAATATTTAATGTATAGACATTGTCTCTTGACGTTAAACCAATTACAACATCTTCTCTTTCTTTTACGGTTATTGTAGAAGGAGAAAACTCACCTCCAGAAATTATAAATGCGTACTCATACCTTTCCTCGAATTTAGGCGGTTCTGTATCCACGGGAGGTTGATAAACTATTGGCTCTTCTTCAGGTTCTTCCTCATCTTCTTCGTCTCTTTCTACCAAAACCTCTCTTTCTATTATTCTTTCAATTACTGTTGTTGTCGATACTACTACAGTTTTGCCATCTTCAGTTGAAGTCGAAGCATTTCTTTTAAAAGCTTCGCTTAGTTTTTCTGCCGGAACTATGCCAAAAATACTAAAAAAGATAATTGCCATTACCACTAAGCCTATTATAAAAACTGTAATTAATACCTTAAGAATGTTGCTCATACGTTTTAATTATAGCAAGGAAGGGGAGGGAAATAAATTAATACGTTAGTATTTGTTTATTTCCCGAGCCAACGCAGCGAAAAGCTTAACTTGGGGGTGTCGGGAACCCCCACTAAACTCTCAACTTTGGGGTGTCGCACATACCCCTTCGGGGAATGAACGACACCCAACTCAACTCAAAAAACCTAAAAAAGTTATCCACAACAACTTGGGGGTGTC
>CAZXDO010000049.1:0-3993 GCA_964639325.1 uncultured Candidatus Saccharibacteria bacterium
TCGCCGTTTCTTTCCTCTGTTCTTAACTTGTGCTTTCATATCAACCTCCTTTCCTTTTTTAAATTTACAATTATTGAAGATAACTATTTTTATAATTGCCTTTTTAGGGTTGGAATGTCAAGATTATAAAACAAACCAAGATAATTCAAAAAAATAATAATAGATGGAAAATATTCTCAATATATACAAGCCTTTAGGAATGACTACCTTTCAGGCCTTAGAAGTTTTTAAAAAAAATAATCCTGAATATATAGATACCCCCTTAGCATATACCGGTCGTCTTGACCCTATGGCTGAAGGAGTTTTAGTTGTTCTTGCCGGAGAGAAAAGATACGAGGCAAAAAAATACCAAAAACTTGATAAAGAATACACTGCTAAAATTCTTTTTGGTTTTTCGACTGATAGTTACGATCTCTTAGGATTAGTTGAGGAAAAAAGTAATCTTGATGTAAAAGAAGAAAATGTTAAAAAATTAATAGAAGAATATCAAGGGAAAATAAAACTGTCTCTCCCTATATATTCTTCTTACAAAATAAAAGGAAAACCTTTATTTCACCTTGCCCATGAAGGAGAAGTTAACAAAGAAGATATTCCTGAAAGAGAAATGATTGTTTATAAAACCCAGTTTAATAATTTTTATAAAATTTCTGCTGTTTCCCTTTATAAATATATTTACGATACAATAAATAAAGTAAAAGGTAACTTCCGCCAGAAAAAAATACTTGATAATTGGAAAAACATTCTTAAAACATCAACTCAAAAAGAATTTTCTATTGCCGAAATTAATTTTAAAGTCGGGGGAGGAACATATATCCGTTCTATTGCCGAAGATGTTGGGAAAAGACTTGGAACAAAAGCTCTTCTTTATCATTTAAAAAGAAACAAAGTGGGGGAATTCAGCGAAAAAGAATCTATAAAAATATAAATGTTATAATAAGTTTGTAAAAAAATGAAAATTTCATCTGAAGAAATTAAAAAAGCAAACAAGAAAACATGGTTAAACTTTAAAAGGGTTATCCCGGTTATTCTGGGAGTTTTTCTTTTAATCAGCTTTTTAAATGCTTTAATTCCGGAAAAATTATACTCTAAATTATTTTCCGGTATTCCTGTTTTAGATGCTCTAATTGGAGCTATTGTAGGTAGTATCTCAGCTGGCCACCCTCTAACAAGTTATGTTATAGGAGGTGAATTTTTAGATCAGGGTGTAGCTTTCATAGCAGTAATTGCCTTCTTTTTAAGTTGGGTAACAGTGGGTATTATTCAACTTCCTGCCGAAAGCTTTATTCTTGGTAAAAAATTTGCAGTAGTTAGAAACATTACGGCTTTTATATCAGCAATTGTCATTGCTGTTTTAGTTGTTTTAACTCTTGGCATTATATGAAAAATATAAAATTAAAAGATGTTCAAAGTGTAATTTCTGGCAATTCAATTTTTCTGGCTGTTATTGTGGTTGGTTATATTATCACTGCTTTTATAAAACCGGTAATAGTAGTTGAAGCTCTTATTGGTTTTCTAGATCTTTTAGAAAAAGTAATACCAATTTTATTCTTTGTTTTTGCTCTTATTTTTGCTTTTAATCTTTTTATAAACCCTAAGGTTGTTGCAAAATATTTGGGCACCGAAAGAGGATTTACCGGATGGCTGGTTTCAATTGTGGGTGGTATAATTTCAATGGGTGCAATATATATGTGGTACCCTCTTTTAAAAGATTTAAGGGAAAAGGGGATGAAGGATTCTCTTATTGTTGCTTTTTTATACAACCGTTCTATTAAAATTCCTCTTTTACCTTTCCTGGTTCACTATTTTGGTTTTGTTTTTACAGTTGTTATAACGCTTTACACTATAATTTTCTCAATTATCAACGGTTTTTTGGTCGATAAAATACTTAGTCCTAAAAAAATAAAAAATAAAAAAACATAAAAATATGAAAATAGCTATAGCTTCCTTAGGGAAAGATGAAAATAGTAAAATAAGTGATCAAGCGGGGCGTGCTCCCTATTTCCTTATCTTTGATGAAGAGGGCAATATTTCCCAAGTTATTGAAAACGTTTACGCTGAAGAAATGAGAAGTGCCGGAGCTGATGCTACCGAGCTTCTAGTTGAGAAAAATATTGACATGCTTGTAGCCGGCGACATTGGTCCTAGAATGGCACGGATTCTTGAAAACGAAGGCGTTGAATGTAAAATAATGTCGGGATTAGTAAAAGAAGCAATTGAAAAAATAAGACAATAAAAAGATATATACAGATGAATAAGGCTCCGAAAATAAAAGTAGTAAAAGCTAACGGTGAAACAGAATTGTATTCCCGGAAAAAATTTCGGGAATCTCTTAGTAGGTCCGGAGCAGGCAGTGTTTTAATTGATAAGATTCAAGAAAAAGTAGAGCGAGAATTAAAAGAAGGAATGACCACCGGTCAGCTTTATGATCTTGCTAAAAATTTTCTTGCTGAAGAAAGTATATCTTCCGCCACTAAGTATTCTTTAAAAAAAGCAATTATGGATCTTGGTCCGGCCGGTTATTTTTTTGAAAAATATCTTGCCGCCGTTCTTAATGAATACGGATACAAAACTAGAACAAATTTAAATATAAAAGGAGAATGTATTTCTCACGAAGTTGATGTTTTAGCCGAAAAAGAAGATGTTGTTTATATAATTGAAGCAAAATATCATAATTCCCGAGGAATTAAATCCGGCACTAAAACGGTTCTTTACACCTACTCTCGTTTTCTTGATATCAAAGCAGGAGATTCTAAGTTTTCTAAAGCTAAACCTTGGCTTATTACTAATACTAAATTTACGACAAAAGCTGTAAAATATGGAAAGTGCAGGGGAATTAAAATAAGCGGTTGGCGTTATCCTAAAGACGAAAGCCTCGAAGGTCTTGTTGAAAATAAAAACCTTTATCCGGTTACCGCCCTTCCTTCAGTTAATAATTACGCCAGAAAAGAACTTATTAAAGTTGGAGTTATATTTGCTCGAGATATTAAAAAATTTTCTGTTAACGATTTAGTTAAAAAATTCAAAATCTATAAAGATATTGCTCAAAAAATAAAAAGTGAAGCAGATGATTTTGTAAACAACCATTCATGATTGAACATTTGGTTTTAGGTATAACTCAAGGAATTGCCGAATGGATCCCTGTAAGTTCAGAAGGTTTTATTACTTTAATAAAGGCTAATTTTTTTGGGGAAGTTAATATTGTGGAAATTGTTAAAGTTGCCCTTTTTCTCCACATGGGAACTTTTTTAGCTGCTCTAGTTTATTTCCGAAAAGAAGTTTGGGAGATTCTAAAAAACGTTTTCCGTTACCAAAAAGTTTCTTCTGAAAAAAAGAAAATAATAAATTTTCTTTTTATAGCCACCTTAATAAGCGGAATTATCGGCTTTCTTATTTTAAATAGCTTGGAGCGCCTCGAGGGTCTTGTTTCTTCAACTTCAACTATTACTCTGGTTGTCGGTCTTCTTCTTCTTATTACTGCTTTTCTTCAAATAAAAAGTAAAGGAGGAACAAGCAGGGAAGTAAAAGATCTTAATTTTATAGACAGCTTATCTTTAGGAATAGTTCAAGGGTTAGCCGCTCTTCCTGGTTTATCCCGTTCCGGTCTTACTGTCTCAACTCTTCTTTTAAGAAAAGTAGAGGAAAAAAGTTCTTTAAAATTAAGTTTTCTTCTTAGTTTGCCGATAGTCTTTGCCGGGAACATTCTTTTAAACCTTGAATATTTTAATTTATCTCTTAATTCTTTAGTTGGCCTTGCCGGCTCCTTTATTTTTGGAATTATCACTATTCATTATCTTCTAAAGCTTGCCGGAAAAGTTAATTTCGGTTGGTTTGTTTTTATTTTTGGGATATTAATGGTTATCGCCGCTTTTATATAACCAGATTTATTTACTTATCCCAACTTGGGGGTTCCCGACACCCCCAAGTTGGGATTCCCGTGGGTGTCGTTCATTCCCCGAAGGGGTATGTGCGACACCCCAAAGTTGAGAGTTTAGT
>CAZXDO010000050.1:0-7820 GCA_964639325.1 uncultured Candidatus Saccharibacteria bacterium
GACACCCCCAAGTTGTTGTGGATAACTTTTTTAGGTTTTTTGAGTTGAGTTGGGTGTCGTTCATTCCCCGAAGGGGTATGTGCGACACCCCAAAGTTGAAGAGTTTTTTGAATGGGGGTTCCCGACACCCCCACGTTGTTGTGGATAAGTTTGTCCCTTCGTCAGCTCAAAAAGTAAATACTAACGCATTTACTTTTCTGCGGTTCTTGTGATAAGCAAAGCTTTTCGCTTCGTTGACTCGGAAAATAAACACTTTCGTGTTTACTTTCCTCGTCTTCCTTGCGATAATTAAAATATGAAGAAGGAAAAGGGATTTACTCTTATTGAGATGATTGTTGTGATTGCTATCATAGCAGTTATTTCGGTTATTTTTGTGGGTAGCAACCGAGACAGCGGAAAAGGAATTGCCCTTATTACTGAAAGGGCTAAGGTTGTTGGTGTCCTGCAGAGAGCAAAGTCTTTTGCTTTGGAAAGAAAAGAAAGTGCTTGTGCTTTTGGAGTTCATTTTCAAAAACCCGGGACAATGATAATTTTTGGGGATTTATCTGAAAACAATGGGCGTTGTGAAGAAGGGGATTTTAACAAAAAATATGACAGCGGTGAAAGTGTAGAAAGTATTTCTCTTGACGGGCGTATTAGCTTTTTAGAACTTCCTTCAGGAGGAGATTCTTATGATTTTGTTTTTATTCCTCCATATTTAAAAACAGTTGGGGCGGGAACAATAAGACTTTCTAATGGTTCAGAAGAAACTTGTGTAGAGGTTGGTTCCGGAGGACAAATATATAGCAACGAGGGCTGTGAGTAAGAAATTTTTAAAGAAGTAATTGAAACTATGGGAAAATTTTTAAGAAAGACGAAAAAGGGGTTAAGGTCAGAGAAAGGGAACTTAATGATTGAAGCAGTTGTCGGCCTCACCTTAATAACTGTAGGAATGTTGGGTGTTTTTAGTTTAATTTCAAGCTCGTTGAAGACAAGCCAAGAGGTTGGTAACCGTTTTATAGCCGCTAATTTAGCAGCAGAAGGGGTAGAGGTGGTAAAAAATATAATTGATACTAACGTAGCTCAAAGAAGGTCTTTTAACGCCGGTATTTCTTCAGGTGATTATATGATTAATTATGACTCGACGTCTCTTAATTCGTTATCAGATAGTTATCTTTATTTAGACAATAATGGAACTTACAGCCATAGCGGTGGGTCTAAAACTATTTTTAGAAGAGTTATTTCTGTTACAGATAGAGCAGGAGGAAGTCAGTCTTATATAGGTATTAATTCAAAAGTTATTTGGTCTGAAGCCGGAAATGTGAAAGAGGTTAGTATTGAAGATCGTTTTTATGAATGGAGATAATTTTAAAATGCGTAATTATTTTTCTAAAAAAAGAGGTTTTTCTAATAAAGGGTTTACTATGGTGGAGCTTATTGTGGCCATGGCCGTTTTTATAGTTCTTCTTACGGTTGCAGTAGGAACCTTTGTGAAGATTATGAGGACTCAACGGGGGTTAATTGACCGGATGGCAGTTAATAGCAACACCGGTTTGGTTTTAGAGCAGATTGTAAGGGAAATAAGAACGGGTTACTTTTTTTGCGGTGACGGAACTTCTGCTTGCAACGAAAGCGGTTCTTCAATAAGTTTTATAAACCATGAAGGGAAAAGCATCTCTTATTCTCTAAGTGGAGGAGCTATTATCCAAACAATTGGGGGTAACTCGGTTGTCTTAACTGCTGCCGATGTTTTGATAAAAGACTTAAATTTTCAAGTTACACAAGCTGACGGGAATATTTGCAACCCTTGGAGAATAACAGTCAAAATGAAAATTGCTTCAAGAGATTCTGAGCCGGAACGAGATGTTAAAATTCAATCTACAGTTAGCTCAAGAGTTTTGCCGGTTGAAGCTCCTGAGACACCCCAAGAAGTAATAGATAGATGCCAACTTTATGACTAAAAGAAATACATTCAATAATAAAGGGCAAGCCATAGTTATGGTGGTTATTATGATAGGCGGATTATTATTTATGGCCACAACAGTGGCGGGTCTTTTGATGTTTTACCAAATACAAGAATCAACCGGTTTTGGAGAATCAACTCAAGCTATATACGGAGCTGATGCGGGTTTGGAAGGAGCGGCTTATTACTATTTTTATGAGTATGATGGCGGCAGTGATTGCTATCCTGATCCGTGTAATGTTCCTGTATCGGTTGATTTTTCAAACGGTACTAGAGTTAGCGCCGAGATGTTAATTCCGCCGGCCGGTTCCGGGGAACCGATAGAAATAACGGGAAAGGGAGAAAGCGGAAAGGCCGTTCGTCTTTTACAAACGGTTATTAGATAAATTTATTTTTTATGCCCGATGTTAAAAAAAGAATTGAGAAATTAAAAGAGAAAATAAGAAAAGCGCGTTACGATTATCATGTTCTTGATAAAGAAACACTATCTCCTGAAGTTTTAGATTCTCTCAAAAAAGAGCTTTTTGACTTAGAACAAAAGAGGCCTGATTTAATAACTTCTGATTCACCAACTCAGCGTATTGGAGGCAAGCCACTTCTAAAATTTGAAGAGGTTAGGCATGAGACACCAATGTATTCTTTTAATGATGCTTTTAGCACCGAAGATATGCGTGATTGGTTTAAGAGGTTGAATACTTATCTTAGGTTTGATGTGGAAGAAAGTGAGGCTCATGCCGGTTTTTATTGCGAGCTTAAAATTGATGGCTTAGCCGCAGAGCTTGTTTACGAAAACGGAATCTTGGTTCAAGGTTCTACAAGGGGAGATGGGCGAGTGGGAGAAAATATTACTCAAAACTTAAAAACAATTGAATCTATTCCTCTAAAATTGAAAGAACCTAAAGGTGGCTTTGGTGTACCCGATCATTTGGTGGTGCGAGGTGAAGTTTTTTTGAAAAAGAGAGAATTTAGAAGAATTAATAAAGAAAGAGAAGCGAAAGGAATGGATTTATACGCTAATCCTCGTAATGTGGCGGCGGGTTCCCTGCGCCAACTTGACCCTAAAATTACAGCAAGCAGAAACCTTGATTTTTTTGCTTATGATATTGCGGCCGGTTTGGAAACGGACGTTCATGAAAAAGAGCATAAAATAATGAAAGAACTTGGTTTTAAGGTTTGTTCTCACAATGAAAACAAAAAAAATCTTGAAGAAGTTTTTAAATTTAGGGATTATTGGGAAAATAAGCGCGATTCTTTAGGTTACGAGATAGACGGTATAGTAGTAATAGTAAATTCTAACTTAATTTTTGAGGAAGCCGGTCATGTGGGCAAGGCTCCTAGAGCAGCTATTGCTTATAAATTTTCTCCAAAAGAAGCAACAACCGTGGTTAAAGATATAAAAGTTCAAGTTGGCAGAACAGGAACATTAACTCCGGTGGCAATTTTAGAACCGGTTAATGTAGGAGGGGCGACAATAACTCACGCTACTCTTCATAATTTTGACCAGATTAAGCGCTTAGAGGTGAGAGTTGGCGATACGATAATTGTTACCAGAGCAGGAGATGTAATTCCCCGGGTTATTAAAGTTTTAAAAGATCTTAGGACCGGTGAAGAGAAAAAGTTTAGGGTTCCCAAGAAATGCCCTATTGACGGTTCACCTATAAACAAAGACGGGGCTATCTACCGCTGCTCCAATCCAAAATGTGGAGCCAGGCACAAAGAGCAGCTTTACCATTTTGTGTCTAAGGGAGGTTTTGATATTGAGGGGTTGGGTAGAAAGGTAATTGATAAATTTATTGAAGAAGGATTGATTTCTGATGTTGCCGACTTTTTTAATTTAAAAGAAGGAGACATTGAGGTTTTGGAAGGGTTTGGAAAAAAATCAGCTGAAAATATTGTAAAAGAGGTTAATTCTAAAAAAGAGGTAACTCTCACAAGATTTTTGTACAGTTTAGGAATTCTTCATGTAGGGACAGAAACGGCTCGTCTTTTGGCTATTTTGGCATCAGATAAAAAAAAGAAAATTAGAACTCCTAAGAGTGCTTTGGATTTTTATGAAAAATTCTCTGCCTTAGATTTTGAAAAGATAAATGATATAGGCCCGGTAGTAGCTAAAAGCATTGAGGATTGGTTTAAGGAAGAAAGAAATAGAGAACTTTTAGAAAAATTAGATGAAGTTGGGATTAAAATTAGAGTGGAAGCCGGCAAGGGCGATGGGGAATTAAAAGGTTTAAGTTTTGTTTTGACCGGATCTTTAAATTCAATGACAAGAGAAGAGGCTAAAGATAAAATTTTAAGAGAGGGGGGCAGAGTTAATTCTAGCGTAAGTAAAAATACAGATTATGTGGTAGCAGGGAAGGACCCCGGATCTAAAATGGAAGAAGCTAAGAGGTTGGGGGTAAAAATAGTTAACGAAGATAGTTTTATTACCCTTTTAGGGAGAGAATAATTAATATAGAATATGTATTGAACTTTAGAAGTGTGTTTTGATTAATAATAAAAAATGTCTAAAGAAGTTATAAACAAAGATATAGTCGAACATTTAGCTAGCCTCGCAAGGGTTAAGTTGGATGATAGTGAAAAGGGAATAATAAAAGATCTCAAAAAAATAGTTGATTATTTTGAAATTTTAAAAGAGCTTGATGTTAAAGATGTTTTGCCCGTGACCGGAGGAACAGATTTAGAAAATATTGTAAGGGAAGATAAGTATGATGAGAAAAAGAAATTAGATGGAAAAAAAGTAGTTGAAAGTTTTCCAGAGGAAAAGGATGGATATTTGAAGGTTCCACCAGTTTTTAAATAAAAATTTTAGTAATTAGTGATTTTTTGGGTTTAAATTTAAGATGAATATAAAAGAATTTCAAAAAGGTTTTAGGAATAAAGATTTTTCAGCCCTGGAAGTAGTTCAAGGTATTTTTAAAAGAATTGAAGAGAAAGATGGTGAAATAGGATCTTATTTATCTCTTTTGAAGAATTCAGCTTTGGAAGAGGCGGAAAGGGCTGATTTAGATTTAGCTGAGGGTAAAGGCCTTCATCCCCTTACCGGAGTTCCTTTGGGAATTAAGGATAACATTTTGATGGAAGGTACTTTTACTACAGCTGCTTCAAATATTTTAAAAAATTATAAAGCGAGCTATGATGCTACGGTTATTAGTAAATTAAAAAAGGCAGGAGTAGTTTTTTTGGGCAAAACTAATTTGGATGAATTTGCAATGGGGGCTTCAACCGAACATTCAGCTTTTAAAGTAACTAAAAATCCTCATGATACGGAAAGGGTTCCGGGCGGTTCTTCCGGTGGTTCAGCAGCGGCAGTTTTTTCTGATATGGCTGTAGCGGCTTTAGGGTCGGATACCGGCGGCTCAATAAGGCAACCGGCAGCTTTTTGCGGAGTGGTGGGAATGAAGCCTAGTTATGGCTCTGTGTCGCGCCATGGTTTAATAGCTATGGCTTCCAGTTTAGATCAAATTGGGCCAATAACAAAAACGGTTGAAGATGCCAAGATTATATTCGAGACTATAAAAGGGAAAGATTTTTACGATTCAACCAGTAGAGATTATCTTTTAGAAGAATTAGATTTTGAAAAGGTAAAGAAATTGAAAGTGGGAATACCGAAAGAATATTTTGTTGAGGGATTAAGCAAGGAAGTTAAAGAAGGAGTTGATAAAGTTATAAACGATATCAAAAGTTTGGGTTTGGAATTTAAAGAAATAAGTTTGCCCCACACAAAATATGCCCTCTCTGTTTATTACATTATTATGCCCGCTGAAGTAAGTACCAACTTATCTCGTTTTGATGGGGTAAGATATGGAAGAGAAAGGCAAGCTGATTCCTTAAAAGACCTTTATTTTGAAAATAAGACAGTTGGGTTTGGTAAAGAAACTAAAAGAAGGATTATTTTAGGAACTTTTGTTCTTTCTTCCGGTTATTACGATGCTTATTATAAAAAAGCCCAGAAAGTGAGGCGTCTTGTAATAGAAGATTTTGAAAAAGCTTTTGAAGAAGTTGATATTATTTTAACACCAACTACGCCAACAGCAGCTTTTAAAATAGGAGAGAAAACGGGCGATCCTCTCCAAATGTATTTAGAAGATATTTTTACTGTTCCTGCCAGTTTGGCCGGTCTTCCTGCTATGTCAATTCCTGTTTCCGGGTTTAAGACAAAGGATGATTTACCAGTTGCTTTTCAATTAATTGGTAAAATGAGGCATGAGGGCGACATTTTCTCTTTAGGATCTTTTTATGAAAAGATAAATAAATAATATGGAAAATAATAATTTTTTTCCTTTAGATTATTTTGAAAAGTGGTGGCCTTATATTTCAGATTTTTTTGTTAGTATTTGGGAAACTTTATTAAAATATTTAGATTTAATAGAGGCGGTTTTTCTATTAGCTTCTGCAGTTTTTTTAATTGCAATTATTATCTTTATAAAAAAGGCAAAGGATGAATTTGAAAGTTATAAGGGTTTAAGATTGAGAAACGCCTTAAGTTTAAGAACAGGGCCATATGCTGATTATTTTAAGATATGGAAAACTGTTAAGAAAGATCTTAATTCTAAAAAAGAGAAGAGGATGAAAAATGCGGTAATTAGAGCAAGACATCTTCTTGATGACTTATTACATGAAGCTGAATATAGCGGAGGTACTTTTGGAAGTCGACTTGAGAATTTTGTAGACGATGTAAATTTTTCTGAGAGAGATAAGCTTTTGGAAGCAGAGGAAGTTGTAAAAGATCT
Source organism: uncultured Candidatus Saccharibacteria bacterium (assembly GCA_964639325.1). GTDB lineage: Bacteria > Patescibacteriota > Minisyncoccia > UBA6257 > GWB1-50-10 > DATGCT01. The sequence goes on from CAZXDO010000050.1 coordinate 6,673, forward strand.
TAAAAAGGGAACTTTGGAAAGTATTGATTATAAAAAAGCCTCAGAAATTATTGAGGTTTACAAAAAAGCTCTTAATGATGCTTATTCTCTTATAAAGAAATAATTTTTGCGGACCCGACCAGATTTGAACTGGCGATCTCCTCCGTGACAGGGAGGCGTGTTAAACCGGGCTACACCACGGGTCCTTAATTTGCTTTAGATATTGTAAGATCTTTTACCAGTTTTTGCAATAACTTATTCAAGAATTCTTTTAATGATAACAATTGGCTTTAACCTTTCAATAATGTCATTAAGAGAATCTTTTTTTACAGAACCCTCTTCTATTATTTTAGGGTTATGTTGAATCCTTTTTGATTCAGCGTGGATTACTTTATTGTTTCCAAGGTACATTACCACATGTCCAATCCCGTCCGGAAACTTTTTATTAAAGTGACCTCTGGTTCCTTTAAAAAATATTAAATCTCCGGGTTCTACTTCTTCAATATTTTTTATTTCTCTACCTGCAAATTCAGCTTGTTCAATGGTGCTTCTGGGAATTTCTTCTCCTATTTGCCGGTATATATATTTTACAAATCCGGAACAGTCAAAAAATTCCGGCGCATCACTCATCTTTGCGCCGTATTTATATGGGGTACTAATTAAGCTTTCGGCAAGTTTTATTATTTTTTCTTGTTTTTCTTTCATGTTTTTTATTTGTTAATTGTAAAAGGGAGAGAGAAATAAAACAACCCCAATTAGGGGTTGTTTCTTGTTGCGGGGGCAGGATTCGAACCTGCGACCTGGAGGTTATGCTAATCACGTAAACTTTCGTTTTTTCATTATAAACTGTGATTTGGACTATCCCATCATCCTCGTGGGATGCCTGCCATCTAGTCTCTACACCTTCCCTTTTTAAGGGCTTGGCTCGGGATTGGCGTATTATTTAAATGAATAACTTAGCTTTCCCCGAATTTGACAGGTTTTGCAACTGTCGTTGCCGACAGAAGGGCCCATAGTTGAGCCTCCCGAGCTTCCAAACTGCTCCACCCCGCATTAAACATATTACACAGGTGTATTTTTTTTGCAAGTATAAAAGTTATTTGTAAATGCTATAATTAAGGTATGGCAAAGCCGGAGTTGAGAATAAAAGCACGTGAGCTTAGGAAAAA
>CAZXDO010000051.1:0-4744 GCA_964639325.1 uncultured Candidatus Saccharibacteria bacterium
CAGAAGCAGCAAGTTCATCATATTTAGCTTGTGAAGAAGGACCAAAGTAGCCGGCCCAATTGCCGTAAGCAACGCCATTGGCATCCTGCCACTTAGTTACAGCAGCTTTGGTGAGAGAACCAAAGTATTCGGTCTCGTTACCGGGAGAACCGGCACCACTGTCAGCTACTGTGTAACCAGCTGCATTTAAGTACTGTTGCAAACATTTTACATCCGGTCCAGACATTTCTGGATAGAGGTTGCGGGTAAAGTCACAGCTTACTGCAACACCACCACTACCACCTTCAGAAGCGCCTAACTGGGCTTGCAAGGACTCAATTTGAGCTAGTAATGATTGGATTTGCGCTTGAAGTTCGTCAGCTGTTTGAGCGTTGGCTGGAAGACCAGACATACCCACTGCAGTTACTAGCGTCAAGGCAATTATTCCAAATTTCTTAATTTTATTCATTGTTATTTCGACTTTTTAAATTAATTTTTTCGACCTGATTTTTTCTTTTGTAACAATTCGACCTTTGTTACTATTTATTTCTGTTCTCATTTCCTTTTTTAATTTTTAGTTCATCTAGTGAGGATCAGAACCAAAATATGTAAGAAATGAGGTTCGGTATCTTTTGTATAAAGTCAGGGGAGTTATATAAAAAAACTCGCTCTTTAGAGCGAGATACTATGTAAGACAAAAAACCATTAGTAACCTAAATACAGAACCAATACTTCCGGTAATATTTTTCTTTTTATTTACCGGGCGGAGAAATAACACGGCCGTACTCCGTTTTTGGTCTTTGTAAATAGGTTTAACTCGCAACAGAAATATTTTCCCGCTATCACAAGGAATATAGAAACGAAGTTTCTATATTTCCTGAACCAACGCAGTGAGAAACTCTGTTTACGAGATATGGCTTTTTAGTCTACTTAGCCTCACCCTAAGCTGACTTTCAGCAATTAGTTCAACTATTGTTGAACCTATTCTTATTATACCTTTTTTAAGGCAAAGCAAGATGTGGATAACTCCATTACCTGCTTCATTAAATATAACGTTGCGGATGTTGTAACGTTACACAAGTAATACAAGCTTAAATTACAAAAAAAAGCAGGTCTTACTTGCGTTTAATATCTTAAATAAAAAAGATTAAACAGTCAACCTAATATTCCAACTTGGGGGTGTCGGGAACCCCCACACTCAAAAAACTCTCAACTTTGGGATGTCGCACACCCCGCAAGGGGCGGGGTGAACGACATCCAACTCAACTCAAAAAACCTAAAAAGTTATCCACAACAACTTGGGGGTGTCGGGAACCCCCAAGTTAATTTTGATTTTCGTAATACCTAAAAAGAGCTTTGGTACCTAATAAATTGCGCTCCCATTCAATTGTTTCGTGAGTTTCCAATTCCACCGTAATAGCCGGAATATTTATTGAAGCCAGCCAGCCCTCGGCGTCACCGGATACTTCATAAGCATCAAAAGATTCAACCTTGTTATATCCGGAGGCATCGGCGTAAGCGTTCATAATATCAATTGTTTCCGGCAAAATTCCATTTTCGCATTCTGATGCATAAACCGTATTAGCCTGGCTATGCCAAAAAACTACGGCCTGAGGATTATTTTCTAAAACAAAATCGCGAATAGCCCGAGCTTCCGGCTCGGAAAAAACCTCAGAACCGGCACTTACCGGATTACCCCGCCAAGTACTCTCCGGCTGCCATTTACAATCAAAGTTGCGGTTTAGGTCAACATTATTAGCGTTAAAGCGGGCATCAGGAAAACTTCCTTCAGGGATATCGGTAAGAGAAAAACGGCCTTCCTTTTTTACAACTTCGTATATTCCGTCAGGGTTTAAGGAAGGGATGATTGTTATTTTTATATTTTCCGGTATTTCTTCAATTTTTTCGTTGAAATAATCTATAAACTCATAAGCCAGAAGAACACTATTCCATTCATATCCTCCGTGAATACCACCAACAAAGAGAAGGTGGGTAGCTCCATTTCCGTATGTATAAGCTTCTATGTCACGATCCTTTACTGACTTGCCTATTACCTCTTTTTCCGGTTGGGAATCTTCTTTAACTATAGGCTCTTCGGTTTGGGTTTCAGAAACTTTTTCTTCTTTTTGAAAGAAAAAAGCCGCAAAAACCCCGGCAATCACTACTGCCAGGGTTAAGATAAGAATTAATATTTGTTTCTTAGAAAGAGACTTCATTTATAATTTGAGGAAATCGAACATCTGAAAGATGTCCGACTTCAGGGGATTTTTACTTTCTAATTTTTGTAGTGTTCAAAGAGAGCTTCAATGCCGGCTTTATTCTTTTCCCATTCTATATTTTCGTGGTCGGACAAGAGAACGCTAATACCCGGAATATTATTTTTAGCCAACCAGTTTACCGCATCACCGGTTATTTCATAGAAATCAAATTCTTGATAAGCAGGGTATCCGGAATTTTCTGCATAAACATCGGTAATTGTTTGGGTTTCTTCAGGAACACCGTTGTGGCAGTTAGAGGCAAAAACTCCTCCGGCAGCACTGTACCAAAAAACAACAGCGGCGGGGTCATTGTTTTCAACATAATCGCGGAAAGCTCTGGCTTCGGGCTCGGAAAAAACTTCCGTGCCTGCATTCACGGTTTTATCCTGCCAAACCCCCGTTTCCTGCCAATCACAATCAAAGTTGCGATTAAGGTCAATACCGTTGTTGTTAAACCTGCCTTCAACCGTATCACCGGAAACGTCAGAAGGAGAAAAACGGCCGGTAGTGCCTACAACCTTGTTTAAACCATCGGGATTCAGGGCCGGAATAACTGTTGCTTTTATGTTTTCGGGAACATCTCCGGGGTTTTCGTTAAGGTGATCTATAAGTTCATAAGCAAGAAGAACGGTATTCCATTCATATCCTCCGTGGATGCCGCCGACAAAGAGAATTTCTTTTTCTCCGGAGCCAAAGTGGTAAGCAGTTAAGTCATAACCACCGGCAGAAGTACCGATAACAGACTCTTTTTCATTAACTTCTTCTACAGAATCCCCGTTACTATCTATGTCTCCTTCTTGAGGAACGGTAATATCGGTTAAGTTGTCTTGAGATTCTTCATCACTCCCTTCCGGCGCATCTGTTTCTAAATCATTACTTGATAAACTTTGAATTAAGAAATAAGCTCCGACAGCTACAAGGGCTATAATAACTATTGTAATAATAATTTTTTTCATGATGCTTTTATTATAACACAAACAAACCTAAATTATAAATTAACAACTTGGGGGTGTCGGGAACCCCCAAGGGCGGTGGGTTAAATGTTAAGAGATTTAACCTCTTTTTCAAGAAATTTTTTAATATCACTTCTTTTAACTTTACTTTTTATAAAACTTATTTCTTGAGTAGACACGTCTTCTAACGAAACAAGCTGTCCTAAAAACAAACGGCTATTGAAATCACCATTAAATTTTTTTTTAGCAAGTGTGATAACTTCTTCAAGGTTTGTGTGTTTTTCCTTTAATAAAAAGTACCAATCAATATAATCTTTATACGATAAGCGCTTTCCAATAGAAAATGCTTTCATTGCAGCAATTTCCCTAATGGTTGCCATTGATACTTCTTGGTATTTTACAAAGTCGTCAATAACCGGATAGGGATAATAAAAAAACGTGGTTTTAACACCACCCAATAATAAAGTAATTTGCTGTTTCACTTCTTTGTAAGAAACTTCTACGGAGGAATTTGGAAAGGTTCTTTTTATTTTTTGTAATAAATTAATTGGGATTTCTTCTCCGGAAAAGAAATCAAAATCAACTGAAACTCTATGACCAATTTGAAGGGCTAGTGCTGTACCACCTACTAAATAAAAATTATTAAACTGGCTAAATTTTGGAAAAAGATTTGAGGATTCTTTAACCAAAGCTTTCTTGTACATATTTTATTTTTCTTCTCTTGAATTTTTGAATTGAACGCCGAAAAGTACTCGGGCTAAATTGCGAGATTCAGGATAAACTTCAGTTTTTAAACGACGAGAAAGAACTTTTTTTATCTCATCTTTACCATATGTTTCAATAATCCACCTTAAATGTTCTAGCTCCCCATAATTAAGAGCCGCTAAAATTATATCTTCTTTGTCTTTCCATATATCAAGATTTTTCCATTCAAAACTCCATAAAATAGGTTTAAAAATCTCCGGTAATTTTTCCTTGGATATAGTTTTGGAAACTGACTTCATATTTCAATTATATCACTCCCTCAGGGGAAAATAAACAGCAATTTTCAACTTGGGGATGTCGGGAACCCCCAAGTTGGTTAATGGTTATTTATTTATAAAGTCCACTGAGAGGCGGCGAGAATAATAACCGAAAAAAGAACAAGAAAAGTGATTTGTCGGAAAATAAAATCGGTTGTCAGGTTCCCTTTAAAGTGGTTAACTAATAATTCTCTAGAAACCACAAAGAAAAGGGTGAGAAAGGCAGTTCCGTTTAGAAGCCCCAAAGGCAGGGAAAGAACTACCCAAGAAAGCTCTATACCTAAAAACCCAATAACCATACTTAAAATAGTAGATCTTTTTCCGGAAACATCTGACAAAAGAAGGATTTCTCGAAACATTAAAGTTAAACCTAAAAAGAGAACTAAGCCCGCTCCCGAAAGAGAAAAGGGGCTGGCAAGAGAAAGAATACTTAAAAAGAAGAAAATTAAAACTCCGGTGTTAATAAAAGAAAAACTGAGAAATTGGTTGGCAAAAGAATAATCTATTAATTTTAAAATAAAGAAAAAGAGAG
>CAZXDO010000052.1:0-28462 GCA_964639325.1 uncultured Candidatus Saccharibacteria bacterium
GGAAAACAGCGAAGCGCCAGAAACAAGCAGGTTTCTGGGGAGGAGTAAAACGACGACAACTTGGGGGTGTCGGGAACCCCCAAGTTGAAAAAGTTTTCAATTTTCTTCTTATTTGGGCATGTAGTTCAGTGGTAGAACGCTATCCTGATAAGATAGAGGTCGGAGGTTCGATCCCTCCCATGCCCACAAAAAAATATTTTAACAAAAGATTTTGCTTAATTTCTCTAAAATCTGTGAATAGAATTAAACATATTGCTATAATTCCCGACGGCAACAGAAGATGGGCAAAAGAAAAAAACAAACCTGCCCAATTTGGTCACAAAAAGGGAGCTGAAAATTTTAAAGAAATATTACAAGAAGCTTTTGATCTTAATATAAAATACCTTACCTTTTGGGGAGCTTCAGTTTCAAATATTAAAAAAAGAAATAAAAGAGAAATAAAATTCCTTTTTAGTCTTTTTAAAGAATATTTTGAAAAACTTTCAAATAACGAAGATATTCACAAAAATAAAACAAGAATAAGAGTCCTTGGAACTTGGGAAGAACTGCTTCCAAAAAACGTTAAAAGTTTAATCAAAAAAGCTATAGAATCAACCAAAGATTACAACAAATATAATCTTACCTTTCTCATTGCTTATAGCGGAATTGAGGAGATGGAACAAGCAATAAAAAAAATTACCAAGGAAAATAAAAGGAGAAAGCTTGAAATAAATCAGGAATTAATTAAAAATAATCTTTACACAAAAGAACTTCCTCCGGTTGATCTTGTTATTAGAACGGGAGGGGAACCGCACCTGTCAGAGGGTTTTATGATGTGGGATATCGCCAACGCCCAACTCAGGTTCACTAAAAAATATTTCCCAGCCTTTTCCAAAAAAGACTTTAGAAAAATGGTGGAGGAGTGTAATAATATAAAGAGAAGGTTTGGTAAATAAGCAAAGCTTGTCCCTGCGTCGGCTCGTGAAATACAGAAACTTCGTTTTTGGTATTTCACTCACCTTCCTTGGGATAAAATATAAGGGCCGTTAGCTCAGTTGGCTAGAGCACCTGTTTTGCATACAGGAGGTCACCGGTTCGAATCCGGTACGGTCCACAACATTTTTCTCTGAATCTGAGAATGTGATATATTTAAAAAATGGAAGTTATTCTTTGGATAATAATTCTTGTTTTTTCTTTAATAATCCTTTTTAAATCTTCGGATTATTTTATTGACGGCGCTGAAAGATTAGGTCTTCATTTTAAAATAAATCCATTTATTATCGGTACCTTTGTTCTTGGTTTCGGTACTTCCATTCCAGAACTTGTCGTTTCAATAACTTCGGTTATTCAAAAAACTCCGGAGATTGTTGCCGGCAATGTTTTGGGCTCTAATATCTCTAATATCCTTCTTGTTTTAGGAATATCGGCAATAATCGTTAAAGAATCAAATATTAATTTTGATTTTCTTGAATTTGATCTGCCTTTATCTATCACCTCCGCTTTTCTTCTCGTTGCTACTATGTTAGATGGGGTATTTAGCGCAGCTGAAGGAATATTCTTTCTTGTAATATTCATAATATACATTATCTATACCATCTCTAACCAAAGAAAGAAAAAGGAACCCTTATTGGGAGAATTGGAAGAAATAAAGAAGGAAGAAAAAGAAACAATAACCGTACCCAAAAGCTTTCGTTACAACTTGAAATCCTTTCCAATAAAAATGTATCGCCTGACCTCTAAAAAAATAAGAGAAATCAATTGGTTTACCGTAGCTAAAATTGTAATAAGCCCGCTTTTTATTTACTTTAGCGCTAAATACGCTGTTGAAGCTGTAATTAATATTTCAAAAACATTAAAAATAGGATCAGATATAATTTCTGCTACCGTTGTTGCTCTTGGTACTTCTCTCCCCGAATTATCGGTGAGTTACGTTACTCTTAGAAAAGGAAAGATTGAAGAAATGTTCGGTAATATAGTAGGATCGGGAATTTTTAATATTCTTTTAGTAATGTCTATACCCGCTTTGATTACCGACATTGTAGTTTCTAAAGCAATGATTAATATAGCTCTACCGGCAATGATGGTTGCTACTGTCATTCTCTTTATATTTGCTTATGATAAAAAAATAACCCGTTGGGAAGGAACTGTTCTTATAATTCTATATTTGTTCTATCTTGGTTTAATTTTCGGTATTTTTTAAGAAATAAAAAAACTCTATTTTAACAACCAATCTGTGTTAAAATTAAAACACGCTTAATTTAATATGAAAAAAGAAATATTAATAAATAATTTAATCAAGGAAGGTTATCTCAAAACCCCGATAATTATTGAAGCTTTTAAAGAAATAGACAGAAAAGATTTTGTTCCGGAAGAATTTAAAGAAATTGCTTATGTAAATCAAGCTCTGCCGATAGGGGAGGAACAAACCATTTCTCAACCTCTAACAGTGGCTTTTATGCTTGAATTGTTAGAACCACGACCCGGAGAAAAAATTCTGGATATTGGAACTGGTTCAGGTTGGCAAGCCACGCTTCTTTCATATATTACCAGTAAAAATGGCCAAGGAGAGAATGGAAAAGTGATAAGCGTGGAAAGGATAAAAAAATTAAAAGAAACTGCTGAAGAGAAAATAAATAAATATAATTTTATAAAAAAAGGTGTTATTGAAGTAATAGAAGAAAACGGAACTAAAGGCTATCTTAAAGAAGCTCCTTATGACAAAATAATCGCAGCTGCCAGCGGAAATAAAATACCCCAACAATGGAAAGACCAATTAGTCATTGGAGGACGAATTGTTGCTCCGGTAAAATCCAGTATATATGTGCTTGATAAAATCAAAAAAGATAAATTTGAAAAAAGACAATATTTTGGATTTAGCTTTGTTCCCTTGGTGAATAATTAATAGAATTTATTACATGAAAATAAAGCTAACCAAAGAATTAAATATCAATCCCAGTTTACCTCTAAGAATAGGTTTGGGAGGAACTTTTGTTTATGCCGGATTATCTATTATCACTTCACCCGAAAGGTGGGTTGATTTTATTCCCGAATATATTTCTCGCTTTATTGCCGAATCACATTTTATTGTCTTTTATGGTATCTTGGAAATTATTTTAGGAATTCTCCTCCTTTCCGGTTTTTTTATTTCTCTTGTATCTTTTATTGCTTTTGTTAATCTTCTTTTTATAATGGCTTTTTGGGGAATTAACGATACCACCTTCCGCGATTTCGGACTCTCCATGGCTGCTTTAACTTTATTCATCATATCCTTAAAATCATATCCTTTTAAAAAATGAAAGAAAAAACAAATAAAGAATTTATAGTTGAATCTGAAAATTTTCAAGGTCCTTTAGACAAGCTACTCGAGCTTGTTAAAAAAGAGAAACTTGATATAAACCAAATAAGTCTAGCAGAGGTAACGGGTAAATTCTTGGAATATCTTACTGAACTAAAGAAAAATGAGACAATCTCTTACTCTGTACTTGCTGATTTTTTAGTTATCGCCTCAAAACTTCTTCTTATAAAATCTAAAGTACTCATACCGTCCCTTGAGCTTGAAGAGGATGAAGAAGAAGAAGTTCGTAATTTAGAAGTTCAGTTAAAAATATATAGTCAGATAAAAGAAGCTGAAAAAAAATTAGAAGAGAAGTGGCATAAATATCCCACTATGGCTGAAAGAGAATTTTTAGCCAATCGAGAGGCTTTTTTTTATCCAGGAAATACTTCTATTAAAAACATAAAAAAATTCCTGTCTTTAATTACTGAGGAGATTAAAAAAATAAAACCAGTAGAAAAAGTAAAAAGAGAGGTTATAAACTTGAAAAATAAAATGGAAGAGGTTATGAAGAAAATAAGTAATCATCCAACCGGTCTTAAAAGCTTTTTTCAAAATGGCAGTAAAAACGAAATAGTTGTTCTTTTCTTAGTAGTCCTTCATCTTTTTAGAGATGAAAAAATTAATTTTGAACAAAACAAAAGATTTGGAGAGATAACAATAAAAAAGGCGGAGAAATAAATACATTTATTAATTTTACTTTTTTTGATAATCTTTAAAAATGAACACAGATTCAAAAAACATAGCTAAAATTGAAGCTTTTTTATTTCAACACGGAAAACCTGTGGAAATAAAAAAGATAAGCAATATTCTGAATCTAGAAAAAGAAGAATGTTTGGAACTTATTAAAAAATACCAAAAAGACCTTGAAAAAAATGAAGAAAGAGGGCTTGCAATAATAGAAAAAAACAACAAGTTTCAACTAACCACCAAACCTGAACTAGGGGAAATAATTGAAAAAATAGCTAAAGAAGAATTTACCGAAGAACTCAGCCCCGCCTCTTTGGAAACTTTAGCTATTATTGCTTATCTTGAACCTATTCGAAAAACAACCATTGATTTTATAAGAGGAGTTAATTCAAGTTACATCCTCCGCAACCTAATGTTACGCGGCCTTATTAATAAAGAAAAAGATGGCCATACCTATAATTACCAAATAACTTTTGATTGTTTGAAACATTTAGGAATTAAATCAACTAAAGAACTTCCTGAATTTGAAAAATATAAAAGTATTTTAGAAGAATATAATACAGATAATATATAAAGTAGGATGAATATACGTTGGCAATCAATAATACTCATAGTCCTAATTATTATATCCTTTACTCTAACAAGATTTAGTAATAAGGCTTCAATAAGCGCAGATGAGGAAGTAAACAATAAAGAAATTATTTCTAATGAGAAATCATCAAATATTTCTTATCAAAAAGCATCTTTTTCTGATTTTGATCCTTTGCAAAAAGTTCCAACAAGAAAATGGGACATATTTGATCCGGAATTAAGCGCCGAAGCAGTTCTTATTCATTCCTTGGATGACGACTTTCGCCTGTATTACGAAAATACACGAGAAGAGCATGTTCTTGCTTCTCTTACTAAACTTATGACAGCTGTTGTTGTTATTGAAAACATAGGAATTAACAAAAAAATACCTATAACCCAAAAAGCAATTGACACCCAAGGTTTTACCGGTGATCTTAAAAGCGGAGAGGTCTACAGCGCCAGAGACCTCTTAAAGATTATGCTTTTAACCTCTTCAAATGATGCCGCGGCAGCTTTTGAAGAGTATTTAGGAGGAAAAGATAATATGGCTAGAGCTATTCATAAAAAGGCTGCCGAACTTGATATGAAATCAATCATCGTTGAAGATGGGTCAGGTCTTTCTGATTTTAACTATGGTAATGCTTATGACCTTTTAAAAATTATAAAATACATTATCAAAAACCATCCCGAAATATTTACTTGGACCCAAAACAGAAGCTTTTTAATTCAACCCTTAAATGAACCAATTTCCCGCAAGGTGTATAATATAAATAACATTGTAGAACGCAAAGATTTTATAGGAGGCAAAACAGGCACCTCGGAAGTAGCCGGAGAAAACCTTATTTCAATCTTTAGTATAGAAGGTAGGAGAGTGGCTTTTATTATCTTAGGATCCAAAGACAGATATAAAGATGCTGTTGCTCTTATAAACTGGATTAAAGAAGCTTATACATTCCCGGAAATATAAAATTATTATTTACTAAACATTATGGAATTATTTGAAGCTGTTAGAGTATTAATTATTTTCGCCCTTGCTTTCGTGGTGGCTCTTTTAATAACTCCTCTTGTTTATCGCTTTCTTATAAAACTTGATTTCAGAAAGAAAAATATAAGAAGCGCTAAAGAAGCTCCTGTTTTTAATAAGTTTCATAAGAAAAAATCAAACACTCCAACTATGGGAGGGATTATTATATGGGGTACAGTTTTAGGAATGGCTCTCTTATTCTTAATCCTTTCTAAAACAATAGACGGTTTTTTTGAATACTTTAATTTTATTAATCGAACAGAAACATACCTTCCTCTTGCCGCACTTTTTATTTCAGCTATTGTCGGACTCATTGATGATCTTTTTGGTATATTAGGTAGAGGTCCAAAAGGAGGGGGATTGACCATGTCTCGTAAACTTCTTCTGTATACAGGTGTAGCTGTTCTTGGAGCTTGGTGGTTTTATTTCAAGCTTGGTTTTACCACTCTTTACGTTCCTTTTGTAGGTTCTTTTGATATTGGTATTTGGTATATTCCTTTCTTTATTTTTATTCTAGTAGCTACAGCTTTTTCCGCTAACGAAACAGACGGCCTGGACGGGTTAGCCGGAGGCGTCTTTTTGTTTACTTTCAGCGCCTTAGCTGTAGTAGCTTTTGTTCTTGGAAAATTTGAGCTTACTGCTATGATCGCCGCTATTTTAGGAGCTCTTCTTGCTTTCCTTTGGTTTAATATATATCCGGCCCGTTTCTTTATGGGGGATACCGGTTCAATGTCTCTAGGTATTACGATCGGCGTTATAGTTATGTTAACTAACACCGCCCTTTTTCTGCCATTCTTTGGAATAATTTTAATAGGAGAATCAATCTCGGTTATAATCCAACAAACAAGTAAAAAATTTAGAGGAAAAAAGATTTTTCACTCCACCCCGATTCATCATCACTTTGAAGCCCTGAATTGGCCGGAGTCTCAAATTACCATGCGTTTCTGGATTATCTCGGCAATTTTTGCCACTTTAGGTCTTGTTCTTTTTTTCTTGTCCTACTTTGCTTAAAACTCTATTAATCTTTCAATATGGGGGTTCCCGACACCCCCAAGTTGGTGTGGATAACTTACATATTAAGATTGTTTACTAACCAGAGAAACAAACACTGATTATCATATAAGCTAATTTGTCTTATAATGCTACCAATATGCCAATCCTTATAAAAAACGGACTTATATATGACGGGAGGGGACACCCTCCATTTAAAAAAGATATTTTAATAAGAGGAAAACACATAGTCAGTATTGGAGAAATAAAAAAGTCTAAATCTGAAGAATTAATTAATGCAGAAGATGCGATTGTTATTCCCGGATTTATAGACATAAGCTCTCAAATAGATCATTACCTTCAAATATTTGATAATACATCTCAAGAAAATCTTATCAGGCAAGGTATAACCACCGTTATTGGAGGCAATGGCGGTTCTTCTCTTGCTCCAATTTTCAAAGACTCCCTTGAAGAAATTGAAAAACGAGGAAGTGAACCTTCTTTAAAAATGAATATAAACTGGGAAAGCTTTTATAGTTTTCTTAAGGTTTTAAAGAGAAAGGGAACGGCAATAAACTTTGGCAGTTTAATTGGCCACGCTTCTATAAAAAGATTTCTAACTCAGGGAGAAAACAGAGATTTAACAGAAAGAGAATTAGAAACATTTCAAAAAATTATTACAAAATCTTTCAAAGAAGGAGCTCTTGGGCTTTCTCTTAGTTTCCAATTTGGATACTCCCGTCACACCTCTAAAAGAGAGTTGGAGATAATTGCTGAAATTACTGCTGAAAAAAATAAAGTACTTGCTCTTGACCTTAAAAACCCGGAAAACCCCAAAGAATCAGTTAATGAAATATATGAACTTTCTGAAAAAACAAATGTAAATATAGAAATAAACAATTTAATGCCTCTAATGTCGGCAACTTCCGAATACAAAAAAATAAAAGAAGATCTTGAAAAAAAATCTTCTATTCAAGAAATAAATTTTGATTGCCAGCCTTATCCTTATACCAAACTTTCCATTCATAATTTATTACCAGAAAGATTTCAAAAAAGAAATCTTAAAGAAACGGCTGAATTAATTTGTTCAGGAAATCATGACGAAGAAATAATAGAGCACTTAAAAACCTTTTCTAATAAAGAAATAGTAATAATTCATACTCCAAAAGAAATAAAGTTTTTAGAAAACAAAACGATTAAAGAAATATCAAAACGGTGGCAGGAAAATAAATTAAAAACCCTTCTTGAGATAATGAAAAGTTCCCGTCTTAAAGCTATCTGTCTTTTGAAAAATGTTAACGAAAAAATGTTAAAAGAAATGTTATTTTCTAATGCTTCTTTTGTATCTTCAAGCGGTATTAATCTTAACCCTCGGTACCAGCCTTTTTTTGAGTTTATAAATCTAGCTCAAAAAAATACTAATATTTCTTTTGAAAAATCTCTAATGAAGGCAACTTCTCTTCCGGCCACAAAATTTGGAATCAAAAAGAGGGGGGTTATAAAAGAAAATTATTATGCTGATATTCTTGTAGTAAAAAATGGAGAAATATCAAATGTAATAATAAATGGAAAATCTGTTTTCGACAGGGACGTTTTTAAAAACAATAAAGCAGGAGAGATAATATATTAGTTGTCTATGAAAACGCCTAAGCCAAAAACATCCCCTGATTACGCTTTTATAATTATTGTTGGAGTTTTAATTATCTTTGGTTTAGTTATGCTTGCCAGCGCTTCCTCTGATTTAGCTAAAGAAAAATTCGGTGACAGCTACTTTTATTTAAAACACCAAATTATCTTTGGCCTTTCTTTCGGTGTTATAGGTTTTCTTATTGCTTCTTTTTTATACTATCACCGTTTTCAAAAAATGGCCCTAATCATGCTTCTTGCAAACATAGCTCTTTTAATCCTAACCCTGACACCTCTAGGGATGAATGCAAAAGGAGCTTCTAGATGGCTTGAAATAGGAGGTTTTTCTTTTCAACCGGCAGAGTTTCTCAAATTTACCCTTATGGTGTATATTGCCTCTTGGATAAGTAAAAATAAATCTCGAATAAAAAGTTTTTCCAAAGGTTTACTTCCTTTTTTAATTATTTTAGGAAGCGTAACTTTTCTCCTTGTCATTCAACCCTCAACCACTATGGCGGTTATTCTTCTTGTTGCTGCCGGTTTAACCTATTTTACCTCCGGAGCAAAAATAAAATTTGTAATCGGTCTTATTCTCATAGGTTTATTAAGTTTCGCTCTTATGGTTTATATTACGCCTTACCGTATGCAAAGAGTTACCACTTTTCTTAATCCTAATACTGATGCTCTTGACGAAGCTTATCATATTAACCAATCTCTTATAGCCATAGGTTCAGGAGGAATAACCGGAGTAGGTTACGGTCAATCTACTACTAAATTAAACTATCTCCCGGAACCAATAGGAGATTCTATATTTGCTGTTATTGGCGAAGAGTTAGGTTTTGTTGGTTCTTCTGCTGTTATTTTTCTCTTTATTGCTTTTGCCTGGCGCGGCCTTGCTATTGCTAAAAAAACTCCTGATATTTTTGGACGCCTTTTAGTTATCGGTTTTACTTCCGTTATAGTTGTTCAAACAATTATAAACATGGGAGCCATTTCCGAATTTCTTCCTTTAACCGGAATTCCTTTACCTTTTGTAAGCTACGGAGGTACGGCCCTCGCTATTTCTATGGTTATGGTTGGAACTATTGTTAATATTTCTAAATACAGAAAAAAATAAAAATAGATAGAAAAAGACTGTTAATTAAGTTATATTAAAAATAATGAAACACATTTTATTAACTGCAGGGGGAACCGGTGGTCATATATTTCCGCTTCTTGCTGTATCGGATAAATTAATTAAATTTGGAAACAATCAAGTAAAGCTTGATTTTATAGGACCTAAGAATCGTTTCTTAAACGAATTTCAAAAAAGAGAAATTAAAATCCACTCTATTACTTCAGCAAAACTTAGAAGGTACTTTTCTCTTAGAAACTTAATAGATATTCCCAAATTTATCTGGAGTATCATAGAAGCGATTGTAAAAGTTTATTTCATAATGCCTGATGTTATTTTTTCAAAAGGAGGTCCCGGTTCTTTCCCCGTAATTCTTGCGGCTAAATTTTATTTCATTCCTGTTATAATCCACGAATCAGATTCAATTCCAAGTATGAATACTAAAATGGCCAGCCGTTTTGCTGACAGAATAGGAGTGTCTTTCCGAAAAACTATTGATTTTTTTAAAAAAGACAAAGTCTTCCTTTCCGGCAACCCAATTAGAGAAGAACTTCTCCAGTATTGGATGGAGAAAGACCGAGCTAAAAGTTATCTTAACTTTAGTCCTGATTTGCCTTTAATTCTCGTTCTCGGAGGGTCTCAAGGCGCTAAAAGAATAAATGATTTCATAATTTTTAATCTCGACAAAATAATTCCGGAATTTCAAATATACCATCAACTAGGCGAGGCCAATAAAAAAGAAACAAAAGAAGAAATTGACTATTCTTTAAGAAGTATAGAATCTAAAAATCATATAATGTATAAATACGTAGGATTCTTTGATAGTAAAGAACTTAAGCACGCTATGAATGCTGCTGACATTGTTATTTCCCGAGGTGGTGCCGGAGCAATTTCTGAAATATCCGCCTTTGGAAAACCTTCTATTATCATCCCTCTTAAAGAATCAGCCGGAGGACACCAAACAATTAATGCTTACGAATATGCCTCAAATGGGGGAGCAGTCGTAATAGAGGAAAATAATTTAGGAATTAATATTCTCCTAGATCAAATAAGAAAAATAGTAAACAACCCTAAAGAAATGCAAGAAATGGGGGAGGCAGCTAAAAGTTTTTCTAGACCAAAAGCTGATGAAGCTATAGTTCAAGAAATATTTAATTATCTTATCTAAAGAAACTTGATAATTAATTATTTATAACTAATATTTAACCAATATGAATTTAAAAATATTTTACTTTTTACACAACATGACAGGAAGCTCTTCTATCGTTGACGCTTTAGGTATTTTTTGTGCTAAATATCTCCCATACCTCATAATTTTAGCTGCTGTTATTTATATTCTTTTCAAGGAGGATCATTGGCAAACTAAAATTTTTTCTGGAATATTTATCCTCCTTTCCAGTCTTTTAGCCAGAGGCATCTTTGTTGCAATTTTCAAAGAATTTTTAGAAAGCCCAAGACCTTTTAAAGAACTAAACTTAGAACCGCTAATAACACCCATTAACGGAATATCTTTCCCTTCCGGCCATGCCAGTCTTCTCTTTGGTTTAGCTTTTGCTATATTTATCTTTAACAAAAGCTGGGGAAGTTGGCTTATAGGCCTATCTTTTATAAACGGGATAGCCCGTATATTTACCGGAATACATTGGCCTATTGATGTTGTGGGAGGTATTGCTGTTGGTTTTATGAGCTTTCTTCTTGTTTACCTTTTCCTTAAAAAACCTTTTAAAAAGTTATATAAATACGAAAAGGTTTAAATATGTATTGACTGTTAGGCTTTGTTTTCATAAAATTAGATTACGGTCTTAAACTATAATTATTAAGGTTGCAAAAGCGGGGTTGACTTAAGTTAAACTTTCGTTAATCATTAGTGAAGCAATAAACACAAGAGCCCCGTTATCGGGCTTTTAAAAAGTTAATTCAAATGTTAGATAAAAATAGGTCGAATAAAAAAAATAAGAAAAAATAAATAAAAATATGGCTAAAGAAAAATTTGAACGGTCAAAACCACATCTCAACATTGGAACAATTGGCCACGTTGACCACGGTAAGACCACATTAACTGCCGCTATCATGAAAGCCCTTCATCTTAAAGGCTTGATTGATAAGACAGAGTTAGTAGAAGAAATTGATAACGCCCCGGAAGAAAAAGATAGGGGTATTACCATTGCTCTTCACCATTCGGAATATCAAACCGAAAAACGCCACTATGCTCACATTGATGCACCGGGACACGCCGATTACATCAAAAACATGATTACCGGCGCTGCTCAGATGGACGGAGCTATTCTTGTAGTTTCTGCCCCTGATGGTCCTATGCCTCAAACACGTGAACACATACTTTTGGCTAAACAGGTTAACGTGCCGGCAATTGTTGTCTTTATAAACAAGACCGACCAAGTTGATGATCCAGAGTTTATTGAGCTTGTTGAATCTGAAATAAGAGAACTTCTCAAAAAATATGATTTCCCGGGTGATGAAATTCCAATCATCAAAGGTTCTGCTTTGAAAGCCTTAGATGCTGAGTCTTCTGATGACGAAGTCATAAAACCCATCTACGAACTTATTGATGCAGTAGATAGTTATATTCCTCAACCAGAAAGAGATATTAATAAACCTTTCCTTATGCCTATTGAAGACATCTTCAGTATTGAAGGAAGAGGTACCGTTGCTACCGGCCGAATTGAAAGAGGAAAAGTTAGTGTTAACGACGAGATAGAGATTGTAGGTATGGGCAGCGAGGTTCACAAAACTGTTGTAACCGGTATTGAAATGTTCCGAAAAACCCTAGATGAAGGAGAAACAGGTGATAACGTTGGAATTCTTCTTCGTGGTGTAAAAGGAAAGAAAGGAGAATTGGAACGCGGACAAGTTCTTGTTAAACCTGGAAGTGTTACACCTCATACCGAATTTGAAACTGAAATTTATGTCCTTAGTAAAGAAGAAGGAGGACGTCACACCCCATTCTTTACCGGGTACAAGCCTCAGTTTTACATTCGAACCACGGATGTTACCGGAGAGGTAACTCTTGAGGAAGGTACGGAAATGGTTATGCCCGGTGATACCTTTACCGGTAAAGTTAAGCTTATTGTCCCTGTTGCCCTTGAAGAACAGCAAAGATTTGCTATTCGTGAAGGTGGCAGAACAGTTGGTGCAGGTGTTGTAACCAAAATAATAAAATAAATTCTCTTCCTATCGCCCCGGTTTGATATCGGGGCGATAGAGTAGAGTATTGATAAATTAATAAATTACTGTTAGATTAAAAAAGTTAAAAGCATTCAATTTCAAACTTAGACATGCCTACCAAACAGAAACAGAAAGAGAAAATTAGAATTAAGATTAGAAGCTACGATCCAAAATTAATCGACAAGTCTGTAAAAAATATTGTCGAGGCTATTAAACGTTACGGAGGAAACGTAATCGGTCCCATCCCTTTGCCCACTGAAATAAAAAAATATACAGTTAACCGCTCTACTTTCGTCCACAACAAATCAAAAGAAAAGTTTGAAATGAAAGTGCACAAGCGTCTTATTGATGTTATGGAGCCGGACCAAAAAATAATAGAAGCTCTCAGCAATTTAAATTTACCAGCCGGAATTGATGTAGAGATTAAAACAGCTTAAGCTTTTATAAATAATTCAAATTAAACTTTTAGGATTGAAATTTTAGAAATAATTCAAAAATCTTTATTTTAAAAACCAGCCCCTAAGGCTGTTTTTTATTACTCAACTCAACTCAACCAATAACAACCAAAAAATAACGCTTATACATTGACAATATATAATAATTATCATATAATTATAAACAGTAAAATTATGTTTAACAATTTAAAAAAGTAAGAAATGAAAGAAAATGAAAATTCAGTTAAGAAAGAAAAGGTTAAAGAAGAAAAACCTTTTGCGTTTCTGCTCAACTCAATTTTTGAAATAGAAAAATTAAGAGTCGCTGCCCAGGTAAGAAAAACTCATCTGGCTAACCAAGGCAGAAAAGATCCGGAAACAGATGCTTTATTTGAAAAAATAAAGGACTTGGAAGATTTTGCTGATAGCCGATTGACCACTCTTATCCAAAGCCATCCTGCTTATGAATGGTTTGAAAAAGTAAAAGGAGTAGGTAAGGAAAATATTAGTAAGGTTGTAGGCCTTGTTGATATTGAAAAAGCTGAAAAAATAAGCAGTCTTTGGAAATTTGCCGGTTATCATGTTGATGACAACGGAAAAGCTCCAAAAAGAAAAAAGAATGGAGGAAAGCTTTCTTACAACAGTCGGTTAAGAACAATGTGCTGGCGCTTAGGCGGTTCCTTGATGAAAGGTAGGGGAAGATTCTACGAATATTATGCCCAAGAAAAAGATAAATATGTAAAAAGATTTATCTCCGAAGGTGTAAAGATTGTTTCTGCCACTAAACTTCCGAAAAAAGACGGTAAAAGATACGAACCGGAAGGTGTCATCTCAGAAGGCCACATTCATAACATGGCCTTGAGAAAAATGATTAAACTTTTTCTTTCTTGTTTATGGCTTGTTTGGAGACAAAAATGCGGTCTGCCAACTCGTCTGCCTTATGCAATGGAATATCAAAACCACACCACTTTTATTGATCCTTGGGAAATGATTGATAAATAAGTATCGTTGTAAAGAAAACCGTTGATTCAAAGTGAGTCAAGGAACGAAAGAAATCCATGTTTCCAAAACGAGTCGTCATCAAGAAGAAACCCAAGAAAAGGAAACGAGTCAGACCATGTAAGAAACCCAGAGAAAAAGAACGAACCAGGGATTCCTAGAAAACCAATGGAACTGAGTGAGTCATCAGCAGTAAGAAAACCAAAGGAACAAAACGAGTCATGGGTGGCAAGAAAACCACGAGGAAAGAACGAGTCATTGAATGGAAGAAATCCTTAAACGAGAAGCGAGTCAAAGACATTAAGGAAACCATGATTAATGAATGAACCAAAGTTTGTAAGAAAACCATGAGTATGAATAGGGGGTTGCATTAAAATGCAGCCCTTTTTTAATACACAACCTAAACCCGCAAATACTCTTGATAAAAAAAATATATATGATATTCTTGAAAAACAGCTAGCGTTTAATAATAATTTAATTTTAAAAAACCGGTTGAAAAACGGTTAGGTGTTTTTTATATTTGCTTCAAAACCATGGAAAAGATTAAAGCCAAAAAATTATATATGACCCAAATCTGGAAAGGTACAGAAGTCATCCCGGTAACTGTCTTAAAAACAGAAAACCAGGAAGCTTTTAAAAAACTAGAAGAGGGTAAAGAGATAACCATTAGCGGAAAAAATAAAGGCCGTGGTTTTCAAGGTGTTGTTAAAAGGCATGGTTTTAGCGGTATGGATAAAACTCACGGAACAAAGCACCACTTGAGAGCTCCGGGTTCTATAGGCTCAACTGACCCAGCCAGAGTTATTCCGGGAAAAAAGATGCCTGGACATATGGGTGCTCAAACTATTACTATCAAAAATATTAAAATTATAGAGCTTCATCCGGATAAAAAAGAAATCTTCATTAAAGGAGCTGCTCCGGGAATGAAAGGTAATGACATTGAGTTAAGGATATAAAAATATGAAATCCAAGTTATACAATCTAGCAGAAAACAAAGAAGAGGATGTCGTAATTAACGACGCTATCTTTTCTTTGGATTGGAATAACGATCTTGTGTACCAAAGTCTTGTTGCTCACAGAGCAAACACGAGGCAAAAAATAGCCCACACTAAAGGAACGAGTGATGTTAGCGGCGGGGGCCGAAAACCATGGCGCCAGAAAGGAACCGGAAGGGCCCGGCACGGTACTATTCGTTCACCTCTCTGGAAAGGCGGAGGAGTAACTTTTGGACCGCGAATTGAAAAAGAATACGAAAAAAAGATTAATAAAAAAATGAAAAAGAAAGCTTTCTTTACAGTTCTTTCTAAAAAACTTGAAGAAGGTGAAATTTATTTTGTAGAATCATTAAGGTTAGAAAACGGCAAAACTAAAGAAGCTGAAAACATTATTAACAACCTTTCCAAAAATATTAAAGATATAAAAGAAAAAAATGTTCTTTTTATACCTTCTTTAGAAAATAAAAATTTTGCTGTTGCCGTTAGAAATATCGAAAAAACTAAAGCTATCCGGCCTGAAAGCTTGAATATATATGACCTTCTTTCTTGTAAATACATAATTTTTGACAAACAATCGGTTGAGGAACTAGAAAAACACTTTCTAAATAAATAAAATGAGTAATATTTTTAAAAAAATAATATCGGGAGACAAAAAGAAAGACGAAGGGAAAGAGAGAAACAAAGTTGAAAAAGAAACGCCAAAGAAAGAAACCCCGGAAAAGAAAACGGAAAAAAAGGCTGCTAAACAAAAAATTGAAAGCTCTGTTTCTCATGGATATTCTAAAAAATCAATCCTTAAAGAACCTTTAATTACCGAAAAATCCCGTGATATGAGCGTAAATGGAAAATACGTTTTTAGTGTTAGTTCTTCTGCTAATAAAAATGAAGTTAAAAAGGAAGTACAAAGACGCTACGACGTAACAGTTGAAAAAGTTAACATTATTAAAAAAGGAATTAGGCCAAAACAATTTAGAGGCAGGGAAGGAAAAATAAAAATGCAAAAAAAAGCCATCGTTACTTTGAAAGAGGGAGATGCTATTGAAGTGTTTCCGGTTTAATATGTATAAACAATGCTGAGGAAAAACAAAAATTTAATAAAAGGAAAAAGAAGCACCGGAGCCAGAAACTCTCAGGGTAGAATTACTATGCGATGGAGAGGGGGTGGCCACAAAAGAAAATATCGAAAAATTGATTTTCTTCAAGAGAAATACGACATTCCGGCAAAAATAGAAAGCATTGAATATGACCCCAATAGAAGTGCCCGTATTGCCCTTGTTCTATACAAAGACGGAGAAAGACGTTATATTATTGCTCCGGACGGCCTTAAAGAAAATGATCAAATAATTGCTTCTGAAAAAGCCCCCCTAAAACCAGGAAACAGAGTTCCTCTTAAAAAAGTAGCTGTAGGTAATTTTGTTCATAATGTGGAGCTTACCCCCGGAAAAGGTGCTCAAATTGGCCGTTCAGCCGGAACTAGTCTTCAAGTGTTGGCTAACGAAGACGGCTATACCCACCTTAAAATGCCTTCTACCGAAATACGAAAGATTCCTTGGAACAGTTATGCTTCAATAGGCCAAGTGTCTAACCCTAAACATATCAGACAAAAAGATAGAAAAGCCGGACAAAGCCGTTGGAAAGGCCGCCGTCCAAAAGTAAGAGGTTCAGCTATGGGAGCCCACGATCACAAATACGGAGGCGGTGAAGGAAGACAACCTCGAGGAACAAAATATCCTAAAGACAAATGGGGGAATATAACCGGAGGAACAAAAACAAGAAATAAAAAGAGGTTGTCAGAAAAATATATTATTAAACATCGTAAAAAACGAAGAAAGAAATAAAAAATAAAAATATGTCACGTTCAGCAAAAAAAGGACCATATATTAACGAGAAACTTCTTAAAAAAGTTTCTCAAAGAAAACCGGAAGACGGGGTTATAAAAACCTGGGCCCGTAGCTCAGAAATATCTCCCGAAATGGTAGGGTTTACTTTTGGTGTACACAACGGAAAGGACTTTATTGATGTTAAAATCTCTGAAGATATGATCGGTCATCATCTGGGTGAGTTTGCCAAAACCCGTAAATTTATCCGCCACGGTGGAAAAATGCAACGTGAACTTGAAAATAAACGAGGTAGTATATTATAAAAATGGCTAAGGAAAAACAAAATCCGTCCACAAACGGAAATAAAACGGCGACAGCAAAAATGAGCTATCTAAGAATTTCTCCTAGAAAAGTTCGTTTGCTGGTTAATATTATCCGAGGTCTTCCTGTTCAAGAAGCCGAGGCGCAACTTATGCTCTCTCCTAAAAAATCCAAGATTCCTTTGTTAAAACTTATCCGTTCTGCTGTTGCTAATGCCGAAAACAACAAGGAAATGAACCCTCACAATCTTTATATAAAAGAAATAAAAGTTGACGAAGGACCAACCTTAAAAAGATGGATGCCCAGAGCTTTTGGTGCTATTGGTAAAATAAATAAAAGAACAAGCCACATTAATATAATCTTAGAAGAAAAAGAAAAGACACCTAAAGAACGCTTTATTATTCCTAAAAAATCAAAGAAAGAAAAAGGACCTGAAAAGAAGAAAGATAAAAAAGACAAAAAAGAACCCTCTAAAGAACAGAAAACAGAAGACCGGCCGGAAGTTAAACCGGAAAAGGAAATTGAAAAACCAAAAGAAAGAAAAAGTTCCTTTCCTAAAATATTCAGAAGAAAATCTATATAACCACTATTTACTAAATACTATTTAATAATTAATATTCTTTATTATGGCAAGAAAAATAAAACCAGATTTATTACGCCTTAGCATAAACAAACCATGGTCAAGCAGGTGGTTTTATTCAAAGCGCAATGGCAAGTTCTTTCTTCAGGAAGACACCCTTATCAGAAATATTATTAGTCAAAAAATGAAAAATGCCGGTATTGATTCTATTAATATTGAAAGAACTCAAGATGATATCCAAGTTTTTATAAAAAGCAGCAAGCCCGGCCTTATCGTTGGTCGCGGAGGAAAAGGTATTGAGAACCTTAAAAAATCTTTAGATAAAAAAATAAAAGAATTAAGAAAAGAAAAGAACTTTGACACAAATTACGGCTTAAACCTTAACGTAACCGAAATGGGACGCAATGATGTGTCAGCAAAAGTAATTGGAGATCAAATCGCTTCTGACCTTGAACGCCGTATTCCGTACCGCGTAGTCCTAAAACGCCAAATGCGCCAACTTGAGCAAAATAGAAGTATTGAAGGTGTTAGAACTCAAGTATCCGGAAGATTAAACGGAGCTGATATTGCTAGAACCGAATGGCTTGATAGTGGCAAA
This sequence comes from uncultured Candidatus Saccharibacteria bacterium, assembly GCA_964639325.1. GTDB lineage: Bacteria > Patescibacteriota > Minisyncoccia > UBA6257 > GWB1-50-10 > DATGCT01. The sequence goes on from CAZXDO010000052.1 coordinate 18,258, forward strand.
ATGCCTCTTAATAAGCTCAGGGCTAATATTGATTATGGTGAATCTACGGCTCGAACTACTTTCGGCACAATAGGTGTAAAAGTGTGGTTATACAAAGGAGAAATTTTTAACGAAGAAGAATCAGTATCCTAAATTAATATTTATTTTAACATGACATTAATGAATTTTCTTAAAGCACAAGGCGCGACGAGGAAGCTGTATGCGGAGCATACGGTGACGAGGAGCAACGCAGTGATTGAAGAAAATTCATATGTCCCAAAGGGTTGTAATCAAAATCAATTATCTCTGCGTCCTTCCTCCTCGACGGGAATTCTCTGGAACCCATCTTCGTCGTCAGTCCTTGACCTAATTGATTTTGAAATACAACATGTTGAAATAAATATTAAATTAGGATACTAAAATTTTAAATATGTTACTTCAACCTAGAAAACAAAAATATAGGAAGCAGCAAAAAGGACGATCGCGAAAACGGACAAAAACAACCCGCGGTTTTAATATTGATTTTGGAAGCATTGGTATTCAAGCTCTCGGAAGCGGTTGGGTAACAGCTAACCAAATTGAAGCTGCTAGAAAAGCTATCAACCACAGGTTAAAACGTGAAGGAAAAGTTTGGATAAGAATTTTTCCCGACAAACCTGTTACTGCTTTTCCGCCGGAAACTAGAATGGGAAAAGGAAAGGGTGCTATTGATAGATATGTGGCTCCGGTAAAACCCGGTATGATTCTTTTTGAAATTGGAGGAATAAAAGATGATTTAGCTACTGAAGCTTTAAGATTAGCCGGACACAAACTTCCTATGAAAACTAAGATAATTAAAAAAACTGAACAAACTGTATAAATGAAAAAGAAAGATTTAAAAGAATTAAGAAAAAAGCCTGTTTCCGAACTGCAAAAAAACATAGCTGAAGAATATGAAAAATTAAACAACCTTCAGTTTAGTTTATCTGCGGGCAAAGTTAAGAACATAAAAGAAATTAAGAATCGTAAAAAAAATATTGCTCAAATTAAAACCATATTAAAAGAAAAGTTAACTAATTAATTTAAAAAAATGCGCAAATTAAAAGGAAAAATTATTTCAGACAAAATGAACAAAACTAGAACAGTTGCTGTTGACCGTCTTAAAAAAAATAAACGGTACTTGAAATACATAAAGATTACCAAGAAATACAAAGCCCATGATGAGAACGAAGAGTATAAAAAAGGAGATGAGGTGATTATTGAAGAAACCCGTCCTCTTTCCAAAGAAAAAAGATGGAAAATAACTGGTTACGTTAAAAAAAATAACTAAAAATTAACAAGCTATAAGCTAACTTATGATTCAAGAACAAACAATTTTAAATGTAGCCGATAATTCTGGAGCTAAAAAAATTCAATGCTTCCGAGTTTTAGGTGGAACAAAAAGAAGGTACGCCCAAATTGGTGATGTAATAACTGCTTCTGTTAAACTTGCCGAACCAAGAAAACCGGTTAAAAAGGGTGATATTGTAAAAGCTGTTATAGTCCGTCAAAGAAAGGCCTATCGACGCCAAGATGGTTCTTATGTTAAATTTGACGACAACGCTGCAGTTATTGTTAACGAAAAAGGAGAACCTCGTTCTACAAGAATTTTTGGACCGGTTCCCAAAGAAATGAAAGCTAAAGGATACGGATCAATATCATCAATGGCAGAAGATGTAATATAAAAACAGATAATGAATATAAAAAAAGGAGATACAGTTAAAATATTAGCAGGAAAAAACCGAGGTAAAACCGGCAAAGTTCTTCATACTTTCCCTAAAAAAAATAAGGTAAGTGTTGAGGGTATAAATGTGTATAAAAAACACATTCGCCCTAAAAAACAAGGAGAAAAAGGAGAAATAGTTGAAGTGGCAAGACCCCTAAACATTTCAAATGTTTCTGTTATCTGTCCTTCTTGTGGAAAAAACACTCGTATCGGTAGAAGGAGAGAGAAAAAAAATGTAATCAGGGTATGTAAAAAATGTGACAGTCCCTTAGACTAGTTTATTAATTAAAAGATATTATGGAAGATCAAATCAAAAAAATAACAAAAAATATTGAAAAAGTGGTTATTAACACGGGGTTGGGAAAACTAACAAACCGATCTGATTTTAAAAATCAAGTTTTACCAAACATAAGTGAGGAATTAGCCTTAATTACCGGTCAAAAACCCAGTCCCAGGCAAGCTAAAAAATCAATTGCCGGATTTAGTGTTAGAGAAGGAAATATTGTCGGTCTTAAAGACACTCTTAGAGGAAAAAAAATGACTGATTTTATTATAAAAATAAATTCCATTATCTTTCCTCGTGTGAGAGACTTTAAAGGAATTGACCCTAAAAACATTGACGAAAAGGGGAATCTTAATCTTGGATTTAAGGATCAATCAGTTTTCCCTGAAATAGATATGGAAAAATCAAAAATTGATTTTGGTTTTCAAGCTACTATAGTTCCCAAAACGAAAAATAGAGAAGAAGCTATAAAATTATATCAAGAGATAGGATTTCCTTTTAAGAAATAAAAAACGTATTTACAATCATCAATATTTGTTATAAGTTTAAAAAACATGGCTAAAAAATCAGTAATAGAAAGATCAAAAAAAGAACCAAAGTACTCAACTAGAAAGGTTGATCGTTGTTTTAGATGTGGGAGAAAAAAGGGTTATATGCGTGAATTTGGTCTTTGCCGCATTTGCTTCAGAGAATTAGCCAGTAAAGGTGAAATTCCTGGTATTAAAAAATCAAGTTAAAAATATGTCATACACGGACTTTCTTATACAAATTAAAAACGCCCAAAATGCAGGCAAGGACTCCTTAAAACTTCCGTACAGTAAAATGGATAAATCTATAGCTGATATTTTAGAAACAAAAGGATTTTTAAAAAAAGTTGAAGTTAAAGGAAGAAAACCCAAAAAGATAATAAAAACTTATCTTAATCATAAAAAACCAATAAGCGGTGTTCAGTTTGTTAGTAAACCTTCCCGACAAATATATAAAAATCACAAAGAAATTAGACCGGTAAAAAGCGGTTATGGTCTTTTGGTTCTCTCTACATCAGAGGGAATAATGACTGAAACTGAGGCTCGAAAGAAAAAAATAGGCGGTCAATTACTTTTTAAACTTTGGTAAATAAATTAAGAAAATGAGTAGAATAGGAAAACTTCCAATAAAAATACCGGAGAGTATAACCATAGAAAAAACTGATGGCAAAATTAAAGTTTCGAATAAAAAAAACCAGGAACTTTCCGTTAATATTCTAGAAGGAATAAGTATTGAAATAAATAAAGATGAACTAAAGGTAATCTTAGAAGGTAAAAACAAACAGGCTAGAAGTAATTGGGGAACCATGAGATCCCTTATTAACAATGCGGTAAATGGTTTAACCAAAAGGTTTCAAAAAACCCTTCTTCTTGAAGGTGTAGGGTATAGAATTAATGAACAAGGAGATGGTTTAAAACTAAACCTTGGGTACTCTCATCCTATTGAATACAAAAAACCTGAAAATATTGAATTTGAAGTTAAGGGAAATAACCAACTTATTATAAAAGGTTTTAATAAACAGCAAGTTGGTGAAATAGCTGCTGAAATAAGAAGTTTTCGTCCAGTGGAACCATATAAAGGAAAGGGTTTCAGATACAATGATGAAATTGTAAGAAGAAAAGTAGGTAAAAAGGCAGCAGCCAGTGAATAAACATGAAAAATAAAGAATTAAACCAAAAAAGAATAAGGAGAGCCAAGCGAACCAGAGCTAAAATAGGAAAAGGGACAAAAGAACGTCCCCGCCTTAGTGTTTTTAGAAGTAATAATCATATATATGCTCAGATAATAAATGACACAAAAGGAGAAACTTTGATCTCTTCTTCTTCTTATGATTTAAAAGATTCTTTTAAAGGAAAGAAAAAAACTGAAATAGCTGAAAAAGTAGGCGAGTTAATTGCCGAAAAAGCCAAAAAAGCAAATATAAATAAAGTAGTTTTTGATAAAGGACGATATAATTATCATGGCCGTGTTAAAGTTCTTGCTGAAGCAGCCAGGAAAGGAGGATTAAAATTTTAGATATAAAATATGAACAAAGAAAACAAAAAACCTTCATTTGAAACAAGAAAACAACCAAAAGAATTTGATGATAGTGTTTTGGAAATACGCCGTGTTACACGTGTGGTTTCAGGAGGAAAAAGAATGAGTTTCCGAGCTGTAGTTGCTATTGGCGATAAGAAAGGAAGAGTAGGGGTTGGTGTGGGTAAAGGATTAGATGTTGCTAACTCAATAAGAGAGGCTAAAAATGATGCCAAGAAAAACTTAATAAAGATAAACTTAAAAGAAAATCGAACTATTCCTTATGACGTTGAAGATAAATACGGAGCAGCTAAAATCCGCCTAAAACCAGTTCCGGAAGGCCACGGTTTAATTGCCGGAGGAGCCGCTAGAATAGTTCTTGACCTTGTCGGTATAAAAGATATTACCGCTAAACTTCTTGGAAGTAATAACAAATTAAACACTGCCATGGCCACCATCACCGCTCTTAAGGAATTCAAAAAAACAAAAGAAGAGAACGAAAGTGAAGAGGAAAAAGGAGAAAATAAAAATGAAAATAAAAATGAATAAAATTATTCTTTTTTAAATATTATGCAAATTCACAATATACAAAAACCAAAAAATATAAAAGAAAAGAAAAGAGTTGGGCGAGGAGGTAAAAGAGGAACTTATTCCGGTAGAGGGCTTAAAGGACAAAAGGCCAGAGCCGGACACAGTATACCTTCTCAGGCTAAGGAAATTATCCAACGTTTCCCAAAACTAAGAGGTGTAAAATTTAAGCCTGTTTCTTCTAAAACAAAGGCTGTTAATGTTGGTGACTTGGAAAAGTTATTCCAAAACGATACTATCAATAAAGAAGCTTTTGTTAAGGCCGGATTAATTAAAAAGAAAAGTGAGCCTGTTAAAATACTAAACCGAGGAGAAGTAAAAAAAGCTTATAATGTAAAAGTGCCTGTTTCCAAATCAGCTAAAGAAAAAATAGAAAAAGCAGGCGGTAAAGTTTTTGAAAATAAATAAAGAGTATGACTAAACTTGTCCAAATATTAAAAATTCCAGATCTTAGAAGAAAGATTTTTACGGTTCTTGCTCTTTTAGGGCTTTTTCGTCTTTTAGCAGCAATACCTATTCCAGGTGTTGATGTGAGCAGGCTTCAAGAATTCTTTTCTTCTAACGAGTTTTTTGGGTTCCTAGACATCTTTTCCGGAGGAGGTTTGTCAAACCTCTCTGTGGTCATGCTTGGTGTCGGTCCCTATATTACTGCTGTTATTATTATGCAGCTTTTGACTATAATATTTCCTAAACTTAAAAAAGCTTATTACGAAGAAGGAGCTGAAGGAAGGGCTAAGTTTAACCGCTATTCCCGTTATGCCACTGTTCCTTTAGCCGCCCTTCAATCTTACGGTTTCTTAAACCTTCTTATTTCTCAGGGAATTATTGAGAAACTTTCTTTATCTACAACTATTGCTAATGTAATAATTATTACTGCCGGAAGCGTTCTTTTAATGTGGATAGGTGAATTAATATCCGAATACAACATAGGAAACGGAATATCAATCCTGATTTTTGCCGGAATTATAGCCAGCCTGCCTCAATCAATAATTTCAAGTCTTATGAATTATTCCCCGGAGAAACTGCCAACCTATGTTGCCTTTGTTTTCTTAGCAGTCTTTGTTATCGCTGCCGTAACTTATATCAACGAAGGGGAAAGGAAAGTACCCGTTTCATACACTAAACAAGTCAGAGGAAATAAGCTTTATGGAGGAGCTTCTACTTATCTTCCCTTAAAGATAAACCAAGCAGGAGTTATTCCTATCATTTTTGCCATATCTGTTCTTCTTTTCCCGCAATTCTTTGCCCAAATAGCCGGAGTTATTTCCCAAGATTTTGCAGCTAGAGTAAATGAATGGGTTAATAATATATTTAATAATATTTTCTTATACAGCGGTCTCTACTTCTTGCTCGTAGTTCTTTTTACATATTTCTATACCTCTATAACCTTTGATCCGGGAGAGATATCAAAAACCCTCCAACAAAGCGGAGGTTTTATTCCCGGTATTCGTCCCGGCCAAAACACTACTAATGTTATTAAAAAAATAGTTCACCGTATTACTTTATTCGGAGCGCTATTCCTAGGACTCGTAGCCGTTCTTCCAAACCTGACTCAAATAGCTACCGGTATTCAAACTTTTGCCATTGGCGGAGCTTCTCTCTTAATTGTCGTTGCAGTTGCTCTTGAGGTAATGAAAAAAGTTGAGTCCCAACTCACAATGCGTGAATACGAAGGCCTATAATATTCTTCTTTAAACGAACTTTTTTATTAATTTTTTTAATCTTTCTATTTAACGCTTATATCGAGACGTTCAACATTCTGATGTTATATTATTTATAGTTATCCACAACAACTTGGGGGTGTCGGGAACCCCCAAGTTAAAAAACTAATGGTTGTTTAAAAAATTTTCCAAAAAAACTAGGAAGTTTCTGTTATAATTAAAACATTATGGAAAAAGCAATACTAATTTATGGACCTCCGGGAGCGGGGAAGGGAACACAAGCCGAACTCTTGGCTAGACGTTATTACTTTACCCACTTTGACACCGGCCGTTATCTAGAAAACAAAATATATAGCCCAGATAAAAAAAACAATCCCGAATGGCAAAAAGCTAAAGAGGCTTTTGAGACAGGAAAATTAATTGACCCTCCTTTCGTTTTAAAAATAGTAAAGGAAGCCACAGAACGTATTGCCGATTCAGGAATGAGTATTGTTTATAGCGGATCTCCTAGAACATTATACGAAGCCTTTGGAGAAAAGAACGAAGAAGGTTTAATAAAACTTCTTTCCAAAAAATACGACAAGGAAAATATTTTTGTTGTATACCTTAATATTTCTGAAGAAGAAAGTATTGCCCGTAACTCAACTAGAAAAGTCTGTAGTGTCTGCGGTTTGCCTATTCTTGGCGCTTCCAAATTAGAAAACTGTGCTTTTTGTGGCGGAAAAGCCAGAACCAGAACCCTTGATGACCCTGAAATTATTAAAGTTCGCTTTAAAGAGTTTAAAGAAAGAAGCTTTCCTATTTTAGAAAAGTTGAAAGAAGAAGGGTTTAATGTAAACGAAGTTGACGGTTCACCTATGCCCTACAAAGTTCACGAAGAAGTTATTAAGCTTCTGAACTTAAAATAACTAATATGAACATCCGCCTAAAGTCCCCTGAGGATATAAAAAAACTGGAAGAATCCGGAAGAATTCTTGCTTTTGTTCTTAAAGCCCTAAAAGAAAACACCAAGGCAGGAGTAAGACTTTCCGAACTTGATAATCTTGCCGAAAACTTGCTTTATGAAGCAAAAGCCAAAGCTGCTTTTTTTGGTTATGCCCCCGAAGGAGCGGAACACGGTTTTCCGGGTCACATTTGTGCCTCTGTTAACGATCAAATTGTTCATGGTGTTCCCGGAAAATACAAGCTTAAAAACGGAGATATTTTAAGTATTGATTTTGGGGTAAATTACAACGGTTATATCACCGACGCCGCCCTTACTGTTCCTATAGGGGAAATAAACCCTCAAGCTGAAAAACTTTTGAAAACTACTTACCAAGCTTTGGAAGAGGCTATAAAAATATGTAAACCGGGAAACTATACGGGAGATATAGGTTGGATAATTGAACAAGTAATAACTAAAAATAATTTTAATGTTATTAAAAACTTAACCGGCCACGGAGTTGGTTTTGAACTTCACGAAGACCCTACTATATTCAACTTTGGAGAAAAGGGTACCGGACTAGAACTTCAAGAAGGTTTAGTCATCGCCATTGAACCTCTTGTTTCAATGGGAAGCGAAGATATAAAAGAAGGTTCTCAAGAAAGTTATGTTACCGCTGATGGTTCCTTAAGCGCTCATTTTGAAAAAACTATAGCCATCACAAAAAATGGCCCCAAAATCCTCACCCCCTGGGACAGGTAATCCCAAACCGGAAATTATTATTGACAGATATCTTGTTATTTTATATAATTTATTTAGTAAATTCTATACGTGGGGAATGGCAGTAAGTTTTGTTGCTTGTGGAGCTGTAACTATCGGAAGATTAATTTATGGCAACAAAGACAAAACCGCTTAATCAAAAGCGGTTTTTTTATTTCTAAACTACAAAAAAGTTATCCACAACAACTGGGGGTTCCCGACACCCCCAAGTTGACATTGAAAGATTATAATTATATAATAATAGCAGTAAATTTAAAAAATAACTAAAAAAGAAAGGAATTAAAAATGAATGCATTTAAAGAAAAACTGGAAGTCTTTCTTGGAAAAGATGAAGAGATTAAAGACGTTAAAAATCTTTCTGAAATCACTAATCCCAAACAATTAATGTACTTCTGGAAAAAAACTTCTTCAGGTACCAATCTTAAAAAAAAGATTGAAAAACAAATGACAAAAATTTATCCAAGCTTTTTGTCTGAAATTTATGACCCTGAAGAATTAATTAAGCTTTGGGAAAACACCTCTCCCGGGAGCAAAGCAGAAGCATTAATTGAAAAACAGATGAAAAGGGCGTACACCAAAATCCTGCCTAAAATTTCTGATCCTGAAAAACTAATTGAACTTTGGGAAAATTCATCAAACGACAAATTAAGAAAGATGATTGAAAAACAAATGGAAAAAGTTTTTTCAGGAATAGATGATTTTGATTGGTTGTTTGATCTTCAAGAAAATGTTCCGCCTAAAACCGGTCCGAAAGAAATTATTGAAGAACAAATAAAAACGGTGATTTCGGAAACACTTCCTGACATTTCTGACGTAGATGAATTAATGGATCTTTGGGAAAAAACTCCTGCAAACAGTGAGTTTAAGAAAAAAATTGAAGCTCAAATTATTAACAATTTTTCTACTAATGAAATTTATTCAGAATTCTAAATTCCAAAAATTTGAAACCACAGACGTTAAGCCTGTGGTTTTTTGGTGTAAGGGGCTTGACATCATAAAACACACCAAATATACTTCTTATTGTAATGAAAGAAAAATCCATATACCAAGACAGGAACCCTATTTAAACAGGATTTAAAATCCTTTCTGACGGGTTCCGCCTCAACGGCGGATTTTTATTTGAAACGAATGCTCTTTGAAAATCCTGCGGGAAAACCTCCCAAAGGAAATATATTAGAAAGAAGCCTCAAACCCTTAAAGGGTTCAGAGGCTAATAATTAAGTTTTTTCGTCAAAGTATTTTTATGCATTAAAATACTTATAAAATCAGTTTTTCGAGGTAGAAATTACTCAACACTCTGTCTTGAATATGCTATCAATTTGACGGTGCGAATCACGCCCAGATTCAAGGCGTGAGGAGCGCAGTGTATAAGCAAGGCGATACATAAGCGACGAACAACGAAGAATATGGGCGTGATACGCCCGCCAAAGGAAGCAATATTTCTTCCAAATATTTCGTTGCTCCTCCTCAATGTATGCTCCGCATACACTTTCGTCGTCGCGCCTCGTCCTTGAAAGAAATATTGCTTTCAAATTTGATATCATATTCAAGACAGAGTGTTTAATTAAGGGTAGATGGTGGATGCCTAGATATTGACTGGCGATGAAGGACGCGGCTTAGCTGCGATAAGTCTCGGGTAGGTGCGTAGCAACCTATGATCCGGGAATTTCCGAATGGGGAAACCCGGCTTGGCAAACCCAAGTCACTTTGGCACATAAGTGGTCAAAGAGCAAACCCAGGGAAGTGAAACATCTCAGTACCTGGAGAAAAAGAAAACAAGGTTAATGATTTTCATTAACAACATTCCCTTAGTAGCGGCGAGCGAAAAGGGAGAAGCCCAAACCAAGGATTTTTTCTTGGGGTTGTAAGATAGAAATGTTCGCGTAAATTTCAGAGAGAATTGCCTTTGCAATCTCCGAAATTTCCGTGAAGGGAAGTTACAAATATTTTAGCTAGTCGAAGCTTTTGGAAAGAAGCGCCAAAGACGGTGAAAGCCCGGTAGGCGAAAGCTAAAATACTTCCTTGTTTCTATGAGTTTCTTTTAGAAACTCTTACTTGAGTACCTCGAGACCATAACATCTCGAGGGAATCTGCCAGTACTATCTGGTAAGGCTAAATACAGTCAATAATCGATAGTGAACAAGTACCGTGAGGGAAAGGTGAAAAGTAGCCCGGCGAGGGCGGTGAAATAGAACCTGAAACCAT
>CAZXDO010000053.1:0-35353 GCA_964639325.1 uncultured Candidatus Saccharibacteria bacterium
CACATACCCCTTCGGGGAATGAACGACACCCAACTCAACTCAAAAAACCTAAAAAAGTTATCCACAACAACTTGGGGGTGTCGGGAACCCCCAAGTTGATATATTAATCCCATACTCCCAATACGCTTAAAATCTGATACAAAATTGATGTTACAAAAATTAAACAAAGAAGTATTGTCCAGAAAAACCTTTTTAACCCCTTAATCTTTATCCAAATAATATTTATAAAGATAGCTTCAAAAGCCAACAAAAAACCTCCCGCTATTGAAACCGTAGCAATAAAGTTCTTAAAACCTAATAAATAAAAAGCGGCGGGAGTAAGAACGGCAATAACACCTGCGGGAACATTTTTTTTCAAAATATCAAACCTTAAAATATCATAAAGGTTTCCTCCTAAAACAAAATAAGAAGTCCATAAAGTAAGAAGACCCGTTATCCCTATCAAAAGCAAAATGTTCTGAGGTAAGCCCGTTAAACTCCCTAAAGTATCCGGAGAAACATCCGGTGTTATCTGCAAAACTCCGGTTACAAATATAGAATAAACAAAAATCGGCAGAATGGTCCCCCAAAAAATAGCTTTTCTTAAGGGAAACTTTTTTTCTGAAGGACACATCTTATGAAAAGTTACCACCTTGGAAACAGCCGCTCTTCCAGAAAAAGAAAATAGAAGAGGCCCGAAAGGAAGAAAAAAGAGAAAAATATTTATAGGTTTAGTTGTTGGCAAATCAATTTCTCCTCCTTGCCCGCCGGCCATAAGAATAAACAAGGCAATTAATATTATTCCTAACCCTCCCAAAAGCTCGCTCCACCCGGCTAGAGAGCTACGGCTAAAAATAAGAATTGAACTTAAAATCCAAAAAATAAGAATTACCCCATTCCCCGTATCTCCAAAAATAAGACCGGTAAAACTTTTAGATAAAATTAAATAAATTGTAAGAGCAAAAATAAGTTCAAAAATAACAAGACCGGAAGCTGCCTTACCCCAAAATCTTGAGAGATGTTTTTTGGCAAAATAAAAAAAATGATGTTCTTCCCAATCGTCTGATTGAAGAATTTCCGCATAACGTCTATGAATAAGATAAAAAATTAAAGAAAAAACAATTAAATAAAGAAAACCTGTTAAAATCCCCAGCTCTTTAAATACGTAAGGAAGCGAGAATATTCCCGCTCCTATTATAGTCCCAGTAATTATACCTACTGCTAAAAAGAAATTCTTCACCCTTTTCTTTGAATTTTAATATCTTCGACTTTTCACAAAACTACCTCTTTAAGTCTTTTTCTTCTTCTTTTATAACTTTTATCAATTTATCTAAAAGGTCAACCGGTTCTTCAGAAAAAACTATCTTGCCCGGGCCTCTATGAGATTTTTCTACAATGTTCCTTATCATATCAGCTGTTCCTCCTGTTCCCTCAAGAACTCCTATTGGTTTATCATCTTCAAAAGCAATAGTAAATTCGTTTAACGTTCCCATACGACCACATATTGTTACTACCGCATCCGAAGACCTAACCAATATCAAATTTCTTCCGGAATAATAAAATCCGGTATATATTACCACATCATGATAATCAAGAGGCAACCGATAAGATTTTACATGAGCCGCTTTAGAAGAAGCCGGAGAAAACCCTATCACCGTTCCTCCTTCTTCTTTTGCCCCTTTTGCAGCCCAATAAGGAATTCCAACCGTGGCTCCTGTTACCAAAACATAGCCTCTTTTGGCTATTTCTCTTCCCATTTTTTCAGCCATCTTAACAGCCTCCGGATCACAATGGCCTGTCTCAGCCGCTCCGGAGATACAAATTTTATAAACTGGTTCTAAAATACCTCTATTTTTCATAATAATATTATACCTTATAAATTAAATGTTTGACCTTCTTCAGGAATTTCAACTGAAACAGCTAGGTTATCTACTATACTTTCTTTAAGAGGTTCCATATGATCCAATTCCCCGTGAACCAAAAATACATTCTTAACATCGGACCTTATCGGATAGAACCACCCTAAAAGCTGAGGTTCGTCAGCGTGAGCTGAATAGCCGGAAATCTCTTTAATTTCTGCTCTAACCGGAATTTTCTCCCCATGAATTTCTACCTCTTTTTCACCATCAAGAAGTTTGCGCCCTAAGGAACCCTCAACCTGATAACCTACAATCAGAACTGTATTTTTTTCACTAGAAAGATACCTCTTTTCGTGATGAATAATTCTCCCTCCTTGAGACATTCCCGAGCCGGCAATAATTATCTTTGGAGGATCAACTTTCCATATTGCTTTTGATTCTTCGGTTGTCCTGGTTTTTTTTAAATTAGAGAAATCAAACAAATCTTTGTGCTCCTTCAAAAAATCCTGTGTTTCTTCGTCAAGCTCTTCTTTAAAAGAATCATAAACATCTGTCATCATTATTGCTAAAGGACTGTCTAAAAATACTTTCATTTCCGGAATTTTCTTCCCCTCCATTAATTTTTGAATATGATAAAGAAGAACTTGGGTCCGTTCCATAGCAAAGGCCGGAATTAAAAGAGTTCCCTTTTTCCTGCCTGTTTCTTCAATTATGTCTTCCAATTTTCCAATAACCTCTTCTCTTGGTTGATGTTTCTCTCCTCCATAAGTTGACTCCATAATAACATAATCAGCTTGGGGTATCGGCTCCCTCTCTTTTATCAAAGGAGCCGGAGAATTACCAAGATCACCGGAAAAAACTATCACCTTCCCATCAATCTCAATCTTCAAAAAAGACGAACCTAAAATATGGCCGGCATCGAAAAAGGTTACCAAAAAAGGTCCCTCCTCTATGGTTTTATGATATGCTACCCCTTCCCAATTTTTCATTAACTTGTTAATACTTCCCGGGGTGCAAAACAAAGGGGCATCAAATTTCTCTGCTTCTCTAGAAAGGATATCCACTGAATCCCTAAGAAGATGCTCTGAAAAAGCTTTTGTAGATTTTGTAGAATAAACCGGACCGTTATATCCATCAGAAACAAGTTTAGGTAATCTGCCTGTGTGGTCTATATGGGCGTGAGTTACAAAAACTGCCCGCACTTCTGATGGGTTATAAGGAAAGTCACGAAAGTTTTTATCTCCGGCATAATCAGCTCCTTGAAAAAGACCGCAGTCAATCATTATTTTTTCTCCATTATCTGCCTCCAATATATAATTAGAACCTGTTACGGCTTTAGCCGCTCCATAAAAAGTTAAATTCATAAAATATTTTTATTAAACCCCTCTTTTTGTTTTTATTCTAACAGTTTTAAGAAACAAGACTTAAATTATGAATCATTTAAACTATTTTCTCAACCTTAATTTTCAAATGTATAAAACCGCTTCTAATTTTCCTTTCTTTTCTTTTATTTCAACACCGTCAACTAAGTCTATTTTTCTATCGAATCCACTGACCGGAACACTAAAAAGCTGTGCCTCTATAACTCTCGGAGAAATCCTCAAAATCTTAACTCTTGGAAAAATTTTCTTTTCAGTTTTTGCCTCAGAAATAATTTTGTTCAAAAAAATAACAAGAAGAGAATTATAATCCGATGAATTCAATATTATTTTCTTGTGCCCTCTGGCTCTTTTTTCTAACTTTTCTGAGTTTTCAAAAATACAAGCAGAAAGTCCGACCGCCGCGTTTATAAACAACTCCTCATGGTTTTCTCCAAAAACCTTTAACCCGTTGTCTACTACTCTATAACGCATACTATCTTTTTATTTTCAATTCCTTATATATTCCTAAAAGAAAAAATGACCCCACAAGAGAAATTCCACTTACCAAAACAAACACTAAATTAAACCCAAACTGAACAACTAAAAAGCTTCCAAGCGCTGCCGCCCCAGCACTTCCTAAATCCACTAGAGTATTATAAGCGCCCCATTCCACCCCTTCATGATTTTTATCAATATGGCGGGTAAATATTGCATACCAAGAAGGATAAGTAACAGCTACTGATAAACCATACAAAAATTGGATAATATAAAGATGGGTAGGGGTAGACACTGCCAAATACAAAAGAGGTACCACGCTAAAAACAACAGAACCCACAAAAAGAGTCCAGAAGTCATCTCTTTCCCCTACTATTTTATCAAGCAGGGCGGCTACCGGAACCTGAAACACGCTTCTTGTTAAAAGATATATAGCCGAAGCAATTCCCGCCACTTGAACCGTTCCTCCAACAACGGACTCTGTCACAAAAATAGCAAATATTGGAGAAATCAAACCAAAACCGCTTAAAATAAGAAAATCAGAAACAGTAAGAAACTTGACCACTGAATTTATATTTCTAACAGGAAAATATTTAGCTAATCTATTTTGAAAAAAACGCATTACTTATTATATTTATCAAAAATTTTCTTGGTTATTTCCTTTTCACTCCAAGGAATCTTTTTTCCTTCCGGCCCGTAAAACCAATCTTGGCTACCAATGCCTGTTATCGCCACCACATCCCCTGGTTTAGCTTTTGAAATAGCTGTCTCAATTGCTTTTTTTCGATCAACTTCTTCTATAAGTTTTTGAGGTTTTTCGGGAGACATATCTATCCCCTTTTTTATATCATTCATTATCACCACCGGATCCTCGTCATAAGGATCCTCGCTTGTTAAAACTACAATATCGCCGTAACTTGCCGCAATTTTACCCATCTCCGGTCTTTTCCATTTGTCTCGCCCCCCTCCGGCAGAACCTAGAACACAAATCAATCTTCCGTCTTTAGCCATACCATAATTTTCTCTAAGGTTTTGATACAAAACCCTTAAAGAATCAGGAGTGTGAGCATAATCTACCACCACCAAATAAGGTTTTTTTGCAACAAAATCAAGCCGTCCCGGCAAACCCTTAAATTTAGAAATAGCTTTTTCAATAACTTGGTATTGAATATTTCTTATTTTTGCTAAAGCCACTGCTGCTGCAAGATTCTCTAAATTAAAATTCGCCCTAAGCCAATCAGGTGCCCCGCCTTTTTCTAAAATATCCTCAACCATTTTATAAACATCATCAATAGAAAAAAAGATTATTTCGCGATTTTCTTCCGGGGTTTTCTGAGCACCCTCTTCAAAATACTTGGCGTTCTCGTCATCGTTATTTATTAAAAAATATTTCTTTTCGCTCCTAGAACGCTTCATCGATTTAAAAAACCTAACTTTAGCCCGTCTGTATTTTTCAAAAGAGCCGTGAGATTCAATATGTTCGGGGTGAATATTTAAAAATATTCCTGCATTCCAATCAATAAATTTATGGCGAAACTGAACCACTCCTTGGGAAGTAACTTCTAAAATAGCATATTTGCAACCTGCCTCTTCTGCTTCCTTTAAAAATTTAGGGATATACAATCTTCCCGGCATAGTGTTAGGCGATTTCTTTTTTTCTCTTTTTTCCCCAACTTTTCTATAAACCGAAGAGAGTAGGGCCGTTTTTTCTTGTCCCTCTTCTAAAATAGCATTTATTAACTCTATTGCTGTTGTTTTTCCTTTAGTTCCTGTAACCCCAATTACAAACATTGATTTTCCTGAGCGCCCGTACATTATTCTCCCTGCAAAGGAAATAAAAAAATGGTAAATTGGCTGAAAAAAATTAAACACCGGCTTTGGAATAAGTTTTCTAAATATTTTTAAAATATTCTCTGTCATAAAAAAAATTAATTCCTTAATGCTTTTAAGGCCTCTTTTAACCTGTCTTTAATATCACTTGAATCTTTCCCGATTTCAGAGATAGCTTGTTTAACTCTTCTTCTCTCATAACCAAGATTAACAAGAGCTTCTTCCACATCAGAATCAACATCCATTGTTTTTGCCAGTTTATGAGAATCAGACAAACTTAGCTTATTATGAAGTTCCAGAATTATCCGCCCTGCCGCTTTTTTCCCTATCCCGGGAGTCTTGGTCAAAATCTCTTCCCTTTTTTCAATTATTGCTGCCGTGATTCTATCTACCGTATCAAGATCAAAAACATTTAAAGCCGTCTTCGGACCTACCCCGGAAACCGAAGTTAACATTTCAAAAAGTCTCAAACTTTCTTCATTTAAAAAACCGTAAATAAAAGGTTCGTCTTCCTTAATATACATTTTACAAAAAAATTCTACCTTCCCCGAAACCTTGTTTACTGCATTACGATTAGTGTGTACTTTAAGCCCTATCAACCCCGTTTGAATAACAACAAAATCAGTCCCCTTTTTAGCAACTTCTCCTTTTATGGAATAAATCATATATCTATTATAATACAGGTAGCGATGAATATTATAAAGCAAAAAAATGTTTCTCAATTATCCACTTTTGGTATTGGAGGAAAAGCAGAATATTACACAAACCCGTCAAATTGCAAAGAAATAATTAAAGCTCTAAATTGGGCTAAAGAAAACAAACTGCCTTATCACGTAATTGCCGGAGGCAGCAATATTGTTTTTCCCGACAACACCCTCCCCGGACTCCTTATTCAAATAAAGGGGGGTTCTTTCAAAAAAATTGGAGATAAAAAAATAGAAACCGATGCCGGTGTTTCTCTTCAGAAAATAATTAAATTTACTAACTCTTTAGGCTTCAAAGGATTAGAAACCTTAGCCGGAATCCCGGGAACTGTGGGTGGAGCCATTGTCGGAAACGCCGGAGCATACGGAAACTCAATATCCCAAACAGTGAAAGAAATAAAAATTTGGAACGGCAAAGAAATAAAAACCTTAAACAAGGAAGAGTGTAAATTTAGTTATCGTAATTCTATTTTTAAGGAAAAGGATTTAATAGTAATAAAAGCAATTCTTGAATTTAAAAAAGATTCCCCTAAAAAGCTTTCAGAAAAAAGCAAAGAAATAACAAAGATAAGAGAAAAAAAATACTCTCCAAACCTTAAATGTCCGGGAAGCTTCTTTAAAAACGTTCTTGTTAAAAACCTTCCCAAAGACACCTTAAAAAAGATAAATCCAGAAAAAATAATAGAAGGGAAAATTCCCGCCGGCTATCTTCTTGAAAGTATAGGCGCTAAGGGTAAAAAATTTGGTGAAATTCAAGTTGCTAAATTTCACGGCAACGTAATTATTAACAGAGGAAAAGGTACCAGGAAAGATGTTGAAGAACTTTCTCAATACTTAAAAGAAAAGGTTTTTAAAAAATTTGGAATAAAACTAGAAGAAGAAATTCGTTATTTATAAAAAGCTTTAAAAACCCTTTTTGTGTTACAATTAAAGCAATGAACAGTATTATTTACCTTGGAAAAAGCTTTATACAGTACTTAATTGAGTTTTTTAGGCATTGGTATATAGGAAGCTCAAAAACATACTGGAACTTTATAATGAACAAATTTGAGCAAATTGATTATGTTTTTGCTTTGAAAATAACCCTCAGAAATATTTTTAAGCCCCTTTACAAAGATTATAGCTTTATTGGTCACATCCTTGGTTTTATCTTCCGCCTTACTCGAATTATCTTAAGCAGCTTAATCTATACTGTGCTCTTTATTATAGCCGCTGCCATTTACCTTTTATGGCTTTTCCTGCCTCTAATTCTAATTTTAAAAACTTTTACCACAAGCGATGTATTTTAGGGAACCAAAACTCAAATTAACTGCCGGAGGAGAATTTTTAGTTAACGTTATTTCCTGGGCCGCTTATCTAACTCTTGCAGTTCTTGCTCTCTTCTCTCTTTTTTCTGACATCTCCCAACTTAAATCCCTTGGCGCCTTTCTTCTAATTTTTTTAATAGACAGAACCCTTCATCTAAATAAAGGAGAGAGAAATGTAAAATGGCTAAAAGAAAAAATAGATGAAGGAAAAGAGATTAATATTTCCAAGGCCTTTACCCCTTCGGCTCGTAAAATAATTTCGCGCTCGTATCGTCAAGCTCTTAATTTAAACAAAAGTTTCTATATTGTTTTATTCAAGTCACTTATTGAAAAAGACAAAAGCTCTGCTAAAACCCTGAAACGCCTTAATATCTCTAAAAAAGATTTTTTTAATAAACTTGAAGAAAACACTAAAACCCAAACAAAACAATTAACAAAAACAAATCTTCTTGGGTCAGTTTCCGAAATAGCTCAAATTGCCTACCTTGTGGCTGAAAATACTTCTGAAAAATATATATATCCAAGAAATATACTGGTGGCTCTTGCTGAGATAAAACCGCCGGCTATTCAAAAAACAATGGATTTCTTTGATATATCCTCCCTTGACCTCCGGGAAGCTATAATTTTCAGCCGCTTCCGTCCTGCTTTTGCAGGAATAAAAAGAATCCCCGCTTCTTTAGGAGGGTTTGCTCATCGGCCTAGATTTACAAGAAAAAGAATTATGAATCGTTCCTGGACGGCTCGACCCACTCCTTTTCTTGATAAATTTAGCGAGGACTTAACAGCTACAGCCAGAAAAGAAAAAGTAGGTCTTCTTATAGGCCATGAAAAAGAGTATCGTGAAATGACTAATATTTTATCCAGAATAGATAAACCTAACGCCCTCCTTGTTGGAGAACCGGGAACAGGAAAATCAACTTTAATTGCTCACCTTGCTTTCAAAATAATAAAGGACGAAGTCCCTAAAAATCTTTTTGACAAACGGTTAATCCGTCTTGATATTGGCTCCCTTATTTCCGAAGCAGAAAGTCAAGAATTAGCCGCCCGCCTAAAGAGAATTGCCCACGAAATTATCACTGCCGGCAACATTATCCTTTTCATCCCCAACGCTCACAACCTTTTTAAATATATTAGCGGAGGAGAGGAATCTTTTACCGCAATGGACACCCTATTGCCCATAATAAAAAGTTCCAATATTCCTACTATTGCAGAAACATACCCTCGAGAATTTAAACAATATATAGAAAATCACTCCGATTTTATAGAACAATTCCAAAAAATAGAGGTGAGAGAAATAAATAAAGAAGAAGCTGTCCGTGTCCTCATATACCATTCCCTTATCTTGGAAAACAAATACAAAGTAACAATAACTATCAAAGCTATTAAAAAAGCTGTTGATCTTTCGTACCGCTATCTTCACACCAAACCCCTTCCCTCTAGTGCCCTTGATCTTCTTCGCCAAGCCCTTACAGAATCAGAAAAAAAGAAAAACAAAACCCTCGAAGCCGGTGACATAACCCGTCTTGCTCAAGAGCTATCAAGGATACCCATTCAAAAAGCCGAAGGGGAAGAAGTTGAAACTCTTCTTAATCTTGAAGAACGTATCCACGAAAGACTCATTAATCAAAACGCTGCGGTTGAAGCTGTTTCTCGCGCCCTTCGGGAATACCGCTCCGGAATAAGTAAAAGAGGGCGCCCTATTGCTTCTTTCCTTTTTGTCGGCCCCACCGGAGTAGGTAAAACTGAATTATCCAAAATATTAACCAACATTCAGTTTGGTTCCCAAGATCAAATGATCCGCCTTGATATGTCCGAATACCAAGACAAAAAAAGCATTCAACGCCTTCTTGGTTCTCCTGACGGAGAATATTCCGGATCTCTTACCGAAGCAGTTACAAAAAAACCTTATTCCTTAATTCTTTTAGATGAATTTGAGAAGGCCCATCCGGACATTTTAAACCTTTTCCTTCAGGTTTTTGATGACGGCCGCCTTACCGATTCTTTAGGAAAAACAGTTAATTTTGAAAACACCATAATTATTGCTACTTCCAACGCCCACTCTACGTATATAAAAGAAGAAATTCAAAAAGGAAGAACCGCCTCAGAAATATCCGAAGAATTAAAAAACAAATTAACCAAATACTTTAAACCGGAACTTCTTAACCGGTTTTCAAACGTAATTGTTTTCCGCAATCTCAATCGTGAAGAAATAAAACAAATTGCCAAAATTCTTATAAACGAAACTTGCGGCTCTATTCAAGAAAGCCACGGTATTCACCTTGAAATTGACGACAGGGCAATTTCAAAAATATCCGAACTTGGTTATTCTCCCGTTTTTGGAGCTCGTCCTCTAAGAGAGGAAATTTCCAAAAATATAAGAAGTGTTCTGGCTGAAAAAATTTTAAGAAATGAAATAAAAAGAGGAGATACGGTTAATATATCCCACAATAACCAATCCTTTACTTTTAATATTTCTAATTAATTACTCTCCTAAAAATAATTACCTCAGGTGAATTATTTTCATAAAAAAATGAACAATAAAGAAATTTCTGAGAAACTAAAAGAAATATCTCAATATCTAGAAATTAAGGAAGTTAACTTTAAACCCCGGGCCTATGAAAAAGCTGCTAGAGCAATAGAAAGTTTCGGTGAAGAAATAGTTGATACCTATGAAAAAGGAGGTGTAAACTCTCTCAAAAAAATACCCGGAGTTGGAGTTTCAATTGCCGAAACAATAGAAGAGATTATAAAAACAGGAAAATCAAAATATTATCAGCAGTTAAAAAAAGAAATCCCGGTTGATATATCGGAGTTAAACAAAATTGAAGGAGTTGGCCCTAAAACCATCTTTACTCTCTACAAAACTCTGGGAATCAAAAATACCGAAGAGCTTAAAAAAGCCGCCGAAAAAGGAAAGTTAAGAAAAATAGAAGGATTTGGAGAAAAAACAGAACAAAACATTCTTCAAAGTATTGAATTTCTTAAAAAATCAAAAGGAAGATTTATCTTAGGATTTTTTACTCCTGAAATAGAAAAAATTGCAGAAAAAATAAAAAATCAAAAAGGTGTCAAAAAGGCAACTGTTGCCGGCTCTGCTAGAAGAAAAAAAGAAACCATAGGTGATATTGATATTCTAGCCATAGCAGAAAACACTAAACCGGTTATGGATTTTTTTGTAAATATGCCCGAAGTTGTTCGAGTTTATGGAAAAGGCAAAACTAAATCATCGGTGCGAATAAAAGACGGTATAGATATTGATCTCCGTGTAGTTCCTGAAGAGTCATATGGCGCGGCTCTCCTCTACTTCACCGGCTCCAAAGAACATAATGTAAAACTAAGAGAAGAGGCTATTTCCAAAGGATACACACTTAATGAATACGGCCTCTTTAAAGGCACCAGCAAAAAACCCGGAAAAAAAGCGGCCGGAAAAACAGAGGAAGAAATATATAAAAAACTAAACCTCCAATTTATCCCTCCCGAAATAAGAGAAGCAAAAGGTGAAATAAAAGCTGCCAAAGAGTATAAAATTCCAAAACTCTTGGAGTACAAAAGCTTAAAAGGCGATCTTCAAATTCAAACCGAGTGGAGCGACGGCGCTAATTCAATAGAAGAAATGGCTCGTTACGCCATTAAAGAAGGCTTAGAATACATCTTAATAACCGATCACACCAAATCTTTAGCTATGGCCCACGGACTTGACTCGAAAAGAATAAAAAAACAATGGAAAGAAATAGATAAAATAAACAAAAAGCTCCAAAAAGAAGGTTTGAATTTTAAAATACTAAAGGGAACCGAATGTGACATATTAAAAGATGGTACCATGGACCTCCCTGATAAAATCCTTAAAGAATGCGATATTGTTGGAGGAGCTATTCACTCATACTTTAATCTTTCCCAAAAAGATCAAACTGAAAGAATAAAAAAAGCAATGAGAAATCCTCACGTGGATATAATCTTTCACCCCACGGGCAGAGTTTTAAAAAGAAGACAAGCCTACGAAATTGATATAAATGACATAATCAAAACCGCTAAAGAAACCAACACCATACTTGAAATCAATGCCTATCCCGACCGCCGCGATTTAAAAAATGAATACATTAAAAAAGGAGTTGAAGCTGGAATAAAATTTTCTATTAGCTCCGACGCTCATCAAAAAAAACATATTTCCTATCTTGAAAACGGGATTGCCGAAGCTAGAAGAGGTTGGGCTAAAAAAGAAAATGTAATAAATACCAAATCTTTAGATTTAATGCTAAAAGAAATAAAAGGAAATAAATAAATAAAGCCCAACCTCTAAAGAGGGGTTCGGGGAGAACTATAGTTCTCCCCGTGTAGGAAAGCAGTTCCTTACTTGCGCGCAAGTGAGGGACGCCGGAAACCGAGAGGTTTCCGGGGAGTGAGTGAAGCGAGCGACGAGGTTGTGGCTAAAAAAGAAAATGTAATAAATACCAAACCACTAAAGGAGATGTTAAAAGAATTAAAATAAAAGACGGGAAAATAAACCTAGAAAAATTTATCTACAAGAATTAATTATCTTCCTTAACCGCTTTAACTTTATCAACTAATTGTTCAAAAGCCTCCGGCTCATTTTCTGCCAAATCGGCTAAAACTTTTCGGTCAAGCTCAATATTATTTTTCTTTAACAGGTTTATAAATTCACTAT
This sequence comes from uncultured Candidatus Saccharibacteria bacterium, assembly GCA_964639325.1. Lineage (GTDB taxonomy): Bacteria > Patescibacteriota > Minisyncoccia > UBA6257 > GWB1-50-10 > DATGCT01. The sequence goes on from CAZXDO010000053.1 coordinate 12,199, forward strand.
ACTTCAAATCATAACCTCGAGCACCTGCATTAATTTTAATATTCCACAATCTCCTAATACTACGCTTTTTGTTTTTTCTATCACGAAAAGCATAAGTCCAAGCCTTTATCAAGGCCTCATTAGCCGCTTTTTTCTTATTCTTTCTGTGCCATTTAAAACCTTTTGTTTGTTTTAAAAGCTTTTCCCGTTTTTTATGTTTTGTTTTTCCTCTTTTAACTCTAGGCATATGTTTAAATACTAATTTAACAATTGGTCCACCATTTTCTTTTTGTAATCAAGGCTTTTTTCAGAAGTCTTTCTCTTTCGCCTATCAGAACCCCACTTACTTCTATTGTGGCCTAATCCTTGACTCCGACGCTTCATTTTACCGCTTTTATTAATTTTTATTCTATTTTTAACACTTTTATTTACCATCTTTTTAAATAATTAATTGCTCAGCTGTGTGGTAAAACCCCTTCCTGTATACCTTGGCTGCATTGTTTGTTTGTATTCAACCTCAATCATTCCCAAAAAATCTTCTAGTTTTTGTCGAGCAAAATCTTTATTAGCTTTTTCTCTACCTTTCAAAAAAATAAAAACTTCTACTCGGTGGCTATCCTCTAAAAACCCTTCAACTTTCTTGGCTTTCATTTCCAAATCATTCTTAGCTGACCTTGGGGTTATCTGAACCCTCTTCATCTCCTTTTGTTTGGTTTTCTTTTTCTCTTTTTGACTCTCTTTTTTCTTTTCGTAACGATATTTATCAAAACTATATATCTTCGCTACCGGCGGCTTGGCTTGAGGGGCAATCTCAATTAAATCAAGGTTTTTTTCTCTTGCCAGATTCAAAGCTTCTTCTTTTGATTTAACTCCTAAATTCTCGCCATTTTCACCAATAACCCGAAGTTCTTCTGCTCGTATCTTTTCGTTCTTATTTATTTTTTCTTCCTTTTTAAACAATATTTTACTCTGTTGAATTATTCTTACCTAAAAATATCAATTAATTTTGTATATAAAAAATAAACCTTTGTTTTTAGAGTGTCAATGCAATTATTTGCACCTTAAGTTAAAGGGTATAGGAAAGGCCATGAATTGTAAAGGATTCAACACTCCGGGCTTCGATTCTCACCAACTACTTCCCATATATAAATTACACACTCTCATTGGTGTGTAATTTTCATTTGTGGAGACGGTGGGACGCTACGCTATCGAACGTCGCTCATTCCATTCGCTCCCCAGAAACCCTCGGTTTCCGGTGCCCCTCACATGCGCGCATGTGAGGGACTGCTTTCCAACACGGGAAACTCCCGTTTCCCGACCCCTTCCCTGGTTCGATTCACCACCACACATAAAAAACACACACCGGATGGCATGTGTTTTTTTATTTGTGGAGACGGTGGGAATCGAACCCACATCCGGAAAACTTCTTAAAAACCATCTACAGATGTATTCTGTTTAAAAAACAGACAAATAAATATGTTCTGTTTATTTTTTTAACCGAAAAACCAACAAAACAAAAGAAATTCGGCGAGTCTCATGTATAACACCGGCTGTCCCTTATGAGACCTGAAGGACCGATGCTTTCCTCATACGAGGAAAGAACTCCTTGCTTTAAGCAAAAGCTAAAGCAGGAGCAGCTACTTTTTTATTGGCAGCTATTAATTTTTGGCGAGTTTTACGGGTTCACACCTCCCGATCTGCAGTTTTTAAGCCAGAAATTCCGTCGAGGCCAAGCGTCCCCATATTTTTATTTCAAACTTCTTTTAGTATCTCTATCAATATCCCTTTTCTTGATTTTTTCCCGCTTATCTTCCTTTTTCTTTGCTCTTCCTAGAGCTAGCTCAATCTTTATTTTTCTACCTTTAGTATAAATAGATAATGGAACTAATGTCAAGCCCTTTTCTTTTACTCGACCCACTAAATAACTAATTTCTTTCTTTTTCAAGAGAAGTTTTCGAGACCGTTTTGAGTCATATTCGTCAGAAACATTTCCGGGTTGATAAGGTGGTATATCTAAATTCAAAAGCCAAGCTTCTCTATGGCGAACAACAGCATAAACACCTCCCAAACTTGCTCCTCGAGCAAGAATTGATTTTACCTCAAATCCCTTTAACTCAATCCCCGCCTCAAACTTCTCAAGGATTTCATAATCATACCAAGCCCTCCTATTTTCAGCTAATTTAGGCATAGTTAATTAAACTTAATAAATCCACCCAATTAAGCTTTTTTGATGGTAATTTTAGATTTGTAGCCATCAATATTAGTTTCAAAACTGAGATCGTAATTTTTCAGAGTACCTAAATAAACATCGTCAGCTCGAACCCCTTTCTTTAACTCTTCCTTCTTCAGGGTTGCTAACCTTCCAATTTCGTCTCCGTCAATTCCAAGGTGTATCCTGTCTTTAGGGTTAAGCCCTACATCCTGGCGGCCTTTTTGAATACTTCTAACAAGTTCCCTAAAACGCCCTTCCTGTTTTAATTCCTCGGTAATTTCGGTATTAAGTTCCAGTTCTTCTAACCCGTCATCAACTATTACATTCTTTACATTAACTTCTTCCTTTAAAAGACTTAACAACCCCTCTTCGTTTCTCAACTTCTCGTTGTTAATTTTTAATCTGCCAAGAGGCTGCTTTACCCTTATTCCCGCCTCCTCTCTTTTAGAAAGAACTATGCTTGCTATTTCCCGAACGGTTTTCATTTTATCTACAAGCAAAGAATCAACCTCTCCTGATTCGGGCCAATGCTCAAAATGAACAGAATTTTTAAAGTCATATCCTTTAATCTTCTCTTTTAAGGATTGATACAAAGCTTCCGAAACAAAAGGAACAAAAGGGGCTAAAAGTTTAGAAATTTGAAGTAAAATATAACTAAGAGTAAAAGAGGCTTCCCTAAAATCATCTTTATCCTCCTTGTCTTCCAACACTTTTTGAAGGCGCTTTCGCGACCTACGAATGTACCAACGAGAAAGATCGTCAACCAAGATCTCCAGTTCCTTGGCAGAACCTCCAATGTCATAACTATTCAAACCTTCGCCGGTTAAATCAACAACTTCATTAAGTCTCGAAATAATCCATTTATCTAAAATATTTTTGGGTTTAAAACTTGATTCATATTGAACGTCATTAGAATACAAATCCAAAAAAGAAAAGGAATTGTAAAGAAGAAAAATAAAATTTCTCAAAACCTTTTTTATATCATTTTCATCAAACTTCTTTGGCTCTCCCGGGGGACCAACTGTATAAAAATGCCAACGAAGAGCATCGGCCCCAAATTTTTGAGTCACTTCCCAAGGATCAACTGCATTGCCTTTGGACTTACTCATCTTCCGTCCATACTTGTCTAAAATCAAACCAAGAGATATTACGTTTTTATAAGGCCTCTCGTACCCTAAAAGAGACGATATTGCCAAAAGGGTGTAAAACCAACCCCGAGTTTGGTCTAAACCCTCAGTAATATAATCAGCCGGAAAATTAAGTTTATTTCCTGGTTTTAAAATACGCTTTAAAAAGCTTGTCTTTTGCTCAAAAGGGAAATGGGCTTGAGCAAAAGGCATTGAACCAGCATCAAACCAAACATCAATAACTTCCGGAACACGTCTCATTTCACCTCCACACTTGTTACAGGAAAAAGAAATTTCATCTACATAAGGCCGGTGAAAATCAGCAAACCCAAAAAGGTTGCGGGGTAATTTCATAAATTCAACTTTTCTTGAATCTCCTGTTTCTATAAAGCTCTTCTTGCCCATCTTTTTTCTATCGTCTTTTTCCCAAACAGCTTTTTCCTCACCCCATCCTTTCATTACCGTTTCTATCATCCAAAGAGGATAATCGTGAGAAATGATAAGAATTTTTCTATTCTCATATTTTTTCTCTATATCTTCCAAAAAGTTAAGAACCCGCCTCGCAATATCTCTCAAATTTTCTCCTCCCTCAGGCCTTTTCTCAAACTTTTCCCTAAGGTTAATAAAATGATTATGATAATCCTCCTCGCTGCTGCCGTCCAAAAAACCTGTATTTACTTCTCTTAATCTTTCATCTGTTTTCATTTCAATTCCTAAAGATTTGGAAACTATTTCCGCTGTTTCTTTTGTTCTTCTAAAATCAGAAGAAAAAATCATATCAACTCCGGCTTTTTTAATTTTTTTTATTTCTTTCTCTACTTCTTTTTTCCCTTTGTCTGTTAATCCAAAAAGTTCTTTATTTTTTGGGTTGCTGTTTATAACGCTTTTTACATTACTTTCTGCCTCTCCATGGCGCATTAAAATATATTCATTTCTTGACCCTCCCAAACGCTTGTTAATTTCAGAAAAAGAATCCATTACTTCTCTGTTCCCGCATTTCTTACATTCCCAAATTGGAAGAGGGGTACCCCAATACCTATTCCTGGAAAGAGCCCAGTCTTTCACGCCGTTAATCCACTCTCCAAACCGGCCCTCTTTAATATGTTCCGGAACCCAATTTATTTTATTATTTAGAGAAACAAGTTTTTCTCTTAGTTTTGACATAGCAATAAACCAGGAATCCCTGCCGTAATATAAAACAGGGGTATCACACCTCCAGCAATGAGGGTACTCATGAGCGTATTCTTCTGTTTTTAAAAGAAAATTATTTTCTTTCAAGTGGGCAAATATTTTTTCATCTGATTCTTTGCTTTTCACTTTCATGCCCGAAAGGCCCGGTACTCCATCGACGAACAAACCTTTTTCATTTACGGTATGCTTTTCCGGCAACCCCACCTTTCTGCCAAGCTGATAGTCGTCTTCACCATACATAACTGCGGTGTGAACCACTCCCGTTCCTTCTTCGGTGGTAACGAAATCAGCCGGATAAACCTTATACGCCGCTTTATTGTTTTTAAATATTTCAAGGTCAAAAAGAGGAATATAACTAAGACCAACAAGGTCTCCTCCTTTTACTTTTCCTATTTCTCTATAATTCCCCTCTAAAACATCCTTCCTGTCTAAACCAACAATATGTTTTTCGCCAGATTCTTTTAATTCTAAAACAAGATAATCAATATTATCTCCAACCGCCAAAGCTATGTTTCCGGGCAACGTCCAAGGAGTTGTTGTCCAAGAAAGAATATACGTATTGTTATCTGTTTCAAAATCACCTATTTTCTGCCCGCTCTTCAGTTTAAACTTCATATAAACAGAAGTTTCGGTTACTTCTTTATATCCTTGGGCTAATTCATGAGAAGAAAGAGCTGTCCCGCAACGAGGACACCAAGGTACTATTTTGTATCCTTTATATAAAAGTTTTTTGTTCCAAATCTGTTTTAAAATCCACCAAACAGATTCCATATATGAATTTTCGTAGGTAATATAAGGTCTCTCCATATCAATCCAAAAACCAATTCTTTTGGTCAACTCTTCCCACTCATCCTTGTATTTCCAAACTGACTCTTTACACTTCTGATTAAATTTTTCTACACCATACTCTTCAATCTCTTCTTTTGAATCAAAACCAAGTTTTTTCTCTACCTCCAACTCAACCGGCAGGCCGTGAGTGTCCCAACCGGCCTTTCTGGTAACTTGGTATCCCTTCATAGACTTATACCTAAGAACAATATCTTTAAAAACCCTGGCTAAAACATGGTGAATGCCGGGTTTTCCATTAGCTGTGGGAGGACCTTCATAAAAAACAAACTTCTTTTTGCCTTTTTCTTTGTTTTTTAATCCCTCAAACACATTGATCTCTTTCCAAAAATCCAGAATTTGTTCTTCTAGTTTTGGTAAATCAAATTTTTTTATTTTCTGAAACATATATTCAACAATCTTTACTTTCTCCAGTATCAATAATAGCAAAAAAAATAAACGCAGCCAAAAAACGTCGAGGTTAATACTAATACTATTATTAGTGTTGACTACCTTTGATATAATATATACACTACAAATACGCCAAATATAAAAATAATTAATATATGCCTAACACCAAAGCAGCAAAAAAGGCTTTGCGCCAAAATAAAAAGAACAGAGAACATAACCTGAAACGCAAACAGGATATAAAAAATGTTACAAAAAAATATAAAAAACTAGTTGAAAACAATAAAGTTGAAGAAGCCAAAAAACAGATAAATCAAGTTTACAAAGTTCTTGATAAAATGGCGAAGGTTAATTACATTAAAAAAGGAAAAGCAAAGCGAATGAAATCAAGTTTAGCCAAAAAATTAAAAAGTTAGAAAAAACCCGCCGTGAAGCGGGTTTTTAAATTAAAAACATTTTTAATCAATTAAGCCAAGATAAAATTCAACACGGCTTCTTCATACTCCAACTCCCCGGATTTTACTAAAACATCTCCTTTAGCCAACTTATCTGCATCAATTCCTTTAGATTGATAAGCCAACAAATTAAAAATATGACCCGGGTCCTCTTTTCTCAAAAATAACTTCTCTAAAGAAACAAGTTTTGTTTTTGTATTATGAGAATTTAATATGCCGCCGGTTATAAAAAACATATCCTCCACGCCTCTCCATTCAATAATCTCTTTTAAGTTGCTCTCTTGAATAACGCCCTCAAAACCGGCTAAGTAAATTTTATTAAGCTCGTTAATAAGACGCCAACTTCTATCTTTTCCGGACAAAAGATAAGAAATAAAAAAAATTTCAGCTCCGGAAGACAGCTTAATATCTAATTTCTTCAAATTAATAATCAAAAACTTCCTTAACTCGTCTCTTTTTAATTCCTCAAATTCCTGAAATTTATTTGGTTTTTTTAAAAGAAAACTAAATTTCTTGTTTGGTTTCTTGTTTTCTAAAATCACAACAAAAACCTTTTTTTCTTCTCCGTAACCTTTTAAAACATCCAACCACCCTTTTCTATCAATCTGGGTTACCCCTTTAACAACAGCTAATTTAGAATCAACAAACATTGAGGGTTGTTTTAAAAAATCAATTACCTCTCCCCAAGATTCAGAATTTTCTTCTAAATCAAAAAAAACTGAATCAAGATTCTTGTGTTTTGATTTATACAAAGAAAGAAGCTCATTAAGCTTTTGTTTTTTTCTGTATGAATCTGGACCATATAAACAAATAATCATAGATTATTTAAATTCTAAATTACAAACTCCAAATAACAAATAAATTACAATGTTCAATGCTCAAAATATCAAACAATGAATTAGGAATAATGAATTGCAAATTAAGGGCTTTGTTGTTTTTTTTATATTTTTTCATAATTCCTAATTCTTAATTCTTTATTCTTGGTTTATTTGTCATTTGGTGCTTGGTGCTTGTTATTTCTTTCCCTGGCATTTGGGACAAAACCTTGCCGACCTGCTTCCCACTTTTATTCTTTTTATTTCTTCTCCGCACTTGGGGCACGGCTCGCCATCTTTTTGATATACTAAAAGTTTTTTTCCATAATCACCTTTTTTGCCTTTAGGAGTGCGGTAATCATCAATACTTGTCCCTCCCAAACTAACCGCTTCTTTTAAGATGCTTCTTAGGGCTATGTAAAGTTTTTTAAGTTTTTTATCACTTATCTTTTCTGCCGAAACTAAAGGATGAATACCGGCTTCCCAAAGAGCTTCGTCTGAATAGATGTTTCCCACCCCGCTTATTAATTCCTGCTTCATTAAAACGGTTTTTATTCTCCCTTTTTTACTTTTAATAATTCTCTTAAAATCTTCAAAAGAAAATTTAGGGCTAGTCGGATCGTCACCCACCTCTTTTTCTAACACATCGAAAACTTTTTTCTCCTCTCCGCACACAACCTTGGCAAATTTTCTCATATCAGAAAGAGCCATCATAGTTTCTTCATTATCTTTTTTTAAAAAGAAAATGAGATGAATAAAACGATTTTTAAAATCAGCTAAAAAATCTTTAAAAGGAACGGGTATCCATTTCTCGCTTTTCCAAATATCATCAACGTTATTTACATTTTCTCTTCTTTCCCATTTTCCCAGAAGAAGATGGCCGCTCATTTTTTGGTGAATGAGAATAATTTTATGGTTTGATAAGGTTATAAGAATATTCTTCCCTTTTCTGGAAACATTCTTTATTTCTTCCCCTAAAACACACTTTTTAAAAACTCCTTCCCGGCAAGGTTTTTGATTTGCAGATTTGAAATATTTCGGCCAATCAGTCCAAATATTAACAATTCTCCAACCTTGATTTTTTCCGGTTAGTTTTCTTTTTAAACCACGAACAGTTGTTTCAACTTCAGGTAATTCGGGCATAACTGAATTATATAACCGCTTTTCAAATAAAAAAACCCACCGACTTAAGTGTCTAGTGGGTTTGTTTCGTAAAACTAAGATTAATACCTTCCCCGATTAAGGTAATCAACGTCCCAATGGTAAATTCTCTGGCGTTGGGGATAAAAGTAAAACTTTCTACTGCGAGAACCAATATAGGTAGAATCAACTCTTCCCACAGCTGTAATTATCATTTCCTGATGATCCATTACAAATTCAGCTCTGACAAAAACTGTTTCTCCCGCTTCAAGTTCTTTAATTACACCAGAACTTCGAAAACCTACCTTCTTTACCGTAATTTTTGAACCGGGAATGTTATTAGTAACAACCACTCCTGATCCTCCTATTGGGATATTAGTGTCAACCTTAACATAGGGCAAGTAGCTACCGTAATAACATCCGGTTAAGAAAAACAACGACAACAACAAAATTAAACCTTTTCGTTTCATAACAAATCCTCCAATCTTTTAATATTTTTTATTTTCTACCCATATTATATAACTAAAACAATAAATTGTCAATACAAGCAAATCTATTAACGCTGTATTGCCAACCCCCTCCAATTAAGATAATCTAAAGATATGCCCAGTAATACAACTTCCAGTATGTTCTTTTATGTGTACGTTTTAGAAAGTATCAAAGACGGAAATAGATATATAGGATATACAAATAATTTAAAAAGAAGAATAAAAGAACATAAAGAAGGAAAATCATTTAGTATGAAATTTAAATCACCTTTCAAGTTAATATATTTTGAAGCCTGTCTTAATGAAGAAGACGCTAAACGACGAGAAAATTATTTAAAAACATCTCAAGGTCGAAAGTTTTTAGGACTAAGACTAATCCAACATACAAGAGCTAAAGAGTCGTTTAGCTCTGGAAGTTGATATACTGGGTATGGAAGAAGACTTTAAATTAGAAAAATTTCTTCTAAAACAAAAGCGTGGAGCCGAAAAAAGAGCTGCTCAAAGAAAGGCTGAAAAATACGGATTAAGCTACCTTGATCTTGTCTCAATTAAAACTCCTACTGAAATAAAAGCTATGGAACTTGTTAAAGAAGAAGACGCCAGAAAAGCACTTCTTGTTCCTGTTAAATTAGCTGGTAAAAAGCTTGTTATTGCGGTATGCGACCCTCAAAAACCGGAAACAAAGAAAATAATTGAAGACCTCGAAAAAAATTACGACCTTACAATTTTTATTACTTCCAAATCAGGCCTCAAAAATACTTGGGGTTATTACAAATATATAAAAGAAGAAAGCAAAGAAATAACCGGTAGCGTAAAAATAGACCCTAAAGAAATTGAAAATTTAAAAAACCAGGTTAAAACTCTAGAAAACTTCTCTTCTTTTGTTCAAAATTTTCAAGGAAAACGTGTTTCTAAAATTTTAGAAACAATTCTCGGGGGAGCTATTTCCCTTCGGTCATCCGATGTTCATCTTGAACCCGGTGAAGAAAAAAACGCTCTCCGAGTTAGGGTGGACGGCATGCTTCATACTGTTTTTGATGGATTATCCGAAGAGGTTCATAAATCCGTCATTACAAGAATAAAACTTCTCTCTAATCTAAAACTCAACGTTCGCGACGAGGCCCAAGACGGGAGATTTACAATTAACCTTCCAAATAGAGCAATAGAAATAAGAACATCGATTATCCCTTCAGAGTATGGCGAAACAGTTGTTTTGCGCCTTCTTGACCCCCAAGCTCTTAAAATAAACATGGAAGAGTTGGGGTGGCGGGAAGATGATTTAGAAATAATTAAGAAAGAAATAGACAAACCCAATGGACTAATATTAAACACCGGTCCTACCGGTTCCGGTAAAACAACAACTCTTTACTCCTTTCTCCGAAAAAGGGTTGACCCTAAAATAAAAATAATAACTATTGAAGACCCTATAGAATACCATCTTGAAGGAATCTCCCAAACCCAAGTAGACAAAGACTCTGATTATACTTTTGCCAGCGGTCTTCGTTCTATCCTCCGCCAAGACCCTGACGTAATTTTGGTTGGTGAAATAAGAGACGCAGAAACCACCAGTATTGCCTTGAACGCTTCTCTTACCGGCCATATGGTTTTTTCCACTCTCCACACAAACCATGCTGTTGGGGCCATACCTCGCCTTCTTGATCTTGGGGCCAAACCAAACATACTCGGTCCGGCTATATCAGTTATTATTGCTCAAAGACTTGTGAGAAAATTATGTGAAAAATGTAAAAAACCAGTTGAGCTGGATAATGAAACAAAAGAAAAATTAGATAATTTTTTAAAAAACCTTCCCGATAGAGTAAATAAAGAAAATTACAAAGACCCAAAAATTTATGAACCCAATCCCGAGGGCTGCAAAGAGTGCAACTATACTGGTTACAAAAAAAGAACCTCAATATTTGAGATCATCTTGGTTACTGACCGTATTGAGGAAGAAATATATAAAAACCCTACAGAGATACAACTTAAAAAACTGGCCCGAGAAGAAGGTATGGTTTCTATGCAAGAAGACGGCGTCCTTAAGGTTACAAAAGGGTTAACCGACTTCAAAGAAATTGAAAGATTAACCGGACCAATTGATTGGAGTGTATATTAAAAAATCCCGCTCAAAGACCTGTGGACAAAATTGTATGGTTATCCGCCGGCTAGCAGAATAAAGGGAAAGTTTTGAGGTGTGCCCCAGCTAAAAGCCAAAACAACCTAATTCTAAAAACAATTCCCAATTTTTGCCCACAGGTCCCTAAACAGGATTTATCAAAATTTTCAAAATTAACCCCCTAAATATAGCACAATAACAATACATTGTCAAATATGAAAACCCGACCAATAGAATTAATCCTTCGGCCTAAAAAATGGAATGACTATATAGGCCAGGAAAAAGTAAAATCAAACCTCAAGCTTATAATTGACGCTGCTAAAGAAAGAGAAGAATCTTGTGACCACCTTCTTTTTTATGGCCAAGCTGGTTTGGGAAAAACAACCCTTGCTTATATTGTAGCCAAGGAAATGAACGCATCAATCAAAACCACTTCCGGACCTTCTTTAGAAAGAACCGGTGATATTGCGGCTATTCTAACCAACATTGAACCCCACGAGATTCTCTTTATAGACGAAATCCACAGAATAAACAAAGCAGTAGAAGAAATTCTTTATCCCGCCCTTGAAAGCCGCTCTCTCCACCTTATAGTCGGCAAAGGACCATCCGCAAAAACACTGTCAATTGAACTCCCTCCCTTTACGGTTGTTGGGGCTACCACTAAAGCCAATCTTCTTTCTTCCCCTCTTAGGTCTCGATTTGGAGGTGTTTTTAGGCTTGATTATTATACCAAAAAGGATATAGAAAAAATAATAAAACGCTCTGCTGAAATTCTTGAAGTGCCCATAACCGAAACAGCTATTGAAAAATTAGCCGAAACATCCAGGTTTACTCCTAGGACTGCGAATCGTCTCTTAAAACGCTCTAGAGATTGGGCCCAAGTTCACAAAACTAATGAAATTAACGAAGAGTCCGTTAAAAAAACCCTTCAAATGATGGAAATAGACAACCTAGGCCTTGAAGAAACCGATCGCCGCTTATTAAAAATAATAATAGAAAAATTTAATGGAGGCCCTGTGGGAGCTCGATCCCTCGCCGCTTCTTTAAATGAAGAAGTAGGCACCGTTGAAGAGGTTTACGAACCTTTTCTTATTCAAATGGGTCTACTCAAAAGAACCCCCAGTGGCCGGGTAGCTACTTCTACGGCTTATAAACATCTTGGTTACCGATACTAAGTATTGAAGTTTTGGTATGGAAAATAAAATAAAAAAAATTCTTTCATCTCATAAAGAAACTAAAAAAATAGCCCGGTTCTTAGCTAAGGAAATAGAAAAAAAATATCCTCACGCCGCAGTCATCGCCTTAGAAGGAAACTTGGGTTCTGGTAAAACCAAATTTACTCAATTTTTTGCTGAAGCTTTAGGAATAAAAAATAGGGTTGTCAGTCCCACTTTCTTGATCATGAAAGAATACGCAATACCAAAAAATTTATATAAAAACTTTTTTCATATTGATGCTTATAGAATTAAAGAAGAAGATTTGGTTAATCTTGGGTTTAAAGAAATTATAAAAAACCCTAAAAACATCGTAGTTGTTGAGTGGGCTGATAGGGTTAAAAACTTAATTCCGAAAAAATCTATTTGGCTAAAGTTTTCTCACGGAAAAAACAACAAAGAAAGATTAATAGAACAAAAAAATGGACACTAAAGAAAAAAAAGTTCTTTTAATCGATGCTAATTCGTTTATTCATCGAGCCTTTCACGCTCTCCCCCCGTTAAAAACTAAAGACGGGAAACCTACCGGCGCCATATACGGCTTAACCAACACTCTTTTAAGGGTTTTTGAAAATGAAAAACCTGATTATGTTGCAGCCGCTTTTGATACACCCAAAAAAACCTTTCGCAAAGAATTATTTCAAGAATACAAAGCTCACCGTCCCAAAGCCCCCGAAGAACTGAAAGAACAAATATTAGAGGCTTATAATTTATTTAAAAATTTTGGAATAAAAACAGTAGAAAAATCAGGTTTTGAAGCTGATGATGTTCTTGGTACGCTTGTTAAAAAATTCTGTGAAAACAAAAAAATAAAAATAATTGTTCTAACTGGAGACCTAGACGCCCTCCAACTGATAGACCATAAAAATACAACCGTTTTGGTTCCTCAAAAAGGAGTTTCTCAAATGAACCACTACAACAAAGATAAAGTAATAGAACGTTTTGGGATAACCCCCAAACAACTTACAGATTACAAGGGACTCGCCGGAGATTCTTCCGACAACATACCCGGAGTTCCCGGTATAGGCCCTAAAACCACCCAAGAGCTCCTTTCAAGATACGGAACTATTGAAGAGATCTATAAAAAAACAACCAATGAAAAAGGTTTGGTTTTTGAAAAGTTAAGAAAAAACAAAAAACAAGCAATTCTTTCAAAAAAATTGGCCACTATAAAAAAGGATTTAAAACTAAATGTATCTCTTGAAGATATAAGATACTCTCCAAAAAACGGGGATTTAATTAATTATCTAAAATCACTTGGTTTTGAAAGCTTGGTTAAGCGCTTAATTCCCCAAAAACAAAAGGAGACCTTGTTTTAGTTTTCTAAAAGATTTACTTAGTTTAAGCAAATACCCTATAATATAAACATACTTTTATTTCTTATGTTTAATAAAATAAAAACCGGTTTTAGGTTTCTTCAAAACTCCCCCTACTTTCTCCCCACAACGCTTTCTTTGGTAATAGGAGCCGCCTCTTCCGCCGCAGCCTTTTTTTCAAATTTAACCATCTTTCCAATAATATCAGGTTTATTCTTTATTATATTTTTTGTAGTTGTTGTTTTAACTCAAATAGAATTATCAGAAATTAAATTAAAAAACACTCTCGAACCAGACCATTTCAAAATAATCACTGAAAACATGAAAGAAGCGGTGATTATCTACACTCCCGAATTCAAAATCACCACCTTTAATCCTGCTGCTGAAAAAATTTTTGGCATAAAAGAAGAAGAAATAAAAAACCAAACCATTTCCCCCGGTTTTATGAAAAATGAAAAACTCAAACCCTTGGTTCAGGTAATTTTTCCTTCACTGGCTCCGATGGTCAAACAAATCTCAGAATCCGGATGGCCTCAAATAACCGAAATGTCTACAGAAAACGGCCTTAATCTTATTGCTGTGTTTTCAAAAACGGTTAATAAAAAACAAAACTCGACAAGTTTTATTAAAATAATCCAAAACAAAACTAAAGAGAAAAATATTTCCGAATCGAAATCAATATTTACCACCAACTTTACCCAACAAACCCAAGAACCCCTAAAAGAAATAATTAATATTTTTAAAGAAGCCAAAGAGAAGATTAAAAAGGGTTCAAATTTGGATATTGAAACAATAAATAAAGGTATTCAAACCTCCAACCTGCTTATTAAAACAATTAAAAACCTTTCTGAAATAAACAAATTAGAGGAAGGTAAATACATTTATGAATTCAAAGAAATAAATCTCTCCGATCTTGTTAGAGAAATAACCGAAAAAGCAAAAGATGTTGCAGAAAGCTACGGAGTTTCTGTTTCCCTATCGTCCATTGACAAAGCTTTATCCATTGTTGATCCCCAAAAAATAACAGCTGTTATATCTACCCTTATTGATAACGCTATAAAATATAACAATAACGGGGGTTCTGTTGATGTTTCTCTAACAAACAAAGATAATTTTGCTGAAATTATTGTAAGCGACACTGGTATCGGAATTCAAAAAAACGAACTAGAAAAGATATTCCAAAAATTTTACCGCACAAAAGAAGGTATCAAAACCGCTCCTTTGGGTGGTGGATTGGGTCTTTATATCGCCAAAAAAATAATTGAAAAACATAAAGGAAATATTTGGGCCGAATCAATACCCGGCCGCGGAAGTTCTTTTCACCTCACTCTTCCTATACAAAACTAAAACAATACACAAAATATGTCCGGGCACAATAAATGGAGTAAAATAAAAAGAAAAAAAGAGGTTGCCGACAAGGAAAAAAGCAAGGTTTTTTCAAGATATATTAAAGCTATCTCTGATGCAGCAAAACAAAACCCCAACCCGGAAGCCAATACTGAGCTTAAAAGGGTAATTGAACAAGCTAAGGAAAATAACGTTCCTAAAAACAATATAGAAAACGCTTTAAGAAAGGCGCTAGAAACTGCCGAAAAAACAAAAGAAATTCAACTAGAGGCTTATGGACCGGCAGGAATTGCTATATTAATAATCGCCGACACCGATAACCAACAAAGAACCATCCAAAAAATAAAATCTATTTTAAACGACATCCCGGAAGCAAAATGGGCCGACCCCGGAAGTGTAACTTGGGCTTTTGAAAAAAATAACCAAACAGGAAAATGGAAAGCTAAGTTTCCTCAAGAAATAAACAAAGAGGATAGAAAAAAGTTAAAAAACTTAGTTGACAAAATAAAAGAAAATGAAGATGTTACAGAGGTATACACTTCTTCGTTATAAAAAACCAATATGTTAATTCTTGGAATAGATCCGGGTACCACTAGGATTGGTTATGGGTTAATTGAAAGCAATAAAGGAAAGTTCTTGTTTAAAAAGGCTGGAATTATTGAAATTAAAAAAAAAGAAGCGGGTGAAAGGCTTGTTGATCTAGAAAAAGAACTATCAAAACTTATTAAAGAAAACAAACCGGACAAGGTTGGTGTTGAAAAATTGTTTTTCTCAAAAAACAAAAAAACGGCTATAAGAGTAGCAGAGGCCCGAGGAGTAATATTGGTAACACTTGCCAAAAAATCAATTCCTTTTGTAGAGATATCTCCTAACCAAATTAAAACATCGGTTACTGGTTATGGAAACGCCTCTAAAAAAGGAGTGGCTAAAATGGTTAGTTATATTCTTAAAATACCCACCAACAAATACATTGACGACACGACCGATGCTCTGGCTATAGCTATTGCCGTTGAAGATTAAACAAGCTCTTGACTTTTTAAAAAAAATAAATAATATAAACAGAGTTTGCTTCTGTATCGGTTTGTAAAATAAACAAAATCCGATTACGCAGTAAATTTTTAAAACAATAATTAACAAAAGAAAACAAAGGTCGGTTTGGTTTGTGTTTGTAGCCAAAAAAATACTATGACCAAGACCAACTTAGAAGAAAAATTAGTAGAAAAAATTGATGTTTTAGTAAGTGAAGAAGATGAAGGGATGGACTGGAGTGATGATTCAAATGATGAAGAATTAACAGAAGATGATAATGATTGGAACAAAGACGAGGAAGAAAGCGATGACGACCAAGAGGGGTTTGAAAGTACTGAAGCCGAAGAAGTGGGGTGGGACGAAGAAGAAGACTAAAAACATTCCGCCAGTTCATAAAAACTGGCGGTTTTTTTATTAAAATTATAATTTATAAAATAAAATAACTAGGTTATAATTACTTTATTGCTAACTAATATGCCTAAAAAGAAAAAACTTTCAAAAAAACAGAAAAAAATAAAAAAGAAGCGTTTTTATATAACCGTCCTTTCTTTTGTTGTTTTATTTTTAATAATTTTAATAAGCGGAGTAGTTTATGCTTTTAATATAATCAATCAATTACCCCCTTTAGAACAATTTGGCTCTAGAAAAGTAAGCCAATCAACAAAGATATATGACCGAACCGGAGAGGTTCTTTTATATGAAATGTTTGGAGAAGAAAAAAGAACAATAGTTCCTTTTGATAAAGTTCCGGAAAATGTAAAAAATGCAACTTTAGCCACGGAAGATTCAAATTTTTATAACCAACCTGCTTTTGATTGGAAAGGTATTGTAAGAGCTCTTATTATAGACATTAAAGAAGGGGGGTTTGCTCAGGGAGGGTCAACTATAACCCAACAGTTAGTTAAAAATGTATTTTTAACAAACGAAAAAACCATAGAAAGAAAAGTTAAGGAATTAATTCTTGCTATTAAACTCGAGTCCAAATACAGTAAAGATGAAATATTTTCTGCTTATTTAAACCAAATACCCTACGGATCTAATACTTATGGAGTTGAGGCGGCTAGTCAAACTTTTTTTAATAAACCAATAGAAGAATTGAGTCTTTCTGAAGCAGCTACTCTAGCTGCTCTCCCTAAAGCTCCGAGTTACTACTCTCCCTGGGGCAGTCACGTTGAAGAATTAATAAGCCGTAGAGATTATGTGTTAAACAGAATGGCAGAATTAGGTCTTATAACAAAAGAAGAGGCTGAAATAAGTAAATCTAAGGAAATTTCTTTTAGCCCCCCTTCTTTGGGAACAATTAAAGCCCCTCACTTTTCAATAGCTGTTAAAGATTACCTTATTGAAAAATACGGAAGAGAAACAACTTTAAACAGTGGTTTTAAGATAATAACCACTCTTGATTGGGAAATTCAGGAAATAGCCGAAGAAGTAATAAAAGAAGGCGCAGAACGAAATGAAAGCCTTTATGGTGGAAAAAACGCAGCTCTTGTGGCGCAAGATCCAAAAACGGGCCAGATATTAGCCATGGTTGGTTCTAGAGATTATTTTAGCGAAGAAATTGAAGGAAACTTTAACGTTGCTGTACAAGGGCTTCGTCAACCGGGTTCAGCTTTGAAGCCTTTTGCCTACCTTACTGCTTTTGAAAAGGGATACACACCAAAAACAATAATTTATGACACTCACACCGAATTTACCTCCGGAGATCCTAACTGCCCGGCTATAATTACATCTACATCAGATAAAAACAGCAACTGTTTTAATCCGGATAATTTTGATGGAGTTTTTCGCGGTCCCGTATCTATGGAAGAAGGATTGTCACAGTCAATAAACGTACCTTCTGTCAAGGCTTTGTATTTAGCTGGTTTTGATGATGTTTTAAAAACTCTTAATGACTTTGGTGTTTCTACTTTAAAAGAGAGGTGGAGATATGGACTTTCTTTGGTTTTGGGAGGTGGAGAAATCAAACTTATAGAATTAGTTAATGCATACGCAACTTTAGCTGAAGAAGGAAATTTTCACGAACAATCTCTTGTTCTTAAAATAGAAGATTCGGAAGGTAAAGTAATAGAGGAATACAAAAATGAATCAGAAAAAGTATTTGACAAGGAACCGGTTAGGAAAATAAATCAAATCCTATCGGATAAAAACCTGCGCTCAGACCTTTTTCAGAGCAGTCTTGGTATGACGGTATTCCCCGGGCGGGAAGTAGCTCTTAAAACGGGAACAACGAATGATTATAAAGATGCCTGGGCAATGGGGTATACTCCTTATTTAACAATAGGTGTTTGGGCCGGTAACAACAACAACACCCCTATGCACCAACAAGGATCCAGTATTCTTGCCGCTGTTCCAATGTGGAGTGATTTTTTAAACAAAGTTTTTGAAATAGAAAAGTTCCCAAAAGATGTATTTAGCCGACCCCAAAAAGATGATTTAATTAATAAACCTATGTTAAATGGCGAGTCAGTTTTTCTTCCTGTTGTTGATAATGAAACCTACCCCCAAATTCACTCTATTCTTCATTGGGTAAACAAAGAGAAACCCTTAGGAGAAGCGCCTCAAAACCCAACTCAAGACCCCCAATACTTAAATTGGGAATTGTCTGTTACTAATTGGGCTAGAAAAAATATTCCTAATTTTTATAAATACAACAAAACCCTTCCTGGAAATATAGATTTTACTAATATTTCCACTAAAAATAATTTATCTATTCAATTCAAAAAACCCCAAAACGGAGATTATATTGATGGTCCTTTTATAATTCAAGCAGATATAAATTCTATAAACACATTAAATAAAATAGAACTATACTTTAATAATAAGTTGGTACAAAAATTAAACATTTCGGGAAATAATTATAGTTATTTTTACTACCTTAATAAACCATTATCATCACAAAACTCTATAGAAATAAGAGTAACCGACGAAGAAGGTGTTCAAAAAAGAGAATCTTTAATTGTTTTTAAAAAATAAAAAAACCCACTAATAAATTATTAATGGGTTTTTTGTTTTAATCACTACCTCCTAATAGGCATAACTACATAAATAATATTCTTTTCCTTTTTAGTTTTAATAGTAACGGGTTTTTCCGGTTCGGTTATACCAAAAACAACATCTTCATCTTTGTAAATTTTCAATCCATCCAAAACATATTTCCAATTAAAAGATATTTCCATTTCTTCTTTTTGTTCTCCTTTGATTGAAACAGGAACACGATACCTGTTCTCCCCTATAGTGTCGTTTGTAGAATAAACTTCTAAAATTTTTCCTTTTTTAGGTATTTTAAAAACAATATCATTGGCTTTACCAACAAAAACTTTTGTAAGTTTTACTGCGTTAATTAATTCCTCTCTATCAACCCAAATTTCTTCATTTGTGTTTTTAGGAATAATACTTTTATAATCCGGAAAATTACCGTCAACAAGTCTTGATATTATTACTCTATCCTCGGCTTTAAAAAGAATTTGATTAGAATCGGTAAAAATATCAATTTCCTTATCTTCGCCAAAAACCCTTAAAACACTATCTACTGTTTTTAAAGGGATTATTATTTTAAGAGAGTTGAAATTAGAAGACGTTTCATTTTGTTTCAAGGTTTCCTCAACTAACCTAAAACTATCAGTTCCCACGAGAGTTAGTTGGTTATTATCAAAATAAAAATAAACTCCATTTATTTCCGGTCTTATTTCTGAATAATGCGTAGCTGTTAAAGCTCTTTCTAAAGATTTTTTTAGAATATTTGAATTTATTGATAAAGATTTTGATTTGTCTTGAATTGTAGGAATAATTGGGTACTCCTCGGGTTTCTCAGAATTTAAAACACCTTCATAATTATCAGCTTTGATAGTTAATTTTTGTTTACTACTTTCTAATTGAATTTTTTCCGAATTAATATTTTTAACAATCTTACTTAAAATATCAAAAGAAATAATTACTACACCCTTATCAACAACTTTTCCAGAAGATATATGTTCTATAGCTAATTCTAAATTAGTAGAAATAAATTTTATTTGGTTGTTTTCTAAGCCCTCAATCTTAACATTTTTTAAAATCTGAAGATTTTCTCCGGAACCAATAGACTTTTCCACAGAGTTTAGGGCATCTATTAAATTATCTTTTAATATTATTATTTTCATAGTAGTGGTAGTAGGTGTTTTATTTATTATGGATAACTCGTGTTTTTTTCACAACCAAGCGTTTTTGTAACTTGATAACTACTGGATATCTATCTAATAAAAACTTAATTACTTGTTGATTTCTTTTTAGGATATGAATAATTTATCTATATAATTGCTCTTTTATCAACATAATTTTCTGGTTTAAGGTAGAATCTTCATTTATTTTCTTTGATATTTTATTACAAGCATGAATTACGGTTGTGTGATCTCTTTTACCTAATTTTTCTCCAATATTTGGATACGACATTTTTAAAATATCTCTCATTAAATACATAGAAATTTGACGAGGTTGAACTACTTCTTTTTTTCTACTTCTTTTTTCAATATCCATTTCTTTAAGCTCAAAAAAACCAGCCACTGTTTTTATTATATCCTTTACGGTAATATTTTTCGATGGAGTTTCCGAAGTTTCACTAATTATTTTTTCGAGTCTTTTTGTGTTTATTTTTTCATTTTTAAAATCTTGGTAAAAAATCACTTTATTTAAAACACCCTCCAACTCCCTAATATTCTTTTGGACCTTAGCAGCAATAACCTCAGTTATTTTTTCTTCTATAGACCAATTATTTGCCTGGGCT
The DNA here is from genome assembly GCA_964639325.1 of uncultured Candidatus Saccharibacteria bacterium. Lineage (GTDB taxonomy): Bacteria > Patescibacteriota > Minisyncoccia > UBA6257 > GWB1-50-10 > DATGCT01. The sequence goes on from CAZXDO010000053.1 coordinate 32,617, forward strand.
TTGGTTTTTAATATAGCTAGACGCGTCTCGTAGTCGGGGTAACTGACATCTGCTACCATCCCCCCCTCAAAACGGCTTCTAAGGCGCTCTTCAAGGGTAGGAATGGAAGCCGGAGGACGATCCGAAGATAATATAATCTGTTTGTTTTGTTCATATAAAGCATTAAAAGTGTAAAAAAATTCTTGTTCCGTTGCTGCTTTTCCACTAATAAACTGAATATCGTCTATTATTAACATATCAATGTCTCTATACTTCTTTTTAACATCTTCCATTCTTTTGTCTCTAATAGCCCAAACCACATCGTTTATAAATTTTTCGGAGGTTACATAAAGAACAGAAGATTTTTTCTTTCCTCTTCTAACCACCTCATTTCCAGCGGCTTGAATGAGATGAGTTTTTCCAAGCCCAACCTTTCCGTAAATAAAAAGAGGATTATATTTTGTTCCCACGTTATTTATTACTGCCTGAACAGCGGCATAAGCTAACTCATTTGAACCGCCAACCACAAAAGTATCAAGAGTGTAGCGAGGATTTAGATTTGTTTTTGAATCAACCCTTGTTTCAATAAGAGAGTTTTGAGATTCTGTTTCTTGACCCTTTTTTATTTTTTTATTTTCCTTGATGGTCGCGGGTTTTGTTTTTTCGTTTACAACCACATAATCTATTTCTTTTATTCCACCATCTATATTTCTAAGAGAACCTAGTATAAGTTTATGGTATCTATTTTTAACCCATTCTTTGGCAAAGTTATTTGGTAAACCAACAATCACCTTACCTTTTTTGTCATCCTTTTCCACTAACTGACTTTGTTTTAACCAAGTTAAAAAATTTGGTTTAGAAATCTGAAGTTCAACCTCTCCTAAAACAGCTTTCCAAATATCTTTTGTATTCATGTGTTATGAAAAAAATTAAATTCTATTTATCTTAATACTAAAACTTTGTTCAAGATATTACCAACCAAACAAATGTGGTCTAGTTGTTAATAAAGTGTGGATAACTAGTTTTGTTTTTTCTTTTAAATTTCCTTGAAAACGTTTAAAAATTACTTTATTCTTTATGGATAGAGTTTGTTTCTGAGCAGGCCCATTTACGCCCCGTCGAAAATCACTTTCTTTGTAATAGTAAAGGGGTGATTATTAACACAATAACAAGGTTTAAAAAAAGATATTAAATTTTAAAAAACATGCCTAAAAGAACGTATCAACCAAAAAAGAAGAAAAGAAAAAAGACACATGGTTTCTTAAAAAGAAACAAAAGTGCCGGCGGTAAAAAAGTTGTAAAAAACCGCAGAAGAAAAAATAGGGAAGAGCTTACAAAATAACGGAATGAAGGAGCAAAAGCTGGTTTTTGTAAAAAAAACCAAAAACAATACCAAACCCATTATTGTAGTAAGTAAAAAAATATCCCAAAAAGCAGTTGAAAGAAATAAAATAAAAAGAAGAATTAGGGAGATAATAAAGAAATACCCCTTGGAAAAAACTCAAGGATGTAAGATAATTGTCGCCGCTCCCCAACCTCTTGATTTATCTTATCAACAACTGGAAGAAGAAATAAAAAAAGAAATATTTAATAACTAATATGGCCAACTTATTTAATAATTATGTTTTTGAACCAATTCTTTCTCTTTTGATATGGGTATACCAAAACATATCTCTTGGTGATTTAGGTTTGGCGATTATTATTCTCACCCTCCTTATAAGAGTAGTTCTTCTTCCCTTTTTTTATAAAAGCTCTAAAGACCAGGCTTTAATAAGAAAAATACAACCCAAAGTTAACGAAATAAAAAAGAAATACAAGGAAGATAAAGAAAAGCAAGGAAAAGAGCTTATGAATCTTTACAAAGAACACAAACTTAACCCGTTCTCCGGGTTTCTTCTTTTAATTATTCAACTTCCAATATTTTTTGCCCTCTTCAGAATATTTAGGAATCCTGAGTTGATAACCGAAACTTTTAACCACGTAACCGCTTTTGGTTTGATAAACCTTACCGAAATAGTTATTCCTGTTGTTGCGGTTGCCGCCATACTTCAATATTTCCAAGGAAAAATTTCCTTAGCAATTAATAAAACAAGCAACAATCAACAAAACAACAACCCTATAGCAAAAATGGGAAATTCAATGGTTTACATCGCCCCCATTCTTTCTTTTGTTATATTAATTCAACTTCCTTCAGCTCTTGCTGTGTATTGGATAACCTCGTCTCTATTTTCAATTGGCCAGCAGTTTGTTATAAATAAAAAAATAGCCGAGACAGATGAGAAGTTAGAAAATAACAAAAAAGAAAATGGAAAAAATAATTAACGAAATAAAAGAAATGATAACCCTTATGGGTTTTAACGATGACAAAGTTGAGTTAAGTGTTGATGAAGAGCATAGAAAGATAATGGTTAAAATTGACGACGAGTCTATCCGTGAAAAGGTTACTTCTCAAGTAATGTCGGCTCTTGATATTATTATTAATCAGATATTAAGAAAGCACGATCTACCCCACCACGTAATTGATTTAAATTATTATCGCAAAGAAAGAGAACGCCTTATTACCGAACTGGCTAGAGCGGCTGTTAAAAAAGCAACAATAACCAAAGAAGACGTAGAGCTCCCTTCTATGAATTCATACGAGAGAAGAATTGTTCATATGGAAATTTCAGCCCATCCGGAAATGGAGACAGAAAGTATTGGAGAAGGTAAAGAAAGAAGAGTTGTTATAAAGCACATAAAAGAATAAAAAACAACACAT